>NZ_JBFTOF010000007.1:0-312062 GCF_056397845.1 Rhizobium sp. 05L419
ACGGCCCAAGCCGAATACAAAGGGCCGCCCAAAGCGGTCCTTTCCGCGTTCGGGCACGYCRACAGAACAGAAACAACAGTTGAGACAAATTGTCTTCGCAATTTGCTCAAACAGGATGCATAATCGCTCGCGCGGTTACGCAAGCGCGACAAATCCAAACGGATYKKCGCTCRACGCGGGGTGGAGCAGCCCGGTAGCTCGTCAGGCTCATAACCTGAAGGCCGCAGGTTCAAATCCTGCCCCCGCAACCATCTCAAATTGCGATACCAAGTCGCGCATATCAGCCGCCCCAACCGGGCGGCTTTTTTGTGTTCGCAAGTTCTGATGGTTGCGCCCTCCCGCAACCATCATTGAAGTCGACGAGACCTCACCTTCTAACCTCATGACGAAATTACGACAGACCCGTCGAGAACTCCATGAGCGGCAGGGGTTTAGTCGAACATCTTTTTGATCGTCGCGATTGGGATGAACATCCGCATCGCGTTTGTCGGCAGAGGCTGGAAGCCGTATTCCTTGTAAAGCTTTACTCGTCTCTCGGTCCGCTCTGCATCACCACAATCCAGGACATCGAGCATGACAATTGCCGTTCCTATGTCATCCGAGATACGCGCTATTCGCGTCAAGCAATCGATCAGCAGGTCGCCGCCGTATCCGCTTCCAGCGAATTTCAAGTCGCGACCGATCATTGAGATGTAGGCCGCGGGAATTGACCCATGTCCGGGCCGGTCGCGGGCAAACCTTTTCGGAAGCTCCGTATAATCAACAGCGTGGCTGTTGATGGCGTAGAAGCCCATCACCGGGCCGCCGTCTTGCGTCATCACGAAAACACGAAGATTGTCGCTCTTCTGAAGCTTGTTTGCGGTCTTCTGAAAGAAGTTGTCGACCTGCTCAATGCCGCACGAAAAAGCCGCCCGATCATGTTTTGAGGGATCGAGCGGCTCGATGATTGGCTTTGGCGCATCGTTTTGCGGCATTATTTTGAAACGACAGTCTCGCTGTGACGCTTGAAAGCAGCCTTAAGTTTATCTGTCGGCTCTGGCGGGTTGTCCAGTGCAGCAAAAAACGCAGCATGATCGGCTGGCTGCAAAAGGGTCCGTTCATGAGCGGCAATCGTCGTCATGGCGGATTGATAAGCAGCGTTGATCGTGAAAGCGGAGTCGTCTACACCGGACAGCGCAGCAGCGCGTTGAATTGCCGTCTTGATGCGCGCCTTCGTACGGAAGCCCATACGTGCGTCGTTTGGTTCATCGATTTCGGCAGTCATGTCTTTGAAAGCAAGCATAGTCGCCTCCTATTCGGGTGTAACAGTGTGGCTATGTGTACGTCAAAACGACGTACGCGTCAAGGGATCCTTGTACGTCGTGTGTGTGTACGTGCAATGAACGTCGCGCAACTTCTATGGTTCCTGCGCACCGTGCGCTACGGCTCGAAGGCGAAGCGGGCAGCGAAGAATGAGCTGCACTTCGAAACATTGCGCCGCCGCAATTTAATTAATGTGTTAATTATAGGAATTGACGATCCGGTCCGCCTGTAGCAATCTTTAGCTTAACTGGCACTGTTGGGAGGCAGAGTTGGACCTATTACAGAACCGTAGTCTCGTACATCGCGACCGGCTGCCGACCCCTTACGATCAATGGGTCGATGACCTTCAGAGTATTTGCGGAAATTTCAATCCACATTTGATGAAACGCGGCGATAGCGTGATTGGTACCGCGAGCCGCATCGACGTCTGTGGAATGGAATTTGCCCATGTCTCCAACGATCTCGATTTTGTTCATCGCGATTGGGATGACATTCGCCGAGATGCCAATGAACATCTGTTCCTGATTATGCAGCTCGAGGGAGCCTGCGGGGTGGAACATTCCGGCCAGCAGAACATCCTTGATGTCGGCGAATGCATTCTCGTGGATTCCACGCGACCGACTACCTTCTATTTTCAGGGCCATTTCTCCAATCATATGTCTCTGCATCTGCCGCGGCAATTGATGTATTCGGACAGTCGGATGGACTTCGATGTGGCCCGCAAGCTTGTTGCCAGCGATCCGATGGCGATGATGCTCCGCGCGTTGATCGCCAAGATGATGACGACGCCGGACAGCGAAGCGGCGTCGCCGTTCCTTCGCCAATTAATGTTCGATACGACACGCCAAGCATTTCTGTCGACCGGCATGCAGACGGCAAGTTTGAGTTCACTGCACGATAGTGCAAGCAAGCGCATGCAGATGGTCGATATCCTGATCGACAGACACCTGACCGACACCGATCTCAATGCCAAGTGGCTGGCGACAAGGTTGGGTGTGTCGATCCGCACACTGCAGCAGGATTTCCAGGGCATGGGGATGACCTGCACCACGGTTATTCGCGACAAGCGCCTGCGCTTTGCCCGCGAAAAGATCGAGCAGCTCAAGGAACAGCGCAGCCCCACGACCATAGCCGAAGTTGCCTATTCGGCCGGCTTCAACGATATTTCCTATTTCAATCGCAGCTTCAAGGAGCTGTTTGATTGTGCGCCGAGTGAACTGCTTCGTTCCGCTGAGCCGGCACAAAAGGTGGAGTGAAGCGCAGTCTGCGCTCTAGTCCAAGACGAGGCGCGTTTCTCCCCAAGACGGGCCTTGTCGCAATAGTCATAGTCCTCCCGAAAGTTACGGGAGGAGAATATCGTGAAGCAGTATAATCTGCTCATCGGCGGCGAACCGGTTGCCACGCCCCATCATAGGTCAATTGCGAATCCGTCGAGTGGCGAGTTGGTCGGTTACATGCCACTTGCCGGCGAAGCGGACCTCGATCAGGCTGTTGCTGCGGCGACGGCGGCCTTCAAGACATGGTCGCAGACTCCGAATGAAGAGCGTGCCAGGGCTTGCCGGGCAATTGCCGAAAAGATCAATGATCATGCCGAGGAACTGGCTCAGATCCTGACCCGCGAGCAGGGCAAGCCGCTTAATGGCCTCGGTTCGCGCTTTGAGATTGGCGGCGCGCTTGCCTGGACGCGCCATACCGCCGAACTCGAGCTGCCTGTCGAGGTTCTGCAGGACGACCATGAGGGCCGCGTCGAGCTGCATCGCAAGCCGATCGGTGTCGTTGGCTCGATCACGCCGTGGAACTGGCCTGTCATGATCGCCTGCTGGCATGTCGTGCCGGCTGTGCGCGCAGGCAACACCGTGGTCATCAAACCGTCGCCTCTAACGCCGCTGTCGACCATCCGCCTCGTCGAGGTCATGAACGAGGTGCTGCCACCTGGTGTCGTCAACGTCATCACTGGCGACAACAGCATTGGAGCTGCGCTTTCCGCACACCCCGGGATCGCCAAGATGACCTTCACCGGCTCGACCGAAACCGGCAAGAAGGTCATGGCCTCGGCAATCGCGACGTTGAAGCGGCTGACCCTGGAGCTTGGCGGCAACGATGCGGGCATCGTATTGCCCGATGCCGATCCGGCGGCCATCGTCGAGGGTCTTTTCTGGGGCGCCTTCATCAACAATGGTCAGACCTGTGCGGCCCTGAAACGCCTCTACGTGCATGATAGCATCTATGAGGACGTCTGCCGGAGACTTGCCGATTACGCCGCCAAAATCGCTGTCGGTGATGGCCTGGACGAGGCAAGCATCCTCGGCCCGGTGCAGAACGAAATGCAATTCAATAAGGTGCGCGAGCTTGTCGACGATGCGCGCGCTCGCGGCGGCCGCATCCTGACCGGCGGTGCCCCGATGGATCGGCCAGGCTACTTCTACCCGATCACGCTCGTTGCCGACGTCGATCACGGGGTACGGCTGGTCGACGAGGAGCAGTTCGGTCCGGCCCTGCCGATCATCCGCTATAGCGACATCGATGAGGTGATCGCGCGTGCCAATCAGAATCCGGCCGGTCTCGGCGGCTCGGTCTGGTCTGCCGATGTCAAAAAGGCAAGGCACTATGCGATGCAGCTCGAATGCGGCTCGGTTTGGATCAACAAGCACGGCACGATCCAGCCCAACGCGCCATTCGGCGGCGTGAAGCAGTCGGGCATTGGTGTCGAGTTCGGCGTCGAAGGCTTGAAGGAATTCACGACGATCCAAACGGTGTTGAGCTGAGCCATGACGACTTACGACTATATCATCGTCGGTGGCGGATCCTCGGGCTGCGTGCTGGCCAACCGGCTTTCGGAAAATCCGGCGCGCAAGGTGCTGCTGATCGAGTCAGGCCGACGTGACTCCGATCCATGGATCCATATTCCGGCCACCTTTTTCAAGGTGCTCGGCAAGGGGATCGACATACACCCCTATGCCTCGAACCCCGACAACGGCTTAAACGGTCGGCCATGCATCATCCCGCAGGGCAACGTCCTTGGGGGCGGCAGCTCGGTGAACGCGATGATCTATATTCGCGGTCATCGCAACGACTACGACATATGGTCGCAAATGGGTTGCCAGGGCTGGTCGTATGATGACGTACTGCCGGCCTTCCGTTCGTTGGAAAACAACGAGCGGCTGAACGGCCATTTCCATGGCAGGAAAGGCGGGCTGCGGGTCTCCGATCCACGCCACCGCCATCCACTGAGCGAAGCTTTCATCAGGGCCGCCACCGAAATCGGCATCCCCCATAATGACGACTTCAATGGCGCCGATCAGGCTGGCGTCGGCTTTTATCAGAGCACCACCTATGGCGGTCGGCGCTGGAGCTCGGCTCAGGCCTTCCTGCGTGAAGCGGAGAAGCGGCCGAACCTGACTGTCCTGACGCAGCGCAAGGTCGCCCGCATTCTGTTCGAGGGGCAGAAGGCCGACGGTGTCGAGCTCCTCGACGGTACGATTTTCAAGGCGTCTCGCGAAATCGCGCTCACCGCCGGCGCCATTGCAACACCGAAGATCCTGCAATTGTCCGGCATTGGCGACGGCACGCATCTTTCCTCTCTCGGCATCAAGGTCGTCGCCGACCTTCCCGGCGTCGGCGCAAACTATCAGGACCATCTGGAAGTGCCGGTGCAGGGTGAAACACAGGAGCCGATCTCGATCCTCGGCCAAGACAAGGGGCTGCGGGCAGCCGGCCACATGCTGCGTTATCTGAGCTCGCATCGCGGGTTGCTGTCCTCCAATGTCGTCGAATGCGGCGGGTTTATCGATACCGCCGGCACCGGTCAGCCGGATGTCCAGTTTCATGTCCTGCCTGTCCTGATCGGCTTCGTCGACCGCGAACCTGAACCGGGTCATGGCATAAGCATCGGGCCGTGCTATCTGCGGCCGAGGTCGCGGGGCTGGATCCGACTGAAGAGTGCCGATCCCATGGACCAGACGGATTTCAATGCCAATCTGCTTTCCGACCCAGCCGATATCGACACCTTGGTGCGCGGCGTGGAGACGGCAATCCGTATCCTTGACGCGCCGGCACTCGCCAAGCTGATCAAGCGCCGGGTGCTTCCGAAGCCCGGTGTCGAAAAGGACCCGGCCGCCTTGCGCGACTACATACGCCAGTCGGCAAAAACCGTGTTCCATCCGGCTGGCACAGCCCGAATGGGCCGGGCTGACGATCGCCTGACAGTCGTCGCACCGGATCTGAAGGTGCGCGGCATCGAAGGCCTGCGTGTCTGCGACGCCTCGGTGATGCCCACCCTGGTCTCAGGTAACACGAACGCGCCGACGATGATGATTGCGGCAAGGGCTGCCGCCTTCATGACCGGAAAGACAATTTCCGGCTAAGGCGGAGATTGCCGAGCTGAAGACCCCGTGGGGAGCGGGGAGAAACAAACTGGAGGAGATTATGCGTATCAATCTGCAAACGCTGGCAATCGGCCTTTTTCTGACGCTCTTTTCGGCGTTCAGTGCTCATGCCGCTGCATCTTGCGGCGACAACAGCGGCAAGCCGGCAAGCGGCGAGCCGATCATCATCGGCGCCATCACCGGCAAGACCGGACCGGACGACTTTTCGAATTCGACAAAGGCCGCCACCGCCTATTTCGACTGCCTTAACGCCAATGGCGGCATTAAGGGGCGGCCGGTCAAATATATCGTCGGGGATGACCAGTGGAATCCTGAGATCGCCGCGCAGCTGGCGGCCAAGCTCGTCAACGACGAAAAGGCCGTGTTGATGGTCGGAAATTCGAGCTTCGTCGAATGCGGTGCGAACGCTGATTTCTACAAAAAGTCAGGCATTCTTGTCGTTGCAGGTGTCGGCGTACCGCGCGAATGCTACTTTGCGGGGAATTATGCACCAACCAACGCAGGGCCGCGTGTCTCCATGTTGGGCGCGATGGGTTATGCGCTCGACAAGCTAAAAGCCAAGTCGGTCGTCTGCATCGGTCCGAATATTCCGAATGTCGGTACCTGGTCCTGTGATGGGATTGCGCAGCTCGCCAAGGAAAAAGGCCTGGCGGCTGAAACGATACTGATGGATCCCGGCACCGCCGATTCGACATCGACGATCTTGCAGGCTGCGGCCTTTAACCCGGATGCGATCATCCTGGGGCTTCCAAAGGGTGTAACTGTGCCACTTCTGACGGCCGCTGAAGAGCAGGGGCTCAATAAAACGATCAAGTTCTTAAGCGCTGCCTCGGCCTATGATCTGTCGGTGCCCGCTACGATTGGTGCCGGCTGGGACGGCAACTTTACCGTCAACATGGAATTCAACGATCTGGAAGCAACAACACCCGACAATCAAAACTGGCGGGCCATTATGGACCAGTACGGCCAGAAATCCGACCCGCGCGACACCTTCTCCCAAGCCGGCTATCTGGCCGCGCGGATTGCCGAAAAGGCACTGATGACGCTCGATCCCGCCAAGATCAACCGTGAGACCGCATCTGCCGCCGTGCGCCAGATCAAGGACTTCAAAAGCGATATCTTCTGCGCTCCCTGGTACTTCGGCGACGGCCAACTACGTCACAATGCCAACTCGACGACGCGCATGGCTGTCAGCGAAGGCGGCAAATGGAAAGTTGTCTCCGACTGCGCACCCTCGCCGGATCCTGAGCTCAAGGACATCCGTGCTTTCGAGAAGTCTGCCGGCATCAACTGAGCCCCTGACACCTGCCATCGTGTTTCGCGGCTGCAACGCCGCGGAACCGAGCGACCCTAGAGGATCAACTTATGAACCTTCTGCCTTTCGTCATTTCCGGGCTAGGGATCGGCGCGGTCTATGCGCTGTCCGGTGTCGGCCTTGTCGTTTTGTTTCGAGCGACCGGCGTTCTCAATTTCGCTTTCGGAGCTTTTGGCGCGATCGGTGCACATTGCGCCTGGCAGTTGCTTGAGTGGAAAATGCCGCTCGCTCTCGCCATTCTTGCCGCCGTTGCCGTCTCCACAGCGATCAGTTTTTTCTACGGCCGGATACTCGCGCCCATGCTGTCGCATCGCGATACCGTCGTGCGGGCCGTTGGGACGTTGGCACCTGCTCTCGTCCTGATCGCCGTCATGGGCGTTGTGTGGGGTGAGCTGCCACGCCGCCTGCAGTATCCGACCGACCAGATGTTCGTCTCGCTCTTTGCCGTGCGCCTTACCTTCACACGCATCATCGCCATTCTTCTTGCGGTCATTATGGTCATCGCCATCACGGTGCTGTTGAGCCGTACTCGCCTTGGCCTCGATATGCGCGCACTTGCCAATGATCGCGATCTCAGCGCCGTGCTTGGCGTACGCATTCTCTATACCGAGACGGCCGCCTGGATCATCACTGGCATCTTTGCCGGCCTTGCCGGCCTGCTGCTTGCCGACCTCGTGCGCTTGCAGGGCACGTTTCTGACTTTATTGGTAATACCGGCGATTGCAGCTGCAATCCTCGGCCAGCTGCGGTCGCTTTGGGAAACGGCTGCCGCCGGCATTTTGATCGGCATCGCCGAGGCGGTGCTGACGCCGATCGCTTGGATATCGCCCTATCGCGCAGCGGCACCCTTCATCATTGCCCTCGTCGCGGTCACGATCCTGGGAGGCACGGCGAAAGCCGCGTTGAAAGACCGATGACCGTCCAGGAGCAAACGATCGCCTCCAAAGCCGAAGGCCTGTCGATGGTCCGCCTTCCCAAGCAGCTCCTGCATGTTCCGGTGACGATGGCGATCTTCTCGATCGTGGTCGCCGCACTTGCAAATTCCTTCTGGCTGTCGGCTGCAACCTCTGCCGTTGCATTGTCGCTTGCGGTTGCCGGGCTTGCCATTCTGTACGGCCAGCTCGGCCTGGTTTCCCTTTGCCAATTTGCGCTCGTCGGAGTCGGTGGCTGGGTGACCCTTCGCATCGGCCATGCTTTTCATCCGCCCTTCGAAGTGAGTTTGCTTGCCGGCGGCATCGTCGCCGCGCTAGTGGGGCTGGCCTTTGGCGTGCCTGCGTTGCGCCTGCGTGGCCTCTATCTTGCGCTCGTCACACTGATGCTGGCAGGCGCGTTCCAGATCATCATCAGCGCCTGGGGCTTCCCCGATGGCGGTCCCGACTTCCTCGGGCGGGCTGACGGTTCCGGACGCGAGATGCTGGCAAGGCCTGCGATGGCCAATGGCGAAGTTGCCTATTTCCTCTATGTCTGTGCGGCGGCTGCCATCGGGCTGCTAATCGCCCAGTGGCACAAGCTTGCCCGCCCCGGCCGGGCTTGGGCGGTGATCCGCAAGGGCGAGACCGTTGCGGTTGCAAGCGGCGTCAATGTCTTGATCTACAAGGCCTGGGCCTTTGCACTGAGCGGCTTGCTGGCTGGCATTGCCGGCGGGCTGCTTGCCGGCAATGTCGGCCAGCTTGACGGGCGTGCCTTCGGCGCCTTCGACAGTCTCAACCTCTTTGTACTTGCCATCGTCGGTGGCGTTTTCAACTGGTACGGCGCACTGATTGCTGGCCTTCTGTTGCGCGCAGTACCGGCGTTGCTGACCGATCTCGGCATCGATGGCTATGTCACCATAGGTATTTTCGGCATGGCGCTGTTTCATGCACTGGCGACGGCGCCGACCGGTATTGCCGGCCAGATATCGGCCCTGATCGTCTGGCTGTGCGATAGGCTTTCCGGAGGGAAGGGACGATGATCAAGATCGACAATCTCGTCGTGCAGTTCGGCGGCGTCCGGCCGATCAATGAGCTCAGCGCCGTGCTGAAAGCCCCGGTCGCCGGCCTTATCGGCCCGAATGGCGCTGGCAAGACCACGCTGCTCAACGTGCTCTCCGGCTTTGTCAGGCCGGTGCAGGGGACAGTCTCCCTTGGCGAGCAGGCACTGCTTCCGATGTCGCCGCTGCAGCGCGTGCGGGCAGGCCTGCGCCGTTCATTCCAGACTGAACAAGTCGTTGAGGATCTGACGGTTGCCGCCAACATCGCCGCAATCGCCGATCATGTCGTAGGTGCCGGGCATCGCTTGGGAGCCGTGGAGGAGGCACTTACCTTCGTCGGCCTGACAGCGGTTGGCGATCGGCTGGGGCAGTCGCTCAATCTGTTTCAACGCCGCCTCGTCGAACTCGCAAAATGCGTCGTCGGAAAGCCGAAGCTCATCCTGCTGGACGAGCCGGCAGCCGGGCTTACCGAAGAGGAGGGGAAGGCGTTTCGCGAACTGGTGCTCCGTATCCCGGTGGAATTCAGGGCGCAGGTTCTGATTATCGACCACGACGTCGATCTCATCCGTTCCATGTGCAGCGAGACCATGGTGCTCGACTACGGCAAGCTTCTCGCTCTCGGTCCAACGCCGACCGTGCTTGCCGATCCCAATGTGCGGCGCGCCTATCTGGGGGAGTTCTGACGTGAGCGAGACATCCGAAGTCCGTGTCGAAAACCTCGTCGTCGAGCGTGGTGGCAAGCGGGTCATTCATAATATTTCCTTCTCGATGGCGGCCGGCAAAGTCACGACACTGCTCGGCGCCAACGGGGCCGGCAAATCGAGCACGGTCATGGCGATGGCCGGCGTTCTGCCTCGTGGTGGCTCGGTCCGTCTGGGCGACATCGCACTCGAGGGATTTCAGCCCGACCGCATTCGCCGCGCAGGTCTCGCACTCGTGCCGGAAGGTCATCGCGTACTGGGACAGCTCTCTGTGGAGGACAACATACTGGTAGCCGCTCTCGATCCCTCGGTCGCGGCGCGCGCACAAAAGCTGGAACGAGCCTACGAGATCTTTCCGGAGCTTGCCGAGCGGCGTCGCCAGTCGGCATCCGATCTCTCAGGCGGACAGAAACAGATGGTGGCGATGGCCCAGGCATTTGTCGCCAAGCCCCGCTTCATGATCGTCGACGAGTTGTCGCTCGGTCTTGCCCCCGCCGTCGTCAAACGTTTGGCTGAAGCTCTGAAGATTGCAGCCGCCAGCGGCATCGGCGTGCTGCTGATCGAGCAATTCGCCAAACTCGCGCTTGATCTCGCCGATCAGGCTCTCGTTCTGGAGCGCGGGCGCCTCGTCTTTGCCGGAGCGGCAGCCGCCTTGAAAGCACAGCCGGACATTCTCCACGGCGCCTATCTTGCCAGTTGAAACGAAGGAGCTTTCATGACGTTTTCCGCCGATCTTTTTGCCGGGCGAACGGTTGTTGTCGCCGGCGGTACATCGGGCATAGGCGCTGCAAGCGTCGAGCGCTTTGCCGACCTCGGCGCCCGCGTGTTGTGCTTCGGGCTCGGCGCGTCGATGGCGCCCACTGGTCCACGAATCGAATGCCATGAAGTCGACGTGCTGAAGCCTGGCGCATTGGAGGCCGTTTTCTCGTCGGTGGAGACGATCGACGTCCAGGTCAATTGCACCGGCGTCAGTCGCGATCGGGGCGAATGGGCGAAAGCGACATTTGATGAGGTCATGGCGATCAATTTGACATCGGTCATGGACTGCTGCCGGCTGGCGCGCCCGCGTATGCAGGCGGGATCGGCGATGGTCAATATTGCGTCGATGTATTCGACCTTCGGCGCTGCCGACCGTCCAGCTTATGCGGCAAGCAAGGGGGCGATCGTGCAACTGACGAAATCGCTGGCGCAGGAATATGCGCAAGCAGGCATCCGCGTAAACGCAGTCGCGCCGGGCTGGATTGTCACACCCTTGAGCCGCACGCTCTTTGCCGATGAGGTGGCATCCGCACCCATTCTGCGGCGCATCCCGGCTGGCCGATGGGGTGCGGCCGAGGAAATCGCCGATGCGATCGTTTTCCTGTCCTCCGAAGCGGCGCGCTATGTCACGGGCGCCTGCGTGCCCGTCGATGGTGGGTATCTCACCTCCTGAGGACTTCTATCATGGCTGCAGCACTCCAACAGCACGTCGATAGCGCCACAGGGCGGGAGTTTGCGGGGCTGGCTCGCCATCTGTTCGGGAATGTTCGGCTGGACTTCGGTACTGCGGATGAAGACAAGAGTCGGATAATATCGGCGATGCTAGGCGCATGCCGGCTGACGAGGCTGGAAGCTGATCGGCATATCGTTTTCGGCGAGCGCGTGATGGCAGACCCCGATGATCCGGATACTATCAAGCTGATTTTGCAAACCGAAGGCAGCGCCTCGCTTGCGCAGGGTGGTCTGTATGCGCCGATTTCGGCCAATGCGCTGGTCATCTATGATCCTCGTCGCCCCTATATGCTGACAAACAGCACTTCGGTCCGACAATTGCTGTTGCAACTGCCGCGCCACGCGCTGCCTCATGCCGCAGTCGAGAGGCTGGCAGCGCCCTTCATAGCGCACGCCATGCAGGACGCCATGTGCCGTATTCTGCTGTCGCTGATGGAATCGACTATATGTGAGATCGGGCATCTCGACACGGCGCGACGCCTCAGCGTCGGGCAGACCATGATCGACCTCGTTCGCAGCTTGATCGGTGGGGATATGCAGTTGGCGAGACCGGTCGCCAATCCGCTGGACATGCTTCTACAGCGCATTAAGGACTTTATCGACGGCAATCTGGTACGGCCCGATCTGACCGTCGGCATGATCGCGCGCCGCATGGGCTGCTCGGTGCGTTACGTCTACAGGGCATTCGAGGTCGAGCGCCTGACGCCTTCCGGCTATATATGGGATTTGCGCCTGCAGAGAGCTGCGGCGCAACTGCGCGAAACAGGTGGCTATGCCGGGGAAATATCCGAGATCGCCTTTGCGCTCGGCTTTTCCTCGAGCGCGCATTTTTCAAGAGCGTTCCGCAATCGCTATGGCACTTCGCCGTCGCAATGGCGCAAAGCTAAGCTTTCATAAGCAAGGTGACCCGGTTTGTACCGGGCCGCCCATTTCGTTTACCGCATAGATTCAGCCACTCTGAGTGTATCGGTGAACTGCTCGAAACGTCGGATTTTGTCGCCTGCCACGCCCCAGACATGCACGACGCGGGCCTTGAAGGGCTTGCCCGTCTGCTTGTGCGTGCCGCTATAATCACCGACGGCAACGACCTCTTCGCCGGCGTCGAGAAGGCGTTCCAGCTTGAAGCTATATCCGTCAAATGCCTGCCCGAGCGCCTGAAAGACGTTCTTGAAGATGTCCTGCGGGCCGACATAGGTACCGGCGCAGGGAAAGCCATCCATCTCCGTCCAGCGGCAGTCGGGTGCGATGTCGGCAAGCATGCCGTCCATGTCGCGGCGGTCGTTGGCGTCGTAATGCTTCTTCACGATATCGAAAGCTGTTCGCATGGTACTATCCTTCACACTGGTTCCTGGCCGGGCAGATAATAGGTCATCGAGGCCTTGCGGATGAAGGCGCCGGCGGGGCTGTTCTGGATACGCCCGTCACCGGTGATGCCCAGGAACTTGCCAGTTGATTGCATGTCGTTGAAATTGTAGAAGAATGTCGATGCGACCGCGATCTTGAACTCCCGGAAAGTGAAGATGTACAGGTTTTCGTCGAACTTGTAGGTGGTGGTCAGGTCGACATCGCCGTGGCCGCGCTGAACACCGACAAGGCATTGCCAGGCATAGCGCTGCGACGACAGATAGGTGTGTTCATAGACATGGTTGGGGCTGTAGGTGAAGTGCGCCCGAAGTCCGATCAGGTCGCGGCTTTCGTGCGGCACCGGCCCGCTTGCCGTGCCGCCGTCGATGACGCCGGGCCGAAAGATCTGCGCCACCTGCGGTTCGCCAACGGCATCCTTGGCATCGCGAACGATCGAATAGATGGAAAGCGCTCGACGCGTTTCGATATTGAGGATCAGCGTTTCCGCTTCCTTGGGGCGCCCGGCAAAGACGATCTCGACGAAATAGGTATTTGGCGCGACCTCGATCACTTCCGCCTTGTCAGTCGCGCTTTCCTTGCCATCCGACCACTTGACCTCGCCGGTGCTGAAGGCAAGTTCTAGGTTGCGGCCGTCCTCAAACCCGATCTTATGGGATGCGCCGCCAAGTGCCCCCGTGGCAGGCAACCGGTTCGTGTCGATGCCGTAGGCGAATTCGTCGTAGGTTTTCCAGTCTTTTGGATTCCGGTTCATCAGTATCTCCTCCTCCTCATATTAGTCAGCGAATGCCAGGGTCGGCAGGTCGACAGTGCCGGCGCCACCATCGACGGTTAGGATTGCGCCGTTGATCATCGATGCCTCGGCCGAAGCCAGGAAGCAGACGGCATTGGCAACGTCCTCGGCTGTCGCCGGCCGGCCGAGCGGCACGTCCTTGGTGACGAGCGCATAGGCCTCCTCAACGTTCTTCAGCTTGAATTTTTCGACGATGAATTCCATCTGCTCGTCAGCCATCGCCGTCGTCACCCATCCCGGGCAGACCGTGTTAGTGCGCACGCCCTTGCGGCCGTAATCGCGTGCCAGCGATTTCGCAAGCCCGATGCAGCCGTGTTTCATGGTCACGTAGCCTGCGGCGTCCGGCCCGGCGAACAGCCCTGCGATCGAAGCGAGAACGACGATGTTGCCCTTGCTCTTGATGAGATCGGGCAGGGATTCGCGGGCACTGACGAAGGCGGTGTTGAGGTTGAGCCGAACGGCCAGATCCCATGTCTCGTCCGACATGCTCACCGTCGGCCCAACGCCGTGGCCGCCGGCATTGGCAATCAGGATATCGAGGCCGCCGAAGGTCTCGACGACTTTCTCGATAGCAGCCTTCATCGCGGACCCGTCGGCTGCATCGGCCGCAACGACCGTGGCGCCGATCTCATCGGCAACGCTTCGAAGCGGTTCCGGACGCCGCCCGACAAGCGCGACATTGCCGCCATCCTGCCGAATGCGGCGAGCGACCGCCGCGCCGATGCCGGTGCCGCCGCCGGTAATCAAGGCAGTCTTGTTCTTGAAACGCATGTTTCCTCCTCTTGGCTTTCATGATCATCATGGCCGATGCAGGCAGAGACGTCGCGTCCAGTTGTGCAGTCCGTTTTGACTGAGCGTGCACAATGTGTCCGCCTGTGCCGAAAATTTGCGTCGCGAAGGAATTGGGCCATACGACGCCGGGGAGGCAGCGTCAGTGATCAATAGACCTTTGCGTCTGTCGGCGGCTTAGCGGCTTCAGCGTTCTTGAAATCGTCGAGAAGTTTTGTCGTTGCGTTGGCAAGCAGCGTGACGTCGTTGCCGATCGCGACGAAGGTGGCGCCAAGCTTGAGATAGCGCTGTGCAAGGGGGAGATCGCCGATCAGGATGCCCGCCGCCTTACCGTGAGACTGGATCCTAGCGAGCGCCTTTTCGACCTCTGCCTGGACCTCAGGCGCCCCCGGCTTGCCGAGGTAGCCCATGTCGGCGGCAAGATCGGCAGGTCCTATGAAGACGCCGTCTACACCGTCAGTCGAAGCGATGGCGTCGAGCGCTATAAGTCCGGCCCGGCTCTCCACCTGTAGAAGCAGACAGATCTCGTCATTCGCCGTCGACAGATAGTCGGGAATGCGATTGAAGGCAGAGGCGCGAGCAAGCGCCGCACCGACGCCGCGCACGCCGTGGGGCGGGTAACGCACCGCCTTGACCATGGTCTCCGCCATTTCCCTGCTCTCGACCATCGGGATCAGCAGCGTCTGAGCGCCGATATCGAGCATCTGCTTGATGATCCAGGCCTCGCCGATCGGTGGACGGATCACCGCATGGCTCAACGTTGCCTTCATCACCTGTAGCTGGGAGACGAGCAGTGGAATGTCATTCGGCGCATGCTCGGCATCAAGCAGCAGCCAGTCATAGCCGGCGCTGGCACAGATCTCGACCGTGTAAGGGCTGGCTAGCGCCTGCCAAAGGCCGATCTGCGCCCGCCCTTCATTCAGGGCCTGCTTGAAGAGGTTCTTGGGTGCCGGCATTCATATTGCTCCTTCACGCGAAATAGAGGCTGACCGACCCATAGGGCCCGAAATCTGCCGTGATCGTGTCGCCGTGCCGAGCCTCGATCGGGCGGATGAAGGAACCTGCAAGCACGACCTGGCCGGCCTCGATGCCGTCGCCATATTGCGCCAGACGATTGGCGAGCCAAGCGATACCGCGTGCCGGTTGATTAAGAACGCCCGCCCCAAGCCCGGTCTCTTCGACTTCAGCATTGCGGCTGACGATCGCGCCCATCCAGCGTATGTCGATCTGATCGGGTCGCATGATACGCCCCCCGGTGACGATGCCGGCATTGGCGGCGTTGTCGGAGATGGTGTCAACGATCGTGCGTGCCTTCTTCGTCTCCGGGTCGACCCGCAGGATACGCGTGTCGAGAATTTCCAGCGCCGGGGTCACATAATCTGTGGCGTTCAGGACGTCGAAGACGCTGACGCCGGGCCCCTTCAATGGTGCTTTCATGATGAAGGCTATCTCCGCCTCGATACGCGGTTGGATGAAACGATCGGCCGGGACGGTGCTGCCATCCTCGAAGACCATATCGTCGAAGAGGACGCCGGAATCCGGCGTGCTGATGTTGAGCGCATATTGCATCGCCTTCGACGTCAGCCCGATCTTCCAGCCAATCGGCTTGCGCCCAGCAGCGATCTTCTTTCGAACCCAGGCACCCTGGACGGCATAGGCGTCATCCATATCCATGTTCGGATGCCTTAACGAAAGCAGCCCGGTTTGAGTACGTGTGCGTTCCGCCTCATCGAGGCCTGAGGCCGCTGCTTCGATTTCCCCATGCGTCAACATCAGAGCGCCTCATCCGCGACGGTGTTTCTCAGAATGCCAAGGCCGTCCGCCTCGACCTCGACGACATCGCCCGGTTTCAGCCAGATCGGCGGATCGAACCGCGCGCCGGCGCCCGTCGGCGTGCCGGTAACGATCACATCGCCCGGCACCAGCGTGGTGAAGGTGGAGATGTAGTTGATGATCCTGCGGAAGGAGAAGATCATCCGGCTGGTGCGATCGCCCTGGCGGATCTCGCCGTTGACCCGGGTTTCGAGCTTGATATCGGCGATCTGTGCCTCGTCCGTGAACGGGACCAGCCACGGGCCGATCGAGCCGGTACGGTCGAAGTTCTTGCCTTGAGTGACGTTGAACTTGGCATGCCGGACCCAATCGCGGATCGTGCCTTCGTTGCAGAGCGAAAGCGCGGCGATGTGATCGAGCGCGTCAGCTTCGGGAATACGCCGCCCGCCTTTGCCGATGACGATGACGATCTCGCCCTCATAGTCGAGCTGCGGGCTTTCCGGCGGGCGCATCAACGGCTGGCCGTGGCCGGTGAAAGAGCGGGGGAAGCGGATGAACAGCGACGGGTTGGCGGGCGCTGCCTGTCCATCCTTGTATTCCTCGTTGCGGTCGGGAAAATTCACTCCCACGCAGATGAGCTTTTCCGGCGTCGGAACGGGAATATCAAAGCGGATTTCGTCAAGAGAGTAGTCCGCTTTCAAAGATTGGCTTTCGTTCGCCAGTGTTACGAGGCTACCGGTCTCGATCACTTCGCGCAGGGTCGGCCATTCCGAACCGTGGCGCGCGGATAGATCGACAACACCGCCTTCAACGGCAAGGCCGTAGCCCCGACGGCCGTTTATGGAAAAAGACAGAAATCTTGGATGGGGCATGGCTATCCTCTTTGCCTCAAGCGATGCCGCCGAGGCAGACATATTTGATTTCGGTGAACTCCTCGATGCCGTATTTCGAGCCTTCACGGCCGAGGCCGGAGAGCTTGACGCCGCCGAACGGTGCCTCGGCGGTAGAAATCAGCCCGGTATTGACGCCCACCATGCCGTATTCCAGCGCTTCTGCGACGCGGAAGACGCGAGCGAGATCCTTGGCGTAGAAATAGGAAGCGAGGCCGAACTCGGTGTCATTGGCCTGCTCGATGACGTCGGCCTCGTCCTTGAAGCGGAACAGCGGTGCCAAGGGCCCGAAGGTCTCCTCGCGCGCCACCACCATGTCCCGGGTGACATCGGCGAGAATCGTCGCCTCGAAGAATGTGCCGCCGAGCGCATGTTTCTTGCCGCCCTGCAGGATCCGCGCGCCCTTGGCCGTTGCATCGGCAATATGTTCCTCGACCTTGGCAAGGGCTGCCTTGTCGATCAGCGGTCCGAGAATGACGCCTTCGTCGAAGCCGTTGCCGGTCTTCAGCTTGCCGACGGCAGCCGCCAGCTTTTGCGCAAAGGCATCATAGACGGTGTCCTGCACATAGATGCGGTTGGCGCAGACGCAGGTCTGGCCGTTGTTGCGATATTTGGCGATCAGCGCGCCTTCGACCGCCGCGTCGAGATCGGCGTCATCGAAGACGATGAACGGCGCATTGCCGCCGAGTTCCAGACCCAACTTCTTGATCGTGGGCGCGCTCTGCTTGTAGAGTTCGGTGCCGATTTCGGTCGAACCGGTGAACGTCAGCTTGCGCACCACCGGGTTCGACGTCATTTCGCCACCGATCGCCGCAGCCGAGCCGGTGATGACGCTGAACAGGCCGTTCGGCAGGCCGGCGCGCTCGGCGAGGATGGCAATGGCGATCGCCGAGAACGGCGTCTGCGACGCGGGCTTCAGCACCATGGCGCAGCCGGCGGCGAAAGCCGGGCCGGCCTTGCGGGTGATCATCGCATTCGGAAAATTCCACGGCGTGATGGCGGCAACGACGCCGATCGGCTGCTTCATCACCATGATGCGCTTGTCCGGCTGGTGGCCGGGGATCAGGTCGCCATAGATGCGGCGGCCTTCCTCGGCAAACCACTCGATGAAGCTTGCGCCATAGACGATCTCGCCGGTGGCTTCCGCCAGCGGTTTACCCTGTTCTGATGTCAGGATGCGGCCGAGATCGTCCTTGTTGTCGATCATCAGCTCGTACCATTTGCGCAGGACGGCACAACGCTCTTTGGCGGTGCGGGCAGCCCAGCCCTTCTGGGCGATCCTTGCCGCCTCGATCGCGGCCTTTGTCTCCGCCGCCCCCAGCTTCGGCATAAGGCCGATGATCTCGCCGGTGGCGGGATTGTTCACCTCAATCGCGTTGTTCGGATCGGCTTCGATCCAGTTTCCGCCGACGAGAGCCGCCTGGCGGAACAATTCGGGGTTTTGCAATTTCATGACATCCTCCTCGTCGAGCGTTCAAAAATAGTGGGCGCCCGGCGCCCGCCCGGCGGAGAAACTCAGGGCGCGACGATCGGCTGGGCCTTCAGCACGGAATCGCGAAGCTCGGTGCCAGCAAATATGCTGCCCTCCTCGAACCATGATTTTGGCGCAGGAGCACCCCAGAGCGTCTGGCGCTGCGGATCCTTGAGGTCCCACTTGATCGGCTCGAGATCAGGATCGACCGTCTGATAGTCCGAGCAATAGATCTCGGTACGATGGCCGTCAGGATCGCGAATGTACAGGAAGAACGCATTCGAGATGCCGTGGCGGCCCGGGCCGCGCTCGATGTTCGAAAGCCAGCCGGTCGTCGACATCAGGTCCAGCAGGTCGATGATATTGAGCGGCGTCGGCACCCAGAAAGCGGTGTGATGCAGGCGCGGGCCGCGACCGTTGGTAAACGCGATGTCGTGGACGCCGCCCTTGCGGTGGGTCCAGGCGGCCCAGAGTTTCCCGGTTTCCTCATCGGCGGTATATTCCGTCACGCGGAAGCCGATCTCATTGTAGAAGGCGACGCTCTCGTCGACATTTGGCGAGAAGCAGTTGAAGTGATCGATGCGGAGCGGCTTCACGCCCTTGTAGAGGGCATATTTCTGGTGGATCGGCGGCAGTCGGTCCATTTTCGAATAGAATTCGAGCGGAATGCCATGCGGGTCGCGGGTTCGGAAGGTGCGCGACTGGTAGGGACGCTCGACCCATTCGACCGGCAGGCCCTTGCCCTTGAAGAAATGCTCGGCCTTGTCGAGATCTTCATCGGAGAAGACCTTGAAGCCCAGGTCACGGGCTTCGGCCTTTTCGGACTTGCGAAGCACGATGCAGTGATGGCCGCGTTCTTCCAGGGCGCGCAGATAGATCGTGTCGGCGGTCTCGTCGGTCACCTGCAGGCCGAGCGTATCGACGTAGAAGGCGCGTGAATTCGCAAGGTCGGTGACGGCGAGTTCGACATGGCTGAGGCGCACGATGTTGAACGGCGGGTAGAGATTGGGTGTGGGCAAGGGCATCAGGGTCTCCTCCAAAGTTTGTGCGGGCTCTCGAGCGTTCAGCCGCCAAGTTTCTGGATCGCGTGCGCGGTGGTGGCGAAGGCGACGTTTTTGGTTTCCATGTAGAAGTCGAAGGACCAGTCGCCGCCATCACGGCCGATGCCGGAATTCTTGACGCCGCCGAAGGGTGTCGGCAGGTGGCGGACGTTCTCGGAATTGACCCAGATCATTCCGGCCTCCAGCGCGTCGGTAAAGCGGAAGGCACGGGTGACGTCGTTGGTCCAGAGATAGCCGGTCAGGCCGTATTGCACATCGTTGGCGATTGCTAGCGCTTCGGTCTCATCCTTGAAGGGGATCGCCGTCAGAACCGGTCCGAAGATCTCTTCTTGGGCAATGCGCATCCGGTTGTTGGCGCCGGTGAAGAGGGTGGGGGAGACGTAGCACCCGCCGCCCGGTCCGTCGAATTTCGTACCGCCTGCGGCAACGGTCGCGCCGTCCTCTCTGCCGATCGCGATATATTCCAGGACTTTCTTCTCGTGCACCGGATGGATCAGCGGGCCAACCACGGTTTCCGGATCGAGTGGGTGGCCGACCTTGATGCGCTTGGCTTTCTCGGCGACCATGGCCGTGAACCTGTCATAGATGCTTTCCTCGACCAGCAGGCGCGAGGACGAGGTGCAGCGCTCGCCGTTCAGCGAATAGATCATGAAGACGGCGGCATCGGCGGCGCGCTCGAGATCTGCATCGGCAAAGACGACGACAGGGTTCTTGCCGCCGAGTTCGAAATGCACGCGTTTGAGGGTGTCGGCGCCCTGCTTCATGATCATCGAGCCGGTGCGGCTTTCACCGACGAAACCGATTGCCTTGATATCGGGGTGTTCGGTCAGCGCTTTGCCGGCGTCCTCACCGAACCCGTTGACGAGGTTCCAGACGCCCTTGGGAAGGCCCGCTTCTTCCGCGATCTCGACGAGCAGCCGCGCCGTCAGCGGCGAGAATTCGGCGGGTTTGTGGACGATCGTGCAGCCTGCAGCCAGTGCAGGTGCGATCTTCCAGGTCGACAGCATGAAAGGCGTGTTCCACGGGGTGATGATGCCGACCGGGCCGATCGGTACACGGGTCGTCATATTGACCTGGCCAGGACCACGCAGCGTCTTGCCGTCGCGCGCTTCTGGCGCGCGATCCGCGAAGAAGCGGAAGTTCTCGGCGCCACGTAGGGCGGCTTTGGCCATGAACTTCAGCGACTGTCCGGTGTCCAGGCATTCGGTGAAGGCGATTTCCTCGGCGCGTGCCACGATCGCGTCGGCGATCTTGTGAAGAAGCTTCCTGCGTGCCGAACCGTCCATGGCAGCCCAGGCGGGAAAAGCGGCCTTCGCAGCCTTGGCCGCCCGGTCGATATCAGCAGCCTTGCCGAGCGCCACGGTCGCCAGAGGCTTCAGGTCGACCGGAGAGATCGTCTCATAGATCGCACCGTCTGCGGCCCGGACGTCCTCGCCGTTGATGCGGTTCATGACGCCGTCTTTGCGAAAACGGGCCAGGTAGCCTTCCGCCTTTGCAATGTTGTCCTCAAGTATCGACATGATTTTCTCCGATGAATTCTTGCGGTCTGGCTAGGGCGCGGTCAGCCGCCTGTCTTGCGAAGGCGCGAGTGAATGGCATTTTTCTTCCAGCTGAGCGCGGGATCGATTTCACGAATTTCGAGGGAGAGAGCAAAATGCGGCGTCTGGAAAAGCGCGCTTAGATGCTCGGTGACCGCTTTGAAAATAACCTCGCCGGTCCGTCGCTTGTCCTCTTCGCTGCGGCCTTCGCCGACGCGAAAAGACATGTCGATGAAAGCATTGTCCTGGAGAAGATCGGCGATCGCGTAAGCGTCGCTGCGGATCGCGCGGACACGCACGGCGCCGGTCTCAAACAGGCCCACAGCCAATATCTCCCCATGGATGACGCGGCAAAGCGCATCGAAATCCACTTTTCCATCGAGATTGGCCGAATAGTCCAAAGTGAAGTGCGGCATCAAATCCCTCCCACGTCATCGGCGTTCATATATTTAACATGTTAACAATATCGCGATCTGTGTCAAGCCCGGCGCGACGATCGCTGTCGTTGCGCATTGCGAAAAATTGCTCCATAGAGCCTTTATGACCAGACATTCCCCCGACAATAACGGCATCACGCAGGATGCCTTGCTGCCCCGCGATACGCGCCGCTCGCTGCCGATTGCCCTGCTTAGGGCTCGTGAAGCGGTGATGGGGCATTTCCGGCCCATGCTGGCGCTGCACGACGTGACGGAGCAGCAATGGCGCGTCATTCGCATTCTGGCAGAGGCCGGTACACTGGATGCGTCCGAGATGGCGGATCGGGCCTTCATTCTCGCTCCGAGCCTGACCCGCATCATCCGGTCGCTGGAAGAGCGCGGTTTCATCACCAAAACCAAGGATCCTCAGGACGGGCGGCGCATCCTGCTGCAAATCACGCCGACAGGGCTGAAGATCATCAATGAGGTCAGCCCGGACAGTCGGACAATTTATACCGCGCTCGAGCAGCGTTTCGGCCGGGAACGGATCGATACGCTGCTGGACATGCTCGACGAATTGGCAACGCTGAACAAATAGCATCGCCTGCGCTCCTATATGCTGGCACCTGTTTTAAGATTATCCGCCAGCGCCAGAGCATCGGCTACATAGCGCCGAAGACGCGTCGCCGCATCCGGCGTCCCAATTCGCTCGCCGATCCAGCCGATATAGGTGATGCTGCGCAGAACCATGAAGAGTGGCAGGGTTTCAAGGGCGCTGTCCGGCAGCGATCGCACGCCGCGATAACCTTCGATCAACGCCGCCTGGATGCATTCGTAGTGCGGCTCGCCACGATTCTTGAACAGGGCTGTGGCGATGTCGAACATCCGCCAGCCGTAACCCCCATCGTCAAAATCGATCAATTCGACTTGATCGCCGTCTATGAGGACGTTTTCCCGAACGAGATCTGCATGAACGAGACCGTAGTCGAGATTGAGACCTGACAGCGCGCCAAGCCGTTCTCTCAGAAAGGGGCGCAGCCCGGAAAGGCGTTCTGCCTCATCCGGCAGCAATCCAGAACAATCCCAAAAGCGGCCCCAGAGCGGTGATTCTCCCAGCAAGCCATCGTCATCCCAGCACGGGCGAGAGAAAGAGGGCGGCGGTTTCCAGGCGTCGGAGGCGGTGTGCATCCGCGCCATCGCTTTCCCGAGGGTGTGGAAAATGTCGACAAGCCGGCCCTTCGGATATGCGAGAAGAACACCCGATTGGCCGAGCGGAATGCCGGTCATCCAACTGACGATGTCGGAGTATTGGTCACCGAACTCAGCATTCGCCGCAAGGGCAACGATCTGGCGTCCATCCGGCGTGGAAACAGGTGCTGGAACGCGCAAGCCCGCCTCGCGCAAGACTTCCATCCAGGAGAGTTCCGAGACTAGCGCCCCTTTGTTGTGGTAACCGGGCCTGTGCAGCCTCAGGGCTGCGGGCTCACCTCTTCCGAGCGTTACCCGGAATACCGCATTCTCCCGGTATTTCAGCAGCTGGGGTGTCTGCGCACAGAGATCCCAATTAGCGAGCGCTTCAGTCGCCCGGGCGTTGAGCGCCTGCATGAAGGGGAGGGGGCCATCGTCAGACATGACCGTCCTCACAATCCGGACAGGACATCGTCGAGGGTCGACAGCATCAAGTCTGCATTGTCCTTGGAAAATGGCATGGGTGGCCGGATCTTGGTCGCGCATTGATGAATGCCGATCTTGCCCATCAGAACGCCGCGTGCCCGCATGTCATTGATGACTTTGGTGGCGAGGTCCGGCGCCGGCGTCTTTTGCTTGCGGTCGAGAACAAGCTCCGCCCCGAAGAACAGACCGCTGCCGCGTACGTTGCCGATGACGTCATGTTTTTCGGACAGGCGCTTGAGGCCGTCCTGCGCATAGGCGCCGACGGCGCGGGCGTTTTCCACCAGGCCTTCATCTTCGATCACGTCGAGGACAGCGAGCGCCGCAGCGCAGGAAACCGGATTGCCGCCGAAGGTATTGAAGTAGCGGAAGGCCTTGCGGAAGGCGTTCAACGTGTCGGCGTTGGCCACCACGCCGCCAACCGGATGGCCGTTGGCCATCGGCTTGCCGAGTGTCACGACATCGGGCACGAAGCCGGCGCGCTGGTGGCCCCACATGTGGCCGCCGGTGCGCCCGAAGCCAGGCTGAACCTCGTCGGCAATCACCAGCCCGCCGGCCTTGCGTACGGCGGCAATCGCCTTGTCGAGGAAACCCGACGGCAGATCCGGAAATCCCTCATTGGCAAAATACGGGCAAATGATCAGCGCCGAAAAACCGTGAGGGCTTGCCTGCAGGGAGGCGATTGCCTTTTCCACCTCGGCTGTGAAAGCCTCGGCAAAGCCTTCTCCCGGCGCACCACCCAGCGGTCGGTAACTGTCTGGTGCCGGCACATGGCGCACATGGCCGCCGAAGCCGCCGACCGGCGGCATGCGGGTGGAGAGCTGCGACACGGCCGTGGTATTGCCGTGATAGGTATGGTCGGTGGCGATGACGCCGGTCTTTCCCGTGACCGCCTGCGCCATGCGCAACGCGATGTCGTTGGCTTCGCTGCCGGTGCAGGTCATGATCGCCGTATCGAGGCTCTCGTCGAAGGTTGCCGTCAGCCGCTCGACATAGTCGAGGATGCCCTCGTGAAGATAGCGTGTGTGGGTATTTAGCGTCGAGGCCTGCCGGGTGATCGCTTCCACGACCCGCGGGTGGCAATGGCCGACATGCGGCACATTGTTGTAGCAATCGAGATATTTCCGGCCATCCGCGTCCCACAGCCAGAC
This sequence comes from Rhizobium sp. 05L419, assembly GCF_056397845.1. NCBI lineage: Bacteria > Pseudomonadati > Pseudomonadota > Alphaproteobacteria > Hyphomicrobiales > Rhizobiaceae > Rhizobium > Rhizobium sp. 05L419. Next base: position 24,079 of record NZ_JBFTOF010000007.1, read on the forward strand.
GCCTTCGCCGCGCACCAGCTGGACGGGATCGTTGTAGAAGGTCGACATGTTTCGGCCGAGAAGCCGTTCGCGGCGAGCGAGTAGTGTTGCATTGGCCGCCATATCATTTTCCTCCGGCGGCAGCCGTCAGACCCGCATCGAGTGCGGCGACGATCCGATTAACATCAGTGGTGGTGATGACCAGCGGCGGCGAAATGATGATGTTGGAGGCTGAGGTGCGCACCATGACGCCCGCTTCGTAGGCCGCATCCTGCAGGCGCTGGACCGCGTCTTTCGGAGCAGCGGTTTTCGTCACGCGATCGGTGACCAGCTCGAGGGCACACATCAATCCTTTGCCGCGCACGTCGCCGATCAGCTCATGCCTTTCCTTCAGCGCCCGAAGGCCGGCCAGAAGTTCCTCGCCGCGGGCGCCGGCATTGGCTGCCACATCAAGACGTTTCATTTCCTTCAGCGTGGCGAGCGCTGCTGCCGCGCCGACCGGATGGCCGGAATAGGTGTAGCCATGGCCGATGGCGCCGGCGGCGTTCTTGTTGCTTTCGAAGGCGTCGGCGATCTTGTCCGCGATCATCACCGCGCCAAACGGATAATAGCCATTGGTGATCGCCTTGGCGGTGGACATCAGGTCCGGCTTCACGCCCCAGAGGCGCGAACCGGTCCAGGCGCCGGTGCGGCCGAAGGCGGTAATCACCTCGTCGGCAATCAGCAGGATGCCATGTTTGTCGCAGACGGCGCGCATAAGCGGCATGAAGGTCTCGTGCGGCACCATGATGCCGCCGGCACCAAGAACCGGCTCCATGATGAAGGCTGCGATCGTGTCTGCACCCTGAAAGGCGATTTCATCCTCGAACTGCCGGGCGATGGCGGCTGCGATCTCTGCCGGATTGTCGGTGCCGAAGGGGTTGCGATAGGGATAGGGAGCGGCGAGGTGAAAGACGCCAGGCATCAGCGGTTCATAGTTGCGTCGGAAATTGGCATTGCCGTTGACCGAGGCGCCACCGAAATGAGTGCCGTGATAGCCCTTCTTCAGCGCGACAAATTTGGTCCGTTCCGGCTGGCCGTTGACCTTGTGATATTGCCGGGCGAGGCGAAGGCAAGTCTCGACGGAATCCGACCCCCCCGAGGTAAAGAAGGCACGGCTGAGGCCATCCTCGTTGAACCACGCTGCAAGCTCGTAGGACAGTTCGATCAGCGGCGGATTGGTGGTGCCCCGGAAGGCGGAATAATAGGGAAGCTCGTCGAGCTGATCGCGGATCGCCTTTTTGATCGGCTCGCAGGAATAGCCGAGATTGACGTTCCACAGACCACCGACGCCGTCGAGCACCGTCTTGCCGTCGATATCGGTGATCTCCACGCCGGCGGCGGCTTTGACGATGCGGGGCGGGTTGGCCAGCATCTCGGCTGGATGTGCCATCGGATGCCAGACATGACGGGCGTTGTTTTCGGTCAGGAAATTCGTTTCGCGCATTGCACAGTCCTTCCGTTCAAAGTCCAAGCATGGAAAGGGCGCGGGCATAGCCGTCCGCGGGGCGGGTAACGTCGAAATGGACATGGGGAAGCCCCACGGCTTCGGCGCCCTCGATGTTCTTCAACTGATCGTCGACGAAGACGCAGGCGTCGCGCGGCAGGCCGATCGCGGCAATTACCTGTTCATAGGCACGTGGATCCGGCTTCAGTATCTTGGTGTAGGTGGCATCGACGATCACATCGAACAGCTCGATGAGCGGAAAGCGTTTGCGGAACTCCGCACCATAGAAAAGATCGAGCTCGTTCGACAGGATGGCGAGCCGCAGGCCGGCCGCCTTGGCGCGCGTGATGGCGTCGCGCGCTTCCGGACGCAGCACCAGCTCGGCTTCGGCGCCGCGCGCCCGCTGAACGAAGGTCTTCATGTCGGTCCAATCTTCTCCGACGAGCCGGCCCACTTCCGCCGTCCGGGCCATCCAGTAGTCCCGCTCGGTGATCTCGCGGTTCTGCATCGATACCCAAAGGGGATCGGTTGCCATATCGAACGGACCGCCCCAGGTCAGCGTGCCGGCCGGAAGACCAAGCGCCCGTTCGGTGATGTCGTGGGTTTCGAACAGCGTGCGGGTGACAACGCCGCCGAAATCGAGAATGAGCGCGCGATTGCCTGTCATGGCCTGCCTTCCGGAATGATGCCCTGTGAAACCCATGTGTCGAACACGCTGAGGGCCTTGGTGGAAAACTCGGTTGAATTGATGTGGGCATCGACCTCGTGAAGGGCGACGGATGCGGGCACCGCCAGACGCATGGCCTTCGTGAAGGCCTCGAGCCCCTCGGGATCGTGCAACGGCTCGCCCGGCTGGTCCCATTCCTGCACACCCTTGAGCGGCAGCAGGAGAGCGACTGGCGCTTGCGTGCGCCCGAGCTTTTCGCCGATGAGGGCGGCCGTTGCCCGGCGGCCGTCAGGCGAGGTGGTGACAGAGCCGATCAGGCGGTTATGGGCATGATAAGGCCTGTCGGACAGAGCCGCGGGCAGGGGCTGCCAGGCAGGAAGATCGACCATATCGGTCGCGCCGGGTGCCACGATTTGCGGGATGCCGAGGCGACCGGCATTTTCCATCCGGTCCGGGCCTGAGGTCACCACCGTGCCGTTCTGATGATTGACGACCTCCTGCATGCAGAAGTCGAAAACGGCGGCGAAGCCCTTCTGGGCGGCGATCGCCTCGAAAGCCCGCCCGCCCATGCCCGTCGAATGGAATACCGCGACATCGTAGCCGCGCTTTTCAAGTTCGGGTTTCAAATGCTTCATGTACTTCAGACAGGACGAGCCGAGCGAGGTCATGCCGATCAGCGGCCGGTCTGCCGCCGGTTTGACGCTGGAGCGCGCTGCGCCGACGACAGCGCCGCAGGCCTGCGAGAGCACCGCCCGGCAGATACAGTTCAGCCCGTAGAGCCCGCCGGCCCACAGGATCATCATCAGGTCGGGCGCGATGCGCTCCGGTGGCACGAGATGCGAATAGGCAATCGTCGAGACCACAAACTTTGGGACGCCGAGCGGCAGCGCCGCCGCCACGTCAAGTGCGAGGTCCGTCCCCATGGAGCCGCCAAGAATGATGACGCCATCGGCCTTTCCGGTTGCGTGCAGCATGCCGACCAAGGCCGCGGCGCCGTCCGACATCAGCGCCATTGCCGAATTTTCGTCACCACTGTCGATGATCGCCTCGATCGAGGTTCCTGCCGATCGGGCAATATCATGCCGCGAATAATCCGGCTTGTAGGGCGGATCGGAAAGAATGCTGACATCGATCATGACGGGCCTTGCGCCCGCATCGCGGATGATGCCTGCCATGAATTGCAGTTCGTCGGATTTGGTATCCCCCGTTCCAACGACCAGGATATTCGGTTCGCTGAGATGTGTTGAAGACGCTGCGAGGTTCATCAACCGGTCCCCCTTGCTTGTGTTGCAGTTCCCATCGGTCTTTCCGACCCGTAGTATTTTTCAGAGATTCGTTTGGCGGCCGCCGATACGACCAGGCCGAAGTCGTTGAGAGTGGCGGCATTCGCCCGCACGAGAGGTGCGGCGATGGCGATCGCGCCGATCGGCAGGCCCGTTGGCGAGCGAATGGCGGCCGCCGTGCTGACCACGCCGCTTTCAAGGCCCTGGTTGCTGATCGAATATCCACGCTCGGCCGTCTCCGTCAGCATCCTGCGAACCGTCAAAGGGTCGGTCACTGTATGGTCAGTAAAGGCTTCCAATGGTTGCGACAGTGCTGCATCGCGCTGCTCCTTGCCGCAGAACGCCAGATAGGCGAGACCCGATGCCGTGGCATGTAAGGGCAGGCGCGTGCCGATCTCGATGATGACCCTGTGAGCGCGCGGGGAATCCTCGACATGGATCGTCGACAATCGCCCGCCGGCGAATTCGGAAAGATGAACCGTCTCCTGCGAGGTTTCCGCGATATCCTTCGCGAAGGCAACGGCGATCCGCAGGAACGGATAGCGGGCCTCGCGAATCCGCGCCAGGCGAACAGGAGCCGATCCGATCCGATATTTGCGCGTCTCCGGATCCTGTTCGACGAAACCGTGTTTTTCCAGTTCGACAAGCATGCGCCGGGCGGTTGCCTTGTCGAGATCGCAAAGGCGGGCGACTTCGGTCAATCCGGGTTCAGCGTTCAGTTGGGACAGTTTGTCCAACAGAGACAGGGCTTTTCCGACGGTGCTCATGCGGCTTTCCTCTTTTGCCGGCCTGCTGCTTTGGCGCTGCCGGATTGATTGTTGTCAGGCACCCGTCAGGTCAGAACCGCGCCTTCCCCGCTCGCGGTCAAATTACTTAACATGCGAATTAACTTGACAGGTGCCGCCATTCTTTGCAAGTCTATATTTGAAGCGGAGGTTCAATATATGAACCATGAGCGCTGACAGACCCACGACCAAGAGCAAAAGCCAGAATGTGTGTCCGTCAGTCCGGTGTGAGACGTGGAGGTCGGTTTCGGGCAACGCAAGTTGCCCGCGGCGCATCGAATAAAATCGCAACAAGGGGAACGTTAGCGACATGGACAATCAACTCTCAACCAGCGCTGGGGAAAACCAGCTGCGTAAGAACAGTCTCGGCGTCGGCGCCGTGACATTCCTGGTGGTCTCGGCAGCGGCACCGCTGACGGCGGTGGCGGGGGGCGTTCCGCTTTCCATGCTGCTCGGCAACGGACCAGGCATCCCGCTGACTTTCCTGCTGGTCACGCTGATCCTGGTTCTGTTCGCCGTCGGCTACGTCGCCATGGCGCGCCACATCCGCAATGCCGGCGCCTTTTATGCCTATACTGCCCAGGGCCTCGGCGGGATGATGGGTGGCGCGGCCGCCCTTATCGCCATCCTTGCCTACAATGCCATGCAGATCGGCGTTTTCGGGCTCTTCGGTGCGGCAACATCGGGTTTCTTCGCGGGCCTCGGCCTCGAACTGCCCTGGTGGGTCTGGACCTATGTTGGTATCGCCATCGTCGCCATCTTCGGCTATCGCCGCGTCGATCTTTCGGCCAAGGTACTGACGGTCCTCGTCATCCTTGAATATCTCGTCGTGCTGGTCATCGACGCCGCCATCCTGTTCAAGGGCGGCGACAGCGGCATCTCGACCGCACCCTTCACGCCCGCCGCCTTCATGGCCGGAACGCCGGCTATCGGCATACTGTTCTGCTTTGCCGCCTTTATCGGCTTTGAGGCTACCACCATTTACAGTGAGGAAGCTCGCGAGCCGCACAAGACCGTGCCGCGCGCCACCTATATTTCCGTGCTTCTTATCGGCTTCTTCTACATGCTGACCTCGTGGCTGATGGTCAATGGCGCCGGCGTCGATAAACTTGTTCCCGAACTGCAGGGGCTCGCAGATCCGACGACGTTCCTCTTCGGCCTTGCCGAACGTTATGTCGGTCACTGGATCGTCCCGGTCATGAATGTACTGTTTATCACCAGCCTGTTTGCAGGCGTGCTCGCCTTCCACAATGGCGTCGCCCGTTACATGTATGTTGCCGGCCGCGAAGGCCTGCTGCCGAAGTCCGTCGGGGTTACCCACCCGGTATTCCAGAGCCCGCATGTCGGCTCGGTGATCCAGACGATCATCGCGGTTCTCGTCGTCGCGCTTTTTGCCTTCACTGGCCAGGATCCGGTGCTCGCACTGTTCTCGTGGCTTACCAATGTCGGCACACTGGCGATCATCCTGCTGATGGCGTTCACCGCATTCGCCATCGTTGCCTTTTTCAGCCGCAATCCGGGCCTGGAAAACAACGTACTGGTGACGAAGGTGCTGCCGATCATTACCGGCGCGATCCTTCTGGGGCTGGTCTACTACATCGCGATGAATTTCGGCGCGATCGCCGGTGCAAGCGGCGTGCTCGGCGTGCTTTTGCCGGGCCTGGTGCTGATTGCCGCCATCGTCGGCTTCATAGCGGCCGCCCGTCTGAAGTCGGCCGATGCCGCCGGCTTTGCCCGGCTCGGCGCCGGCCAGGAGGTCTAACCTGTCGCAGCCATGATGGCGGGCGCTTGGCCCGCCATTTTCTCTCGTGAGGACATTGAGATGCAGGACAAGATCGATCAACTCCGCTTAGGCGCTATCTCCCCACAGTCGCTGTTCATCGGCGGCGAGTGGCGGGCGCCTTTAAGCGGCGCGACCATGGATGTCATCTCACCGATCGACGGAACAAAATTGACGACCATCGGCGATGCCGCGTCAACCGATGTCGACCTCGCCGTCAAGGCCGCGCGCGCCGCTTTCGAGAAAGGCACATGGTCGAAGGCAGCGCCGGCCGAGCGCAAGAAGATCCTTTTCCGGATTGCCGAACTGATCGAGCGCGATGCGCTGGAACTGGCCGTGCTCGGCGTGCGTGACAACGGCACCGAGATCAGCATGGCACTGAAGGCCGAGCCCGGCAGCGCTGCCACCACATTCCGCTATTATGCCGAAGCCCTCGACAAGGTCTATGGTGAGATCGCGCCCACTTCCGAAAGCGTTCTCGGCCTCGTTCACCGCGAGCCCGTCGGCGTCGTCGCCGCTATCGTACCGTGGAATTTCCCGATGATGATCGGGGCCTGGAAGATCGCGCCGGCACTGGCAGCTGGCAATTCCATCGTGCTGAAGCCCGCCGAAGGCGCATCGCTCAGCCTGCTGAAACTGGCGGCGCTGTGTGCGGAAGCCGGGCTGCCGGAGGGCGTGCTCAACGTCGTCACCGGCCGCGGCACAGTCACAGGCGAGGCGATCGGCCTGCATGGCGACATCGATGTTCTTGCCTTCACCGGATCCGGCGTGGTCGGGCGCCGACTGCTCGAATATTCGGCCCGCTCCAACCTCAAGCGTGTCTACCTCGAACTCGGCGGCAAATCGCCCAACATCGTTTTTGCCGATGCGCCGGACCTCGAACAGGCGGCAAAAGTGTCCGCCTATGGCATCTTCCGCAATTCGGGGCAGGTCTGCGTCGCCGGCTCGCGGCTTCTGGTCGAGCGATCTATCCATGAGGAATTTTCCGAACGAATTTCAGCCATCGCCGCGAAGATCAAAGTCGGCGATCCGCTTTTGCTGACCACCGAATCCGGCGCAATCTCGAGCGAAATCCAGCTTGAGAAAGATCTCGGTTTTGCCGACGAAGCATTGGCCCAGGGTGCGCGACTGAGAACCGGTGGGGAGCGCATCCTGGAAGAAACTGGCGGCTTCTATATGCAGCCGACCGTCTTCGACGTGACGCCGGAGATGACGCTTGCCAAAGAAGAGGTGTTCGGGCCGATCCTCTCCGTCATTCCGTTCGACGACGAAGCGCAAGCCCTGCGCATTGCCAATGCGACGCCTTACGGCCTCGCTTCGGCGGTATGGACCGCGAACCTTTCCCGCGCGCACCGCATGGTGCGCGATATCAAAGCCGGCGTCGTTCACGTCAACACCTATGGCGGCGCCGACAACACCGTTCCGCTCGGTGGTGTCCGCCAATCCGGCAACGGTCATGACAAGTCGCTGCACGCTATGGACAAATACCACAATCTCAAGACGGCGTGGATCCAGTTGTAAAGCATCGAAGCGACATTCACCGCTCGGAAGGCGCTCATGCGGCCTTCGGTTTCGGTCGTCATTTTTGCGCCGGTTGCGGGTTCGCTCGCCGGCAGATCGCCATTGCATCGCGTTATCTGATTCAGAACCAGCAGGAGATGACCCTTCGTGCCCAAGGTCCAGTACAGTTCGAGGGCTGGGAGTTCCGCGTGCCCGTTGCGCTCGATGTCGGCTTCATTCGCTGACGAGTTCTTCTAAAAGCTGCCATCGATGCATGTCTGCGCATCGGTGTTGCACTGCTTGAAATGAGCCGCATCTCCGGTTGGAGCGGCAGCGTTCGTGGCGGACCACTATAGGTAATGCAGCCGCGCGACATCCACATGCGCCTCCTCGGGATATCGCGCGGCGGCAAAATCAGCCACCGAAACTGCCGGTCTGCGTCGGTACATGCACATAGTTGCGGTCGAAATACAGCAATGCATGCCCGTCCCTGCGGGAGCGGATATTCACCACCTCACCGACAAAGATATTGTGCGTGCCGACCGGGCGTGCCTCGACGAGGCGGCAGTCGAAGGAGACGATCGCATCGGTGAGCGCCTGGTTGCCCGATGGCAGGCTGACCCACTCGGCCGCAGCGTAACGTGCCTCCATGTCGGATTGCTGACCCGCGAAGGAACCGGCAAGGTCCTTGTGCTCGGGAGTGAGCACGTTGACGCAAAAACGGCGGTTCTCGACGAAAAGACCTGTTTGGGCGGAGCGACTGTTCATGCAGACCAAGAGGGTCGGCGGTTCGTCGGTAACGCTGCACATTGCGGTGGCGGTGAACCCGCCGCGCCCGGCGGGTCCGTTGGTGGTGATCACGTTGACGGGCGCGCAAACCCGCGCCATCGCGTTGCGGAACTCGGTTTTCGAGATAGCCTCCTCCATGACGCTCTCCCTTCACTCGGCCGCGCTGCGGATCAGATCGGCATCGTTGAGCGGTGGCAGCCAGGTGTCACCCGTCCAGCCGTTCTCGTCATAGTCGGCCATGCACTGATCGACCAACGCCTCCATTTCCTTGAGTCGCCCGCCACGCTCCGCGCCCTTGAGCACCTGCAGGCGGACCTCTTCCGGCGCGCCGGCATAATTCAACTCGTAGAGCGCGTGGCGGCCACCAAACTCAGTGCCGGTTGCGTCCCACAAGAGCTTCATGATCTTGATGCGCTCGATATGGCCCATGTCGTCCGATCCGCGGACATATTGGGCGAGGTAGCGGTTGATGTCCGGATTGGCGAAGTCCTTGGCGGACGACGGCAGATAGATAAGACCGGAGGCGACCGTGCGGCGGACGATGTCGATCACCTTCGGATAGGCTTCCGACATGAAGGTGCGGTAGCAGAGGGCAGCCTCCAGGTTCGGCAGCACCGCGCCATTGGCCCAGGGAATTGGATTGTGCGCCATGGCATTGGAGAAGGTCCAGAACTGATGACGGATGGCGATCAGCTCGCCGAGCATCGCCTGATTGCCGCGGAAGGCATCGCCGCCGGTGGCACGCAGTGCCTTGGCAAGCAGACCAGCCAGGAAGTCCATCTTCACCGCAAGCCGGGTGCAACCCTGGAAGCAGTAGCCATGCATGAAACCGGAGGCGGGGTGGAAGGAGAGGATTTTGGCGGCATCGCGCAGAACCAGCACGTCTTCCCAGGGCACGAAGACATTGTCGAGGACCAGGATCGCGTCGTTCTCGTCAAAGCGCGAGGATAGCGGATAGTCATAAGGGTGGCCCGCCGAATTCGCCGTCTGTTCATAGGAGACGCGGCAGAACATCTTGATACCAGGTGCATTCATCGGAACGATGAACATCACCGAGAGCGAGGGATCTTCCGTGACCGTCGCCGAACTCTGGGCGAGGAAGTTGTAGTGGGTCAACGCGGACGATGTCGCGACCACCTTCGCGCCCGAGACATAGATGCCGGCATCGGTTTCCTTGGTGATGTGGACGAACACATCCTTCACCGCATCGGCCGGCTTGTGACGGTCGATCGGCGGATTGACGATCGCGTGGTTCATGAAGAGAACCGATTCCTGCGCCCGCTTGTGCCAGGCGAGTGCATTTTCCTTGAAGGGGCCATACCAGTCGGCGTTCGCCCCGAGCGTATTCATCAGCGCCGCCTTGTAGTCGGCTGTGCGCCCCATCCAGCCGTAGGACATGCGCGCCCAATCGGCGATCGCACCCTGCTGGGCGACGAGGTCGGACGATGATTTCGCCACCCGGAAGTATTTGTGGGTATAGCCGTCCGAACCGGTATCGGTCGGTGAGGTCAGCCGGTCTTTGGTTTTCTCGTCATGCAGCGCGTCGTACATCCGCGCGATCGAACGGGCGGAATTGCGCATCGCGGGATGGGTGGTGACATCGGCGATGCGTTCACCGTTGATGTAGACTTCGCGCCCGTCGCGAAGGCTTGCCAGGTATTCAGCGCCGGTAAACGGACGGGTCTTGTCGGCACGATGATCTTCGGCTCGCATCTCGAATTCCTCCCTTGAAAAGTTGACAAAAGCTAAGGCGGGATGAGGCGGTGGACCATGGACAAAGAAGGCAATTCGCTGGTACTTTTTCCGGTATGGCCACGAGAAATGATGTTCCGAATTTCTTTGTTTACGGCGAGCCGAGCCGCTCGCTGGACGTCGGCTTCATGCACGTCGAGACTGTCATGGATCGAAAAACCATGCATTTCGGCCATGTCGCACCCCACAAACACCCACTGATGGGCCAGATCACCTATTGGTTTCAAGGAGGCGGAACATATCGGATTGAAGATCAGACTTGGAATTTTTCAGCTCCAACCATCAGCTTCGTTCCGAGCAACGTTGTGCATGGCTTCGAGGTCGACGATCAGTCGGACGCCATCGTCGTTTCCATTTCCGACGACATGCTGAAGGCTATGACCACACAGGTGGATCTGACGATCGACATCCCGACCTTGCTGACCGGCCAAACGGGGGATCCCGCATGGCAAAAGATCGGTGCTCTCCTCGACATGGTGGCGACGGACTATCGCGAGCGCGGTGCCGAAAGCGAGAAAGTGATGGTCGGCCTCGTCGGCGTCGTGCTCTCCCTCATGGGGCGGCTTGGCGGCGGGGCGGCACCTTCGACCTCGCCGGCAGTGGCTCTCGCTCTTTCGCTACGCCGCGCCATCGACCGCCACTATAAACAGGACTGGCCCGTCGCACATTATGTCGATCTGCTCGCCACCACGCCCCACCTTCTGGACAAGGCAGCGCATGAGGTCTTCGGATCGACGGTCAAGGACATGCTGCTGCAGCGGCGGCTTCTGGAGGCGAAGCGCCTGCTGATGTTCACCATCCGCCCGATCGAGGATATCGGCCGCGAGATCGGCTTCGAAGACCCGGCCTATTTTTCCCGCTTCTTCCGCAAGCGCATGGGAGAGGCACCCGCGGCCTGGCGCCGTCGACATCTTGAGCCCGAGGTGCCGGTGCCGCCAGGAGAGAACTAAGCCAGCGGCGGTCGGCTTTGGTCCGGACCTCGCGCTCGATATCGATATCGATATCGAAGCCATCAAGAAATAACGACGGCGCTTTTGGATTTCCGTGTGTTGAGGCTGCATGATCGGGCCTACGGGGAATGTGCGGGTCTACTTGGCCTGCGGGGTGACCGATATGCGGCGTGGTATCGATGGACTGTCTGCGATGGTCGAGGCGGTGATCAAGGAAGCGCCGGGTTGCGGCGCGATCTTCGGCTTCCGCGGGAAACGCGCGGATGCTGCTGCTATTTCCGATCGGCCAGCGGCCCTGAGCGGAACTTTTTCGGCTTAAATCTGAAGTGATTCCGCGCGATCAGATGTAACGCGGTCGCCTATTGCGGCAGCCGGAAATGATCGTCGATCTGGCGCAGATGCCGCGTCTCCTTCGCCCAGCCGATGGAGCGGCGATAGCTGCGAAAGATTGGCTCTCTTTCACCTTTTCGATAGTGAGCCGCGCGCCCGCGCGCAGCTGAACTTCTGCACCGAGGTTGCTCCGGGATTAATCTTGGTTCGGAAAGCACTCGGCATGCGCCGGCGTCGCAGCTGAGGCTAGCTCGCGCGGCCCACGGGGAAAGAAACGCGCGGCGCCTATGTCCAAATGCTTTCAGGCGTGAGGATGTCGAAGGGGACAATACGCTGTTCGATAGACGATGTGTCTCGACGTTCGATCAGTCGCAGCATGACATCGATAAGCTCCGCCGGCATTTTGTCGAGAGGATGGCACAACGACGCTGTGATCAGGCCCTCGCTCAGCCCTTTGCGCGTTTCCGGTCCAACGTCGCTGCAGACAATACGGATCTTGTTCTGCCGTTCAGGCGAAAGCTCACGCATGGCTCGTAGGACCCCTGATATGCCTCCACCGTTGACGAAAATGCCTCTGACATCCGGCTCTTGTTCGATCAGTCGCCGTACGATCTGATAGGCATTCTCAGGCACCTCGTGTGTCAGCAGCGTTTCGCTGATCTGAAAGCCTGGGGCGTTTTCCCGCATGTAGGACCGAAAGCTGGCATCGGCGATATCCTGACATTGATAACGGTTGCTACCAACCAAGGGGAACACTTTGCCGGGCTCATCTGCCGTCTGGCTGATAAACCAGGCAGCGGTTCTTCCGCGCTTCCAGTTGTCTGTTCCAACAAATCCAGCGCGGCTGGCGGCCGACAAGTCGGTCACATAGGCGACCACCGGAACCCCCTTGCCACGCAATTCGTCTATCGCCTGGCTGACCAGCGGGTGATCTGCCGTGATGATTGCCACCGCGTCTGCTGACTGACCTATCTGCAACAGGTTTGCAGAGACGGCTTCCGGGGACAAATCGTCCTCGAATATGACTTCGGGTTCGATGACGGCGTCGATCCTTTTATGGGCCGCGACCGTTAGCCCTTCTGCCCACAATTGATAGAGGGGTCGGTGGGACTGCTGCATGAGAAAACTGAAGCGGCGGTGTGGCAGGTTGTCTTGTTTGCGTTGGCGCAACGCACCTAGGCCGTAAAATCCAATTTTGTCCGCGGCCTGAAGAATTCGATCGACCGTATCGACCCGCACGGTCCCCGTCCCGTGTAGGAGCCTATTGACTGTTGAAAGACTGACCCCGGCCGTATCCGCCAGATCAGATATTGTAGGCCTATTCATCAACATCCTCTCCTATGTCATTTGTGGATGATACGTTTTGAAATGAAATATGCTTCAACACGCCAAGCCAATTTCATTTTGGCATTTCACACGCTACAGATCAACACGCATTCAGTCCGTGGGGACGATGAAATGGGAGGAGAAGTTATGCATGGAATTACGCGCTTTTGTGCAGCGTTGCTCGCGACGACTATGGTTGCGTTCACAGTACCTTCGGCGATGGCCGCCAATATTGCCGTCGTTGGCGGCAAGAATGACGACGCATTCTGGAATCTCATCAAAAAGGGCATCGATGATGCGCGGCCGGTCGTCGAGGCCAACGGCGGTAAGGTGAACTACCTGCGCCTCCAGACCTATGACAACTTCGCTCCCGACGTCGTCCAGCTCATTCAGACGGCCATTAGCCAGAAGGTCGATGGTCTGGTCATCCCGAACTGGGTTCCCGAGGGTGAGGATCCGGCGATCAAGGAAGCGGTTGCCGCGGGCATCAAGGTCATCCTGATGAATGCTGGCGGAATTGAGAAAGCCAGGGAACTCGGCGCTATCAACTACGTCGGCTCCGATGAATATCTCGCGGGTGTCGCAGGTGGCGAGTATTTCGTCAAGAACGGCAAGAAGAATGTAATCTGCGTCAATACCGTGCCGGGCGCCGCCAATCTGGAAGCGCGCTGCAAGGGCGTGATCGATGGGATTACAAAGGCAGGCGGTACGGCCAAGCAGCTACCCTTGCCGGCAACCAGCTTTGGCGATGCCACCGCCGTTGCCGAGGCTATCAAAGCGACGCTCCTCCAGGGCGCAACGATCGACGGCCTCATTACGATCTCCGCAGGCGATGCGGACTCCGCAGCAATTGGTATTCAACAAGCCGGAAAGGCCGAGACCACTCTTCTTGGAACCTTTGATCTCAATCAGTCCGGTCTTGATCGCATCAAGGACGGAACGCAGGGTTTCGCGATCGACCAGCAGCCTTACCTGCAGTCGCTCCTGGCAGTGACACTTCTTGCTTCCGCAATCGACTTCGGAACGGAACTTCCAACGTCCCCGGTGCTCACCGGCCCCGGTATCGTCGATAAGTCGAATATCGCAGCCACCTTGACGGGTGTCTCGAAGGGCGCGCGCTGACCGCAAATCAATGTCTCGCGTCGATCCGCTGTAGCAGCGGATCGACGGTGCATTCGCACCGTGAACGCTGATTGGCGACAGACCAACTCGCCTGCGGCCAACTCTGGGAGGAATTACATGAAAAACTTATCCCTGGGCGATCTTATTCGACGCCCTGAATCCGGCGCCATCCTTGGGCTCGCTTTCGTGCTCATCTTCTTCGTCGTCTTCGGAAGCATTGAGTTCCTGAAGCCGGCTGGTGCGGCAAGTTGGCTCAACGTTGCCGCCAACCTTGGCATCATAGCTATCCCTGTCGGATTGCTGATGATTTCCGGCGAGCTCGATATTTCCATCGGCGCGATGATCCCGGCGGGCGCGCTTACGGTCGCAATCATCACCGGCTACTACCACATGCCGATCTGGGTGGGAATCCTGGGTGCTTTAAGCCTGGGTTTGGTGGTCGGGCTGATCAATGGATTTCTGGTCATTCGGACCGTTGTGCCTTCGCTCATCGTGACGCTTGGCACACTATTCGCGGTGCAGGGGCTAATCCTTGGCTTTTCTGTTCTGCTTACCGGAACGACAAGTGTTGCGCTTAGTCCGGCTGCATCCGGCGTCATCGCAAAATCGCTGTTTGGCTCCTTTGTCGGCGGCAGCTTCCAGGTAACGATCTTTTGGTGGCTCGCTCTGACAGCACTCTACATTTTCTACGTTCATTTTTCGCCTTTCGGAAACTGGATTTTCGCCATGGGTGGCGACCGCGTCAGCGCGAGAAACGCCGGCATTCCCACCGACAGGCTTACCGTTACGCTGTTCGTGCTGTCGTCGATGAGTGCCGCCTTCGTTGGCATGTGCCAGGCCATCCTTTTCAACGTCGCGCAGGTCTCTGCCGGCATGACGTTTATTTTCAACTCCATCATCGCGGTTGTGGTCGGCGGGGTTCTGCTCACGGGAGGCTTCGGCTCAATCGTCGGTATTTTCCTCGGGACGGTCACGTTCGCGATCGTCAACCAGGGCATCTACTTCACGACGTTTGATCGCAACTGGTCGAGCTTGATCATCGGCGTCATGCTGTTGCTGGCCGTGTTGATGAACAACACGTTCCGCATCATGGCGCTGACCTACTCGCCGAAGAAGAAGTGAGGCCAGCTATGAGCACTTCAATCCTTGAACTTAGAAACGTCAACAAGTCCTTCGGACCGATCGACGTTCTCAATGACATCTCGCTCAAGGTTCATGCCGGCGAAGTCCTTTGCCTCCTTGGCGACAACGGCGCAGGCAAATCCACCCTCATCAAAACCCTGGCGGGCGTCTATAAGCCCAATACCGGCGACGTGTTGATGGATGGAGAGCCTGTAGACTTCCAAGGTCCGCGCGATGCCCAACAGAAGGGTATCTCGACCGTCCACCAGTTCGGCGGGACCTTTCCCCTGATGAGTATCGGTCGCTCGTTCTTCATCGGAGTTGAGCCGACGAAAGGCTTCTGGCCCTTCAAGGTCTACGATCGAAAGAAGGCCAACGAGATCGCCGTGAAGGCTGTTCAGGAATTCGGCATCACCCGGATCGATGACGGCGACCGGCTGATCGGCGGCCTGTCGGGAGGTGAACGCCAATCGCTTGCGATTGCTCGCGCGGTCTATTTCGGCGCACGGGTTCTGATCCTTGACGAGCCGACCGCGGCGCTCGGTGTCAAACAGGCATCCCACGTGTTGCGCATCGTTCTTGAAGCGAAGAAGCGTGGCATCGCTGTCATTTTCATCACACATCAGGTGACGCACGCGATGGCCGTCGGTGACCACTTTGCTGTCCTTATCCGAGGGGCGGTCGCTGCCAACTTCCACAAGGGAGAAAAGACGCGCGAGGAGATCACCGATCTTATGGCCGGCGGCGAGGCGCTAGCGAACCTGGGCGCCGAAGTCGAAAGCTACATGGCGACGCATGACGGCCATCCGCCGCCGGCAGCGTCGAACTGATTGAATAGGAAGGGAGAAGACCCATGAAGATTGCACTTGATCCTTTCATGCACCGCCATCTTTCGCTGGAGGCCTTGCCTGCGAAAGTTCGCGAGCTCGGCTACGAATGGATAGAGCTATCGCCGCGTGCCGATTTTCTGGAGTGGTTTAAGGCACCCCGGGTATTTCCGGAGCGGATCAGGTCGTTCAAGAAAGCCCTGGCCGCCGAGAACGTGAAGATTGCCTCATTGCTGCCGATGTACCGGTGGGCTTCKAACGACGAGGTAGAACGGCAGGCAGCCGTGAAACATTGGAAACGCGCCATCGAGATCGCAGTCGAACTGGAAGTCGACACAATGAACTCCGAGTTCGGTCGAGGCCCTCATCCCGACAAGGGATCTTGCTACTGCTGCCATACCGGTTCGATGATCGAAGCTTGCGAAGATGCCTGGTGGCGTTCGATGGAAGAGCTGGTGCCGATTTTCGAACGGGAGAACATAAGCTTGCACGTCGAGCCGCACCCGGAAGACTGGTGCGAGACGTTGCAGCCGGCGCTTGATATCGTTCGCACGGTCAATTCGAAGAACGTCAAGTTCCTCTATTGCGCCCCGCATACCTTTTATTTCGGGGACGACACCAAGGCGATGCTGCGCGAAGCCAAGGATGTTCTTGCGCATGTCCACGTTGGCGACACTTTCAATCACAAGGCAAGTTCCGGTCTGCGCTATATCCTGAATCCTCCAGGCACACAGGCGCGCATTCATCAGCACCTGAATATCGGCCAGGGCGAAGTGCCGTGGGACGATTTCTTCGGCACACTGGCGGAAATCGGCTTCGACGGCATCATGACCTCCTGCGTTTTTGCCTGGGAAGACAAGGCGGACGAGTCCGGGAAATTCATGTGCAACGAGATGCAGAGCTACGTTCAAAAGTACCAGAGGGTGTAGCCCCACACAGCGCAATCATCGACCGGCTTTTTCGCATAGCAGGCCGATCAACTAAGTAGCCAGGCGCAAAAGAGCGCGCAGTTTGACGAGAAGTTTGCAGCGGCGCCGGGTCCCAACCGCCGGACGGCGAAGCTTGCCACGAAAACCGGCAGAGGGCCGGAGGAGATATGACATGATCAATGGTGAAAAGAAGACAGAACGACCGTTGCGTTGGGGTATGGTTGGCGGCGGCCGGACCGGGCAGGTGGGCTACAAACATCGCACGGGCGCGTTGCGTGACGGGACCTATCGACTGGTCGCCGGCGCATTCGACCTCGATGCTGCTCGAGGCCGTGATTTTGGCGTCAACCTCGGCGTCGAAGCGGGCCGGTGCTACGATGACTACAAGGAACTGATCGCCAAGGAAACGGCGCGCGAAGATGGTGTCGAAGTTGTTTCCATCGCAACCCCGAATTTCACACACTACGAAATCACCAAGGCATGCCTCGAAGCCGGCATCCATGTGATCTGCGAAAAGCCGCTCTTCTTCACGGTCGCCGAGTGCGAGGAGATCGAGAAGCTGGCGAACGAGAAGGGCCTCATCGTCGGCGTCACCTACGGCTTTACAGGCCATCCGCTCGTGCATCAAATGGCGGCCATGGTTGCCAGGGGTTTGCTCGGTGACATCCGTATCGTCGATCTCCAATATACCCATGGCTTCAATGCGGGTGATGACGTCGGCGCACCGGAAGCGGTGAAGTGGCGTACCAATCCGAAGACAGCCGGTCCGACATTCGTTCTCGGCGATATTGGCACGCATCTCTATTATCTCTCGGAAATCGTGCTGCCGCAGCTGAAGATCGAGAAGCTGCTTTGCGACCGCAAGGCGTTCATTCCGACCCGCGCGCCGCTGGAAGATCATGCGACCGTGCTGACGCACTATGACAACGGTGCCCGCGGTCGTCTCTGGGTCTCCTCCGTTAACGCCGGCAACATGGGGTCGCAGCGCTACCGGTTTGTCGGTTCCAAGGCATCCGTTGAATGGTCGGATAGCCATCCGGACCAATTGTTCTACGACGTACAGGGCGAACCGAACCGTATCCTGCACCACGGCATGCCATACCTTGAAGAAGAAAGCCTGGCGATCGATCGGATGGGTGGTTTGCATACGGAAGGTCTCGGCGACAGCTGGGCGAACATCTATCTGTGGATCGCCCAAGCCATCGATGCCAAGAACCGCGGCGATGAAGCGTTCCTGGAAACGCATCACTATCCGGGCATTAAGGCCGGCACGGAAGGCGTGCGCTGGCTGGAGAATTGCGTCCGCTCGGCGGATGCCGGCGCCACATGGATTGACTTCAAATAGCTTCTCCGGGGGGCGTGCAGACCTCCCAAGCGCGCGTCCCCACACTCATTCGAACACTGGAAAGACAAGCTGATGAAACTTTCGATTTGCACCGACGTCATGGGTGGCCTGTCCTTCACGGATATGCTCGACAAATGTGTGAAACTCGGCGTCGAAGGCATTGAAATGACCGGCGGCGGTTGGTCCCGTGCGCCGCATTTCCGGGCTGACGAACTGCTCGCCGACAAGGGTCTCTTGAAGACGAAACTCAAGGAGATCGAGGCCCGCGGCCTGGAAATCGCAGCGCTCAATTGCTCGGCCAACCCGCTCGATCCGGGCGACATGGGCAAGCGCCATCGCAAGGAAATGGAACAGACGATCCGTCTGGCCGGCGAGATCGGAATCAAGACAGTCGTGACGATGTCTGGACTGCCGGAAGCCGCCCCCGGCGATATGGTGCCGAACTGGCTCGTCTACACCAAGAGTTGGCCGGACGAGATGCCCGAGAGAGATCGTTATCAGTGGGAAGACCGCGCGTTCCCGCTCTGGCACGACCTGGTGAAGCTTGCCAAGGACGTGGGCGTCGAGAAGTATGCGCTCGAAAATTTCTCGGCGATGCTCGTCTGGAATCCCGAGACCCTGTTCCGTCTCCGAAACGAGGTCGGCCCGAGTGTCGGCATGAACCTCGATCCCAGCCACCTGTTCTGGAAGGGCGCCGATCCGATTGCCTCGGCCCGCGCTCTCGGTTCTGCGATCCATCATTGCCACGGCAAGGACACGCGTATCGAGCGTGGGCTTGCTGATGTCAACGGCCTTCTGGAACTCAAGGACGTGACCGACGTTGCCAACCGCAGCTGGAACTACGTCGCCGTCGGCGCAGGACATGATCTGCAATGGTGGAAGGAGTTTTTCTCCGTCGTCCGCATGGTCGGCTACAACGGCTGGGTCAGCCTCGAAATGGAAGACTTCACTATGTCGACCGACGCCGGCATCCAGTCGTCCATCGAGGCGCTACAGGCCACGATCAGCCGATGACAGAGCCGTACAAGTTCATCGTCACGATTGAGCTTGTTCCGGGGACGCGGGACGAAATTCTCGCCCGCGCTCCGGCGGTGCAGTCAGCGACGCGAGCTGAACGCGGTTGTCTTTCCTTTGACTGCCTAACCTGTACGGACAATCAGGACCGGCTGGTGTTTATCGAGGCCTGGAAAGATGAGCAGGCCTATGCGGAACACCTACTTCAAGACCATACGCAACGCTTCCTCGAGTTTTATGAACGATTCCATCGTTCCTTTACCTTCGAAACAATCATGGTGAACACCCGATGCGCAATCCAATCACCATAACGACCGCGCCCTGCTGCTGGGGTGTCGATGACGTCAGCAATCCGCATCTTCCTGCGTGGGAAAAGGTGCTCGATGAGGCGCAGGCGGCCGGTTTCGGCGGATTGGAACTTGGGCCATATGGTTATCTGCCACTCGACTTGACGCAAGTTTCCGAAGCGCTAGACGAACGTGGCCTAAAGATCGTCGCCGGTACGATTTTCGATGATTTGGTCTCCCCTGCTAATCGCAACAACCTCCTGCGCCAGACCGACGAGATCTGCGCACTGATCACCCGGCTCCCGAAGCCCGAAACTCATTCCGGTCAGCGATATACGGCGCCTTACCTCACCGTGATGGATTGGGGGCATGACGAGCGCGACTATGCGGCGGGCCATTCTGATCGGGCTCCCCGTCTCAAGGTCGGCGCGTGGCAAGGCATGATCGACAATATCCGTGCCATCGCGACGCTGGCGCGCGACAAATATGGCGTGCGCTCGACGATCCATCCTCATGCCGGTGGGTATATCGAATTCGCCGACGAACTGCAGCGAGTAGTCGACGATATTCCATCCGAGCTTGCAGGGCTCTGCCTGGATACGGGCCATATGGCCTATTCCGGCATGGATCCTGTCGCCACGCTTCGGAAATATTGGGATCGCGTCGATTACATTCATTTCAAGGATATCGACACAGAGGTCTACGCCGAGATCATGGAAAAGCGCATTCGCTTCTTCGATGCTTGTGCCAAGGGTGTCATGTGCCCGATCGGCCGCGGGTCAATAGACTATCAAGCCGTCCGCGCGCTTCTAACCGAGCTTGGATACGGCGGCTACATCACCATCGAACAAGAGCGCGATCCGCGCAACACAGGCAGCATTTTGGACGATCTGGCTGCCAGTCGGAGCTTCCTGTCGCGCGCGGGATTCTGAATAGGAGTATTCGAATGAAACCACTCGACGTCATCACCATCGGTCGGTCGTCGGTCGATCTCTACGGTCTACAAGTCGGCGGCCGATTGGAGGATATGGGCTCGTTCAACAAGTATATCGGCGGTTCCCCGACCAACATTGCCTGCGGGGCGGCGCGGCTCGGCCTCAAATCCGGGTTGATCACGCGCGTTGGCGACGAGCATATGGGCCGCTTTATCCGAGAGCAATTGGTCCGGGAGGGCGTGGATGTCGGTGGAGTCGTCACCGATCCAGAGCGCCTGACCGCACTTGTCCTACTCGGCATTCGCGACGAGGACGCTTTCCCCTTGATCTTCTATCGCGAAAACTGCGCCGACATGGCGCTTTCCGAGACCGACATCCGGCGGGACTACATCGCCTCGGCACGTGCTGTCGTTGTAACAGGCACGCATCTGTCCAATCCGCGAACTAAGGCTGTCGTCTTGAAGGCCCTTGGCTTCGCACGTGACAGCGGTGCCAAGACCGCGCTCGACATCGATTATCGGCCCAATCTCTGGGGGGTCGCCGGTCATGGAGATGGTGAGAGCCGTTTTGTCGCCAGCCGAACCGTCACCGAAGAATTGCAGTCGACGCTGCATTTCTTCGACCTGATTGTAGGTACGGAAGAGGAATTCCACATTGCCGGGGGGACGACCGACACTGTCGCGGCGTTGAGAGCGGTCCGCGCGGTATCCTCCGCCACGCTGGTCCTGAAGCGAGGCGCTAAGGGTGCGGTCGCGTTTGAGGGCGACATCCCGGGCAGTCCGGATGATGGAATCTCGGGCGAAGGTTTTCCGATCGAGGTCTTCAATGTGCTCGGTGCTGGCGATGGATTCTTCTCCGGCCTATTGAAGGGCTGGCTCGATGGGGAAGGCTGGTCGACGTCTCTCAAATACGCCAATGCATGCGGCGCATTTGCTGTTTCCCGGCACGGCTGCACACCCGCCTATCCGTCATTGACCGAGCTAGAGTTTTTCCTGCGACGAGGTATGCAGCGGCCGGATCTGCGCAACGATTCCGCACTCGAGCAGGTCCATTGGTCCACCAATCGCCACCGCGATCATGGCGAAGACTGGCAGGACTATCGGGTATTCGCCTTCGACCATCGAATCCAGCTCGAGCAAATGCCAGGCTACACGCTGGAACGGGGCGGCGCCTTCAAGGAGCTCTGCCTTCAGGCAGCGGTGAAAGTCCAGGCTGGTCGCCCAGGCTACGGCATTCTCTGCGACAACCGCATCGGCAGAAAAGCCCTGCATGCAGCGTCGGGGAGCGGTCTATGGGTCGGGCGTCCCTGTGAATGGCCAGGGTCGCGCCCGCTGACGCTGGAGCCCGAACTCGGAAGCGACTATGGCGCCTTGAGCGAATGGGCACGCGACAATGTCGTGAAAGTGCTGTGCTTCTGCCACCCAGACGACGATACCGAGACCCGAGCCGGCCAGGAGGCAACCGTCAAGCGACTATTCGAAGTGTCGCGGCGCAACAATCTGGAGTTCCTGCTGGAGATCATCCCGTCGAAGGTCGGGCCGGTCAACGACGAGACGTCCGCGATCCTCATCCAGCAGTTCTATGACAACGGCGTTTTCCCTGACTGGTGGAAACTCGAACCGATGACAACGCCCACGGCATGGTCAAAGACAATTGCGGCAATCGAAAAGAATGATCGTTACACGCGAGGGATCGTCGTACTCGGTCTCGATGCCCCGGAGGCAGAACTCGCCGCAAGCTTTGAGGTGGCGGCGAGTTTCGAACTGGTCCGAGGATTTGCCGTCGGACGAACCATCTTCGGCGATGTCGCGCGCGCCTGGATGAAGGACGAAATCGAAGACGCGGTCGCCGTCGAGGAGATGGCGAAGCGTTATGGGCGCCTGGCGTCGATCTGGGACAAGGCGCGGGCAGCCGCGCGGGAGAAGGCAGCATGACAGAGACAATCAGGCTCACGGCAGCACAGGCCCTGGTAAAGTGGCTTTCGATGCAGATGACGGAGGACGGCGAGCGCTTCATTGAAGGCGTATGGGCAATCTTCGGCCACGGGAACGTGGCAGGCCTCGGCGAGGCTCTGCACGGCATTGGGGATGCCCTACCAACATGGCGAGGACAGAACGAGCAGACGATGGCCCATGCTGCCATCGCTTTCGCCAAGACAAAGCGGCGCAAGCACGCCCACGCCGTAACCTCGTCCATCGGGCCGGGGGCAACCAACCTGATAACAGCGGCAGCGCTTGCACATGTAAACCGTCTCCCCGTGCTGTTCATCCCCGGTGATGTTTTTGCCAACCGCCGGCCGGATCCCGTCCTTCAGCAGATCGAGGATTTCGATGATGGCACGGTTAGCGCCAACGATGCGTTTAAGCCGGTCGTCAGATATTTCGACCGCATCGCTCGCCCGGAACATCTGCTGACGGCGCTTCCAAGGGCGCTGTCGGTCATGACCGATCCTGCAAACTGCGGGCCGGTTTGCCTTGCGTTCTGCCAGGACGTGCAGGCGGACGCCTACGACTATCCCGAGAGCTTCTTCGAGCCAAGGGTGTGGCGCATCCGTCGTCCCGAGCCCGATCTACGCGAGGTAGAAGAGGTTGCGGCCTTGATCCGCGCCGTGAAAACCCCTGTGATCATCTCCGGTGGCGGTGTTCTCTATTCCGATGCTGAAGATATGCTCGCAGCCTTCTCGCGGAAGCACAATATCCCCTTCGTCGAGACGCAAGCGGGGAAGGGCGGCAACGCTTGGACCGAGGAGTTCAATTTCGGATCTCCGGGGGTTACCGGCTCGGAATGTGCCAATCGTCTCTGCGAAAAGGCGGATCTGGTGATTGGTGTCGGAACGCGGTTTCAGGATTTCACGACCGGATCCTGGGCGCTGTTCAAGAATGGCGGCCGTAGGCTCGTCTCGATCAACCTTCACGGTTACGACGCGACGAAGCACGGTGCGGCGCCGGTCGTTGGGGACGCGCGGGTGACGCTGGAGAAGCTGTCTGCGCTTCTTGCCGATTATAAGGCCGCGGACTTCGATGCCGGTTCTCGCACCAGCTGGCACCAGGCCGTGAAAGATGTGACGGCAGCCCCGGCGCCCGGTGCGACGAACCATCTTCCAACCGATGCGCAGGTCATCGGAGCCGTCCAAAGAGTTTCCACCGACGAAACGGTGGTCATGTGCGCTGCCGGCACGATGCCTGGTGCATTGCAGGTCCTTTGGCAATCCGCCAAGGGCGGCTACCATATGGAATATGGTTATTCGTGCATGGGCTACGAGGTGGCCGGTGCCATGGGTATCAAGCTAGCTGCGCCCGAGAAAGAGGTTATCTGCTTCGTTGGCGACGGTTCCTACATGATGGCGAATTCGGAGCTTGCCACAGCAGTCATGCGCCGGGTCCCCTTCACGGTCGTCTTGACCGACAACCGTGGCTACGGCTGCATCAATCGCCTGCAGATCGAGTGTGGTGGCGCCGAATTCAACAATATGTACAAGGACAGCAATATCGAGGCCATGCCGGAGCTCGACTTCGTCGGTCATGCCCGCTCCATGGGGGCTTATGCTGAGAAGGCAGCCGACATTGCGGACCTTGAGAGGAAGATCGTTGAAGCGCGTTCTCGCACCAAACCGACCGTCATCGTGATCGACACGGATGCTGTTCCGGGCACAGGGGCAGGTGGCCATTGGTGGGACGTTGCGGTGCCCCAGACCGGCGGCCCTGAACGGCTGGAGCGCGCGCGCGATCACTACAACCAGAATGCGCGTGACCAGCGGACTTTCAACTGAGGAGCCCGTTATGGTTGATCTTCAGTGCAAACCATTTGGCAGCCACGGGAAGGTCCATGAGATCACTGATTGGCGCTGCCGTCGAAAGCGGCGCCGAGACCTTCAGCCTGATCCCGCGCGTCGATGGAAAGGCAACCGAGGATGGTGTGCGGCAAACGGCTTTGCGGCAGGCCATACGCGAAATTCTCCCTATGTTGGCAGGCACTGATCTGGTCGCGCTGATCGAGCCGATCGGCTTTGCGTCTTCGTCGTTGAAGGACAAGGCCGAACTTGTCGATGCCATCGAGGTCGAGGGCGGGAAACCAAGGTTCAGGCTCGTGCATGACACGTTCCAGCACGCGATTGCCGGCGGGGGCACCATTTATCCGGAATACACCGCTGTGGTGCACATTTCGGGGATATCGGATCGCAAGCCGATGCTTGGCGAAGAACTTGATGCGTACCGTGTACTCGTCGATGAGGGTGACCGTTGCGCAACTGTCGCTCAAATCGCTGCCTTCTTGGGGGCCGGTTATGAAGGCGCTTTTTCATTTGAGTGTACAAGTCCCTCCCTCCAGACAAGCGGCAAGCTCGAAGACGATATTCGCCGCTCTTTCGAACTCATCGAGGCATCGTTGGCGTAAAGCCCTGAATGCCTACCTCACCGAATCCACCTCGCGACATTAACGGAGACCGCAATGCCTTTGCTGAAGTTTCATCTTTATAAGGGGCGCTCGACCGCTGAAGTTGGCCTGCTGCTCGACGCAGCTCATGACGCCATGGTTCAATCCTTTGAAGTACCGCCGGCAGATCGGTACCAGGTCGTGTCGGAATACGAGCATCCCTTCCTGCAGGCACTCGATACTGGGCTCGGTATCCAGCGAACGGAAAAGTTCGTGCTTGTCGAGGTTGTTTCCCGACCGCGCGGCAAACAGGCCAAGGTCGATTTCTACCAGAACCTCTGCGTAGCGCTCGGCAAGAAGTGCGCAATCCAGGCTTCCGATGTGATGATTTCCTACGTGGAGAATTCCGACGAGGATTGGTCATTTGGCTGCGGGCGGGCGCAATTCCTCACCGGCGAGCTCTAACATGGGACGATCGCGCCGCGATTACCCCATGTTGGAGATCGTGCTGATGGCATGCTTGAAGCTATGGAAGCGTAAGCGAAGGACCCAGCCCGTTACTTCTGGGAGTGCAAAGGCACGAGTGCGTCGATATCGCTAGCTGGCCATGATAGCATTGCATGAGATTGTATGAGGTGCGTCGCCGTTGTACGATGAAGCTTGGCAGTTGTGCAAAGTGCTCAGTGTGTAGCCGGAGCCAAAGTCCGGCCGCGCGTTTCAACCCGATGAATAAGTGGCCGCGGATCATGGAACTTATCGTCGCCCTTGGCCTGATCGTCTTCAAGGTCGCGCTTCTGATTGCGATCTTGCTGCTGCTGCCATTGCCGCTAACCTGGCTGGAACGCAAGATCGCTGGGCACATCCAGCAGCGGATGGGGCCGATGCGTGTCGGGTGGCACGGGCTGCTACAGCCGGTGGCGGACGGAATAAAGCTCTTAACCAAAGAGGACCATATCCCGGCCGAGGCAGATCGCTTCCTGTTTAAGCTGGCGCCAATCCTTGCGCTCGCCCCGCCCTTTGTGGTGTTCGTCGCGATCCCCTTCGGCGAAAGCACGTCGGTCCTCGGCGCCGAGATCACGCTCTACGTCTCAAACATGAATGTGGCGCTACTCTTCATCTTTGCGGTGATCGGGATCGAGGTCTATGGTGTCATCATCGGTGGTTGGGCCGCCAACAGCAAATACGCTGTCCTGGGCAGCCTCAGGACCTGCGCGCAGATGATCAGCTACGAGATTCCGATGGGGTTCGCGGTGATCGGGGTGGTCATGTTGGCGCAATCCTTGAGCCTGCTCGACATCGTGCGAGCTCAAGCCGATGTCTGGAACATCGTCTACCAACCGGTCGGCTTCTTCGTGTTCTTCGTCGCCGGATTGGCCGAAGCGCAGCGTATTCCTTTCGACCTGGCGGAAGCGGAAGGCGATCTGGGGGCTGGCTTTCATACCGAATACAGTGGTATCCGCTTTGCGTTTTTCATGGTCAGCGAATATGCCATCGTGTTGCTGGTGTCGGTCTTGGTGGTGATCCTGTTTTTCGGTGGCTGGAACGGTGTCCTAATCCCATTGCCACCACTCCTCTGGTTTGTGCTCAAGGTCGCATTCTTCGTCTATGTGTTTATCTGGTTCCGCTTCACTTTCCCCCGCTACCGCTACGACCAACTGATGGCGATCGGATGGAAAGTCTTGCTTCCTCTGTCGATGGCGAACATAATTATAACTGGTGTACTTTTAGGGGCCGTAGCGGCTCCATAGCGAGGCGGCGATGTCGCGCGCGCGAGACAGCGTTGGAGCATGGATTGGTTGGGCGTTCTTCGCCGATCTGGCGAGCGCTTTGGCTCTGACCTTCGGCTACATGTTCTCCAGAACCGTAACCATGCAGTATCCGGACAAGGAAAAATGGCTACCCTACTCGCGCTATCGCGGGCATCACTTCCTGACGCGTGATAAAGAGGGCGAGATCAAGTGCGTGGCCTGCGAACTCTGCGCGCGGATCTGTCCCTGCGACTGCATCGAAGTCGTCCCCTACGAGGACGAGAAAGGCAACCGGCACCCGGCCAAATTCGAGATCGACACGGCTCGCTGCCTGTTCTGCGGGCTGTGCGAGGACGCCTGCCCGGCGGATGCGATCGCGCTTGGCCAGCAGTACGAATTTTCGAGTTTTTCCTCGCGTGACCTGGTGATCGGGCGCGACGACCTGCTCGCCAAGCCGGGCAAGGCGGCAACCGGCGGCGGCGTGGTTGGCGCGCGCCTGAATACAAAGAAGGACGTGGTCGTCGAGACGACGGAAACGCAGGGCTACAACTGGTGGCGGAATATCCGGCGAACGTGAACGCGCGCCATCCGTCAAGCCGGAGCGCGCAGACAGGAGGCTCAGATGCTTGTCGGCGAAATCATGAAGAGCAAGGGTGTCGGTGTCATCGCGGTCGCTCCCGATCAGACGATGGTGGAAGTCTTGAGGTTGTTTCGCGACAACAATATCGGCTTCGTCGTCGTCAGCCAATCGAACGACGAATACCTGGGGTCGCTATCGGAGCGGGATTGCTGCAATGCGGTGGCGGAATACGGGGCCAAGGCGGCGATGATGCGTGTCGCTGATGTCATGAACCGCAATGTGGCGACCTGTTCGACACGGGATTTGCTACCCGTCGCAATGGGGATCATGACTCAGCGGCGGACGCGTCATGTGCTGGTCATGGATGGACGCGAAGTTGTCGGCGTGGTCAGCATTGGCGACGTGGTTAAACACAGGCTCGACGAAGCGCAGCGCACAGAGCAGGATCTGCAGGATTACATCTGCGGAACCAGGTATCACTGACGTCGCCAGATCGATGAAGACGCTGGGTCGGGGCAGCTTGCAGAGGGCGCCTTGCGGTGCCCCGACCCCAAATCTTCAGACCCCACGCCAGGTTCGGCTCGGGCGATCGATCTCAAGAGTGGCATGCGCCTTCTGGACCTCCACCGGGTATGGGTATTCGCCCCGCCGCATCAGGCTGTTGAGACGCAAGGCTTTATAGTTTTCCGGAACGAAGACGAGGCCCTTGGGAAACCGTCTGTCGACCTTGAGCTGCGCCGTCAGTTCGCCCTGGGCGGAACGCACAATGACCTGATCGCCATCCGAAAGGCCAAGCTGTGCGGTATCCTGCATGCTCATCGCGACATAGGGATCATTGGCGACCGTGTTCAGGGTGTCCGACCGTTCGGAAAGATATCCGTTGTGGAACAGGCAGTCGCCGGTGATCAGCATGAGCCGGTCGGCTGCGGTCGGGATGGGCGGCGGCGCAAAGAACACTCCCTCCGGTGGCGTTGGCACCGCCTTGGTGAATGCGCCGTCGGTGCCAAGCCCGTCCTGCGTCAACCCCTTATAGGCCGGAACCAGCCGTGCAATCTCGTCGAAAATTTCGCCTTGCGTCGATGGCCGCAGTGCCTGGTTGCAAAGCGCCGCGACGAAGTCGAAGATCGCCAGATTGCTCCTCGCCTCGAAGGCGGGTTCGCGGAATTTGCAAACCTTCTGGGTCCGGCCCTCGTTGTTGGTGAACGTGCCGGACTCCTCACCGTAACCCGCCGCGGGCAAGACGACCTCGGCAAGGCCCGCCGTATCCGTGAGGAAGGTGTCCTGCACGATCAGGAGATCGGCGGCACCAAGCGCCCGCGTCACGAAATCCCTGTCGGGATAGGCGATCAGGGGGTCGGTTCCGGCGATGTAGAGCGCACCCATCCGCCCGCCGACGCAGAACTCCAGAATGGCGTCGAGATCCGCGCCCGGTTCAGACGGGATTTCGGCGCCCCAGTTCAGCGCAAGAGTTGTACGCGCCACATCGTCGGCGACCGCCTGCAGCCCCGGCAGAGCCGCCGGCAGAACTCCCATGTCCCAGGCCCCCATCTGGTTGGCACGGTCGAAGAGGAACTGCATCGCCGGGCCCTTGCCGAGCAGGCGGAGAACGTGCAGCAGGTTGTTGATTTGCTGCAGCGTCGCGCGCGCTTCGGGTGATCTCAGGAGGTCGACGCTGACAAGCACGGTGACGCTGCGCCCTTCCTTGAGCGCAGCGGCCATACGATCCGGCCCGTCAATACCAGTACTCGCCGCCGGCTTGCCGATTGTCGCGCCGATGCCCGCAAGAACGTCGTCCGGCAAGGCCTGACCAACTGCTGCCACGAGACTGGCCACCACCGCCGCAACGCTCGCCGCTTCTTTGCCCGGCAGCGCGCGAACCACCACCCTTGCATCAGCGTCCAGACGGGATGGCCGCGCCGAGAGCATGAGCAATCCGGTCTGCCGCCGCCGCACGCCATCCCGCAGCAGGTATTCGGTGACCGGGTTCTCCTCGGTAACGTTGCCGCCGACGACGAGCACGCAGTCGTTGCCGATCACTTCCTCCAGCGGTGCGCGGCTGTTGAAGGCTGCCAGTAGCGGGCCGAGCGTATCGAAGGGCGTTGACCAGCGTGACGAGCAATCAATGTTGTTGGTCCGGAATGCCGTTCGCATCAGCTTCTGGAACTGATAGAGCACCTCGTTGGGGAGGCGAGGGGAGGCCAACCCGCCGGCAGCCTTGCCCTCGACGGCCGATAGCCGCCGGCGTAGATAGTCCCCTGCCTCATCCCAGGAAACCGGGACCAGGGCGCCATCGCGACGGATCATCGGTCGCTTGATCCGGTCCCGGCTCGCGACGAAATCGAGGCCGAAGCGTCCCCGAACGCAAAGCGTTTCGCGATTCACTCCCTCGTCCCACTTCGAGCGCACCCGCATGAACTCGCCCTTGCGTGTGCCTACCGTCAGCTGGCAACCGGTGCCACAATGCGGGCAGACCGTGTCGGTCTCGACCAGATCCCAGGGCCGCGCCTTGTAGCGATAGGGGAAGCTCATCAGCGCGCCGACCGGGCAGACCTCGACGCAATTGCCGCACTGGTCACAACTCGCGAGACTGCCCTCGAAGCCGGTCACGGCGGTATCCATACCTTTTTCGATGGTGCCCAGGGCGACCGCGCCGACGACCTCCTCACACATCCGGACACAGCGCTGGCACTGGATGCAGCGGTTGACGTTCATGATGATGACCGGGCTCAGACGGATGTCCTCGGAGTGGAACACACGCTTGTCATCGCGGAATTGGCTCTCGCGGGGTCCGTAGGCCATCACCATGTTCTGAAGCTCGCATTCGCCGCCCTTGTCGCAGATCGGACAGTCGAGGGGGTGGTTGGCGAGCAGCATATCGAGCATGGAAGAGCGTGTTTCCTCGATCAGAGGTGTGTTCGCCCGCACCACCATACCCTCGGTGACGGCGGTGGCGCAGGACGGCTGCAGCCGTCGCTGCCCCTCGATCTCCACCAGGCACATGCGGCAGGAGGCCAGCGCCGGCAGGCGCTTCAGATAGCAGAAGGTGGGGATATCGATGCCCAATCGCTGGGCGGCCTGCAGCACTGTCGAGCCAGCCTCAACTTCCAGCGTTTGTCCGTCGATCGTAATGCTAACCATACTTCCTCGCAGTCCTATCGCTTCGTAAGCCTTCAGTGAAAGGGGCACCTCCGGTCCTCGATATGGGCAACGAACTCATCGCGAAAATGGGCAAGTGCCGCCCGCAACCCCATCGCCGCCCCGTCACCCAAGGCACAAAACGTATTGCCGAAAATTCCTTTGCAGAGCATCTCCAGCTGCTCCAGATCGCCGGGTGCGCCATCCCCGGCCTCGATCCGGCGCAGGACCTTCACGACCCAGTTTAATCCTTCCCGACATGGCGTGCACTTGCCGCAGGACTCATGGTGGAAGAACTCGATGATCCGGGTGGCGACCTTGACCATGCAGGTCGAGTCGTCGATCACGATAACGCCAGCCGAACCGAGCATCGAGCCGGCGGCAGCCAGCGAGTCGAAATCCATCCCCACCCCCAGCCCGTGTTGTGGAATGACCGGCGCTGAGACCCCGCCCGGGATCACCGCCTTGATTCTGCGTCCCGGCAGCGCACCGCCGGCGTGGTTCTCGACCAGTTCGCGCAGCGGTATGCCCATCGGCAACTCATAGAGCCCGGGTTTGCGCACCTGCCCGCTGAGGCAGTAGAGCTTCGGGCCGGGGCTCTTGTCCGGGCCGATGCCCCGAAACCAGTCCGACCCCCGCATAACGATATGCGGCACGCAGGCGAGCGTCTCGACATTGTTGATCACTGTGGGGCTGGCGTAGAGCCCGGCCACGGCGGGAAATGGTGGCTTCAGTCGCGGCTGCGCCCGCTTGCCCTCGAGCGATTCGAGCATCGCAGTCTCCTCGCCGCAGATATAGGCGCCGGCGCCGCAGTGGACGTGTATGGCGAAATTGAAATCCGAGCCCAGAATGCGCTTTCCGAGATAGCCCTTTGCGTGGGCCTCGGCGATTGCCTGCTCCAGACGACGGATCGCCGTTACATATTCTCCGCGAATGTAGACATAGGCGGTTTCGGCGGCAATCGCGTACGCACTTACCGCGAGCCCCTCGATCAGTTGGTGCGGGTCGCGCTCCATGATGATCCGGTCCTTGAACGTGCCCGGCTCGCCCTCATCGGCGTTGCAGCACAGATATGTAGGCTTGTCGGCGCGCTTCGGCACGAAGCCCCATTTCATTCCCGTTGGGAATCCTGCGCCGCCGCGACCGCGCAGGTTGGACCGTTTGACGAGGTCGACAACCTCGTCAGGCGTGTGCTCGCGCAGCGCCTTCGCCAGCGCCTGGTAGCCGCCACCTGCCTCGTAGGCCGACACCAAATGACCGTCCGCCACACCGACATTTTTGAGAAGAACCGGCTCGAACATGGCGCTACTCCCCCGGCAGCCGCGCAGAGGCGTGCTCGACGCTCGCGATTCCCGCCGTAGCCCGGAGGCTGTCCAACAGTGCGTTTATCCGCGCCACATCAAGGTCGCCATGGTAGTCGTCGCCGACTTGCATCACCGGAGCCATCTCGCAGGCGCCGAGGCATTCGACGGTCGAAAGCGTGAACAGCCCGTCCGGGGTGGTGTCGCCTTTCTTGATCCCCAGCACCGTTTCCAGATGCTTTAGCAGGTCCTCTGATCCGCACAGCATGCAGGAAACATTGTCACAGAGTTGCAGGTGGAACATCCCCACCGGCTCGGTATGGAAGAGGGTGTAGAAAGTCGCCAGCTCGTAGACCCAGATCCGCTCGACGCCGAGAATGTCGGCGACCTCTTCCAACACTGGCCCAGGCAGATGGCCATGTTCTCGCTGCGCGATCAGGAGCGCGGGCATGATCGCAGAGCGCTGGTCGGGATACCGCGCCGCCGCCTCTTCGATCTGTTCGCGCATGGTCATTTCATTCAAATCCTTGCTACTTGTCCACCTCCGCCATCACGGGGTCGAGGCTGCCGAGTACGGCGATCATGTCTGCCAGATAGCGGGCGTTGGTGACCCCGAAGAGGGCCTGAAGATTGACGAACGATGGTGCCCGCACCTTCATGCGAAACGGCTTTGGCGACCCGTCGCTGATGATGTAAAAGCCAAGCTCGCCCTTTGGCGCCTCGATCGCCGAATAAACCTCGCCCTTCGGCACCTTGAAGCCATAGGCCGACAGGTCGAAATGCTGGATCAGCGCCTCCATCGAGCAGTGCACCCGATCCTTGTCCAGCGGGAAGGCGATTGTCGGCATGTCGATCTGGAACGGCCCCTCGGGCATCTGGTCGAGGCATTGTTCGATGATTCTGACGCTCTCGCGCATCTCATCGACGCGACATCGCCAGCGTGCATAGCAATCGCCCTCATCGCGGGTAATGACGTTGAACGCGAGCCGGTCATAGATCTCGTAGGGCTCGTCGCGGCGGATGTCCCAATCGACGCCCGAGGCGCGCAGGTTCGGGCCGCTCAGGCCAAGATCGATACCGTCCTCGGCGGAGATCACGCCGATCCCCTGCGTGCGCTTCAGGAACACCCGATTGTTATCGATCAGCCGTTCATAGTCGCGAATCCGGTTCGGGAAGATGCCACAAAACTCCCGGATTTTGGGAAAGAACCCGTCGGGCAGATCCTCGCGCACACCGCCGACCCGGCAGAAGGAAGTGTGCATCCTCGCCCCGCTGATCATCTCCAACAGGTCCATGATCATTTCGCGCTCGCGCATGACGTAGAGCAAGGCAGTCATGGCGCCCAGGTCCAGCGGCAGCGCGCCGGTGATCAGAAGATGACCGGAGATCCGTGCCAGTTCGGCCATCATCACGCGGATATACTGCGCCCGCAACGGTGCTTTTATGCCGAGGAGTTTCTCCACCGCCAGCGCAAAGGCGAGGTTGTTGGAGGGCGGGCAGAGATAGTCTAGACGGTCCGTCAGCGGGAAAATCTGGGTATAGGTGAAGCTCTCCGCCAATTTTTCGGTGCCACGGTGGAGGTAGCCAATATGAGGGTCCACGCGCAGGACGGACTCGCCGTCCAGCTCGAGGACGAGCCGCAGAACCCCATGCGTGCTGGGGTGCTGCGGGCCGAGATTGAGAAGCACTTCCTTGGTTTTGAGCGCTTCGTCTTCCGGCTTGCTGAGTTCGGTGACTTCGGTCATCTCAACTTTCCGGCTTAGAGCGGCCTCCCTTACGGAATGTCCCTGGTGGCAAGGTCGGGCTGTGTTGGCGGCGGACCTTCGGCCCCGAAGGGGTTCAGCTTGTCCTTGTAGCCCCTCAGGGGAAAATCCTTGCGCTGGGGGAAGCCCTCGAAGCCTTCCCACATGTAGATCCGGCGCAGATCGGGATGCCCCTTGAACCTGATGCCATACATGTCCCAGGCCTCGCGCTCGTGCCAGTTGGCGGTACGCCAGACCTCAGTGACCGAGGGAACCTGCGGGGGATCGCCAAGCCGGCACTTGATGCGAACCCGCCACCCGTTGGGCAGCGAATAGAGGTGGTATACCGCCTCGAACCGCGGTGTTTCGGGATAGTGATCTACCCCGCAGATGTCCGAGAGGAAATTGAATTGCAACGCCGGATGTTCTTTCAGAAACCGGCAGAACTCGACGATCTTCTCAGGTGGAACGGCAAATGCGTGAATCCCGTGCGCTGCGCCTAGGTCCTCGATGGCTTCCCCGAAACGCCCGATGATCAGAGTGCGATAGACAGACGGCCCCACACTCATGACGCTGCAACCCGATCCAGAGGCGTCCCAGCCAGCGCACGGGACCTCGTGATCTTCTCTTGAAGCAGGAGGAAGCCGTGCATCAGCGCCTCGGGCCGCGGCGGGCAACCGGGCACATGCACGTCCACCGGCACGAAGGTTTCCGCCCCCTGCACCACGGCATAGGTGTTGTAGACCCCGCCCGAGATGGCGCAGGTGCCCATAGCGATGACCCAGCGGGGCTCCGGCATCTGGTCATAGAGCCGGCGCACCACGGGCGCGAACTTCCGCGTTATGGTGCCGGCGATGATCATTACGTCAGACTGACGGGGCGATGGCCGGAAGACCACGCCGAACCGGTCGAGATCATAGCGGGCGCACCCCGCCGAGATCATCTCGATGGCGCAGCAGGCAATTCCGAAGGTCTCGGGCCACAGCGCCGACTTTCGGCTCCAGTTGATCAGGCTGTCGGCCGTGGTGAACAACACGCTGTCGCGGATCGCGTTGTTTACGCCTCCCATTCAAGCGCCCCCTTCAGCCAAGCGTAGGCGAAGCCCACAAGAAGCAGCAATATGAAGATGAACATCTCGACATAGCCGACCAGTCCGATCTCTTTCAGCACGACAGCCCAGGGAAAGAGAAACATCGTCTCGACATCGAAGACGACCAGCAGGATCGCAAGGATAAAGAACTGCACCCTCAAGCGGCCCCCGGCGGCCTCGCCGGCCGCGTCCATGCCGCATTCATAGGGCATGTTTTTCGCGGGATAGGGATTGGACGGGCGCAGGAGCGAGGAGACAAAAAGCGTCGCCCCCGCCACCAGAACAACTCCGGCGATCATAAAAAGAACCGGTAAAAATTCCATGGCAGCCATATCGCACTGCACCGGTCACCCATAGAGCGCTTTCCTCACGCCGCGACCGACCCCGTTCGGGACAGGTAATGCGGCCGCCCTGGGAAGCGATGCGGGCAATCCTTTCTTGAGTTGTCAGTTTATTCCGTCGAGCGGATCATTGCAAATCCAATCGATTAACCACCAAACACCGCATGCTGAGCAAGGCTCAGAAACCACGCCGGAAATAGGCCGATGCCGATGGTGCCGGCGGCAGTGAAGGCCAGCGTGGCGCGCACCAAAGGCGTCAGTGCGGGGTCGAACGTCCTCTCCGGCTCTCGCATGTAAATCACCATGACGATGCGGATGTAAAAGTAGGCGGCGACGACACTCAGCAGCACTGCGATCACCGCCAGCATGACGAAACCTCGCTCGACGAGCGCGACCAGCACGTAGAACTTGGCAAAGAACCCGGCCGTCGGCGGAATGCCGGCCAGCGAGAACAGATAGAGCAGCATCAGAAGCGCCAGCCCGGGATGCGACTTGGCGAAACCCGCATATTCTTCGATAACCTCGCCCGAGAAATCGCCATTGCGCATCATGATGACGGTGGCGAAAATGCCGAGATTCGTGAAAGAGTATATCAGCAGGTAAAGCATCACGCTGGCGATTCCGTCCGCACCGCCGGCGGCCACGCCGAAAATGGCGAACCCGGCATGGGCGATGCTGGAATAGGCCAAGAGACGCTTGAAATTATCCTGTACCAGCGCCACGAAGCTGCCGAGCGCCATCGTCACCACCGCAAGGACCGCGAGGATGATCCAAATGTCCGAGGCTGCGACCAGAGGGTTGAGGAACACCCGCAGGATCACCGCGAACCCCGCCGCCTTGGGGCCTACCGACATGAAGGCGGTGATCGTCGTCGGCGCACCTTCATAGACGTCCGGCACCCACATATGGAATGGAACCGCGCCGACCTTGAAGACTAGCCCCGCGACGATGAAAACCACCGCAAGCAGCAATCCGGGATCAAGCGGATCGCCGGTCGCGGCCGCAGCCATCCCGTCCAATTGCGTTGTGCCGGTGAGCCCGTAGACCAACGAAACGCCGTAAAGGAAAATCCCAGTCGAGACCGCGCCGAGGATTACGTATTTCAGTGCTGCTTCGTTCGACCGCCGCTCACGCCGCAGGAAGCCGGTCAGCACATAGGTACAAATTACCATCAGTTCGAGGCCCACATAGATCGACAGGAGATCGGTCGCCGAGGCCATGATCATCATGCCCGAAAGCGCAAAGAGCAGCAGGACATAGTATTCACTGCTCGCGATCTTTTCGATATCGGCATATTTCCGCGAAAGGAGGAACGTCAGAACGGTGGCTAAGTAGAAAACGAACTTGAAGAAGACCGCGAAGCGGTCGGCGATGAACATGCCCGTGTAGGCC
The DNA here is from genome assembly GCF_056397845.1 of Rhizobium sp. 05L419. Taxonomy (NCBI): domain Bacteria; kingdom Pseudomonadati; phylum Pseudomonadota; class Alphaproteobacteria; order Hyphomicrobiales; family Rhizobiaceae; genus Rhizobium; species Rhizobium sp. 05L419. The sequence continues at coordinate 59,987 of NZ_JBFTOF010000007.1, forward strand.
GGCCTCACCTCGCTCGCCAGCATGAGTGTCGCCAAGGCGGCGATCAGAACGACCGCCACAGACGCTGAGACAAGGAAATGTTCCTGTCCCTTTCGCATAAACTGTCCCAGGATCAGCAGGATGCAGGCGCCGGTGATCACCACGATCTCAGGCAGGCTCGCTAGGGCCGACTGGAAAAGCGCGGCGGCGGTCATTGGCCGCTCCCCTTACTGTGCACATGCGTCAGCAGATGCTTCACCGAGGCATCGATGACGTTGAGAAAGGGTTTTGGATAGAGCCCAACCCAAAGCACGAAGACGGCCAGCGGTACGATCGCAACCATCTCACGGGCGTTCACGTCGCGTATCGTGAACCGAGCGCCGACGCTGGCCGGGCCAAGCGCGACTTTCCCATACATGCCAAGCAGATAGGCCGCGCCCAGCAACGCGCCCAAAACGGCGGCCGAGCCGGCGACCATGTTGGCCGCAAACCCACCTGACAGCACCAGCAACTCGCCGACGAACGAATTCGTTCCCGGCAGCGCCATCGACGACAGGGTGAACAGCGCCAGAAACGTGGTATAGACCGGCGCCACCTTCATCAACCCGCCATAGTCGGCGATGCTGCGGGTATGGGTCCGCTCGTAGATCAGCCCGACGAACAGGAATAGGGCGCCCGTCGTCACGCCATGATTGAACATCTGCAGGATGCCGCCCTCGACACCACGGAGGTTCAGCGCAAAAATCCCCAGCGTCACGAAGCCCATGTGGCTGATGCTGGAATAGGCCACCAGCTTCTTCAGGTCGTCCTGCGCCAGCGCGAGCAACCCGCCATAGACGATCGCAAGCACCGAAAGCGCCAGCATCAGCGTCGAATAGTACATCGATGCCTCCGGCAGCATCGGCAGCGAGAACCGTAGGAATCCGTAGGCGCCCATCTTCAGAAGCACTCCGGCGAGGATAATGCTGCCCGCCGTCGGCGCCTGCACATGGGCGTCCGGCAGCCAGGTATGGACCGGCACCATCGGCACCTTGACCGCGAAGGCGATCAGGAAGGCGAAGAACAGCCAAGACTGGACCTGGAACGGCAAATCCTGCGCTGTGAGGGCGAGGATGTCGAAGGTCTCGCCGCCGTTGAAATAGAGTACGATGACACCGATCAGAAACAGGACGCTGCCCGCCAGCGTGTAGAGGAAGAACTTGAACGCCGCATAGACCCGGCCGTCGCCGCCCCAAACGCCGATGATCAGGTACATCGGGATCAGCATCGCCTCCCAGAAGACGTAGAACAAGAACAGGTCGAGCGCGCAGAACACCCCCAGCATCAAGGCCTGCATGCCCAGCAGACAGATCATGAACTCCTTCACCTTGCGGTCGATCGCGACCCAGGAGGCGAGCACGCAGATCGAGCCCAACAGCGCGGTCAGGAAAACGAAGAGCGCACTGATTCCGTCGACGCCAAGGGCATAATGGATCCCGAGCGTGGGGACCCACTGGCGCGTCTCGGTGAACTGCATCTCGTGGGTCGTGGTGTCAAAGCTGGCCAGCATTGCGGTGCAGAGAGTGAGGTCGAGTACGGTCACACCCAGCGCTGTCCAGCGTACGGCATCGTCGCTGCGGAGAAACATCAAAACCGCTGCCCCGACGGCCGGCGTGAATACGATGAGGCTAAGTAGCGGGAATCCCATTGCACCCCCTACCGCCACACCACAGCGAAGACCACGGTGGCTGCGACCACGCCGACGATCATTGAAAGCGCGTAATGGGTCACGACCCCGGTCTGGAGCCGCCGCAGCGCGCCGCCGCCGCGCAGGATCGAGCGGGCGACGCCGTTCACGACGGCGTCCACGCCGGTGAGATCGATCCACAGTCCCGCCCGTGCCGCCCCATAAAGGAAGGGTAGCGCTGCGGTCTCGGACACGTCACTCACCGCCTTTTCGTAGCGTGCCAACGGTTTTTCGGCGAGCCACATGAAGAGCCGCGCTCCCTTGCGATAGAACCAGTCGGTGTCGAGGCTGATCGTGTTCTCGGGGTCGAGCGCCCTGAGGAACAGGACGAATCCCAGGGCGGTGAACATCAGCAGGCCGAGGCTCTCCGTGACATGGAGGCCCGTGTAGGGTTCGAAGTCGACCGGATAGGGCAGAAGCGCATAAAGCGGCTGGGGGAATACCCCGATTGCAATGCAGAGCACCGCCGCCATGCCCATTGCAACCAGCATGTTGCGCGGCGGCTCCCGCGCCTCGAGTTTTCGGTCCACGCCGAAAAACATGTAATACGGCAGCTTGAGCCCGGTGTGCAGGAACGTCCCCGACGACGCCATCGTCAGCGCCAGCACCACCAGCGCCCGATGATCCTGTGCGGCCGCCGCAATCACCATCGATTTGGTGACGAAGCCCGAGAAGAATGGAAATGCCGAGATCGCGAAGGCACCGACCATATAGAGCGCCACGGTCAGTGGCATGGTCTTGTAGAGCCCACCAAGCTCGGTGAGTTTGCGACGGCCGGTGACGTGGATCACCGCACCAGCACCCATGAACAGGAGTGCCTTGTAGAGGATATGCGCGAAGGCATGGCCAGCAGCCCCGTTCACCGCCATCTCGGTCCCGATGCCGACACCCGCGATCATATAGCCCACCTGGCTGACGATGTGATAGGCCAGGAGCCGCCGGCAGTCATTCTCCAGCACCGCGTAGATGACGCCGTAGAGTGCCATCGCGGTACCGAGCCAGACCAGAAGCTCGGTCCCCGGAAACGCCCGCGCCAGCACATAGACGGCTGTCTTGGTGGTGAAAGCGCTCATGAACACCGCCCCGGTGACGGTTGCCTCCGGGTAGGCGTCCGTCAGCCAGGCGTTGAGCGGCGGCACCGCGGCATTGAGGATGAACCCGGCAAGGATCAGGTAGGCGGCCACTCCCATTTGCCCCTCGATCGGGCCAAAGAGAAGCGAACCGGTGGTGAACCCGTGGAGAATGATGCCACCGAGTAGAACGACACCGCCGGTGATATGGACCATGAGATACCGGAATCCTGCGTGGATCGCCTTTTCGCCCCGCTGCGCGAAGACGAGATAGGCAGAGGCAAACGCCATACCTTCCCAGAATAGGAACAGGGTGAGGTAGTCGCCGGCGAATACCACGCCGAGCGCGCTGCCGACGTAGATGAATGCGGCCACATGCTGGCCGGCGCGCGTCAGGTGCAGGGCGTAGACCGTTCCGATCAGAGCCATGATGGTGAAAACGGTCGCGAAGACGATACTCAGTTTGTCGACCTTCGCGATCAGGATTTCCTGCCCGACGAAAGACGCCGCTCCATAGCTGCCCGGATGCATTGCAAGCACTGCGAGGATCGCCAGCGTCGGGATCACCAGCAGATAGATTTTGCGAATTGACCCATTCAGAAGGGGGATCGGCAGGGCGCCGAGAATGAACAGCAGGGTCGGATGGACGAAGTCAGTCATAATAGTCCTCGCGCCGCATGATCCCACCCTGATGTCCGAGGAACTTGGAAACAAAAATCAGCAGCACGCAGGATAAGAATCCGTAGACGGCCGACCAGCCGGGCACGCGGTCCCACAGGTATTCGGCGTGTTCGCGGGAGACCAGGAAGTCGGCGACGACGACCAGGACGAGCACCAGATAGAACAGCCGGCGGCGGCGTGTCGCATAGGCCTCGTTGCCGAAGAAATCGACAATGCGATTGATCATCTGACCACTCCTTGCGCCAAAGCCAGAAAATAGTCGGGGAAGATGCCCATCGATACCGACAGGATGGCGGTTGCGACGAGCGGGATCGTCATCATTGGAATTTCACGGACCGTCGCCGGACTTTCCTGCGCCTCCGTCCCGAAAAAAGCGAGATAGCTAACCGGCAGGAAGTAGGCAGCGTTCAGGATCGAACTCACCAGGAGCACAATCAGGAACGCGATTTGCCCCGCCTCAACTGAGCCCAGCGCCAGATACCACTTGCTGACGAAACCCGCGGTCGGCGGCACTCCGATCATGCTCAGCGAAGCGACAAAAAATGCCCCCATCGTCCAGGGCAGCTTGCGGCCGATGCCGCCCATGTCACTGATATTGCGCTTGCCAGACGCGCAATAGATCGACCCGGCGCAGAAAAAGAGTGTGATCTTTGAGAATGCGTGAGCTGCAATGTGTATGATCCCGCCGACCATCGCGACGGGCGATAACAGAACAGCGCCCAGCACGATGTAGGAGAGCTGGCTGACCGTCGAATAGGCGAGCCTGGCCTTCAGGTCATCCCGCGTCAGGGCGTAGACCGACGCCATCAGGATCGTGAACGAAACCAGATAGGCCGTGGCGATGCCGAGGCCCAGCCCGCTTACCAGCCCGACGCCGAAGACATGGAACACCACCCGCAGAACGCAGAACACGCCCATCTTGACCACGGCCACTGCATGCAAGAGCGCGCTGACCGGCGTCGGTGCCACCATCGCAGCAGGCAGCCAGGCGTGCATCGGCATCACCGCGGCCTTGGCGAAGCCGAAAAGATAGCAGAAATAGACGACCGTCAGCAGCGCCGCCGAGGCATCGACCCCGGCCAGCAGCCCCCCCGCTACAAAGTCGAGCGACCCCGCAATGTGGTAGGTCAGTGCCAGCGCGGCGAGCAGCACGCTTTTCGACGCGCCAATCAAATAGACGAGGTACTTGCGGCTGCCTGTCCACCCCTCTTCGTCCTCATGGTGGTAGACAAGCGGATAGGTGACGAGGCTGAGTACTTCGTAGAAGATCACCAGCGTAAACAGATTGGCGGCGAAGGCGCCCCCGGCGGCCGCGGCGAGGCTGGCGGCGAAACAGGCGAAGAATCGGGTCTGCGCATGCTCGTTCAAGTGCCGCATGTAGCCGATGGAATAGATCGCCGCCACGATCCACAGCAGCGACGAGACGGTGGCGAACACCATGCCGAGCGCATCGACCCGGAAAGCGAAGTCAATCCCCGGCAGGATCTCGAACAGGCGCAATTCGACCGTCCCGCCCGCCAGCACCGTGGGCGCCATCGAGACGACAATCGCGAACATGGCGATCGCGGCCAACGGCGAGACCAGATCGCGGGCTCTCTCGCGGTTGTTCAGAAGCAGAACTGCAAGGGCCGCCAGACCTGCGACGGCGACGGCAAGCAGCGGCCGGATCGATACAACCGGGTCCAAAGCCGCTATCCTTTCATCGTGGTCACGTCGTCGACCTTGAGGGTGGATTTGTTCCTCACGAGGGCGACCAGGATACCGAGGGCGACGGCAACCTCCGCCGCGGTGATTGCGATGACGAAGATCGCGAAGATCTGCCCGCGGAAATCGGCGTAGTAACGCCCGAAAGCAATGAAATTGATGTTGACCGAGTTGAGCAGCAGCTCCAGCGACATCAGGACGACCAGAATATTGCGCCTGAGCAGCACACCCCCCGCTCCGATCACGAACAGGACTACTCCGAGCACAATATACCACCAGAGCGGAACCATCACCCCTGCTCCTTCCGCGCCAGTACGATGGCGCCGACCAGGGCCGCCAGCAGGATTACGGAGGCGGTTTCAAACGGCAGGAGATAGTCGGCGAAAAGTGCTGTGCTAAGCTGCCTGACGCCATCGCCGCCGCCCATGGCAACGGGCTCCATGACCGAAAAGCGGTCGCTCCAGAGCACCAGCACGAGCATCTCGACCCCAAGCAGGACGAGCAGCACCAGAGCCGGCAGGTTGCCCCCCGGCAAGAACCGCTGCAACACCGCTTCGCGCACATCGATCATCATGATCACGAACAGGAACAGGACCATGATCGCACCAACATAGACGAAGATCTGGATGACCGCGAGCAACGGCGCCTCGAGCAAGACGAAGATTGCCGAGACCTGCAGGAAACACGCCATCAGCGCCAATGCGCTGTGAACCGGATTGCGCGCCAGGACCACCGTCAGGGCCGTGATCACGGATACCGTAGCGAACAGAAGAAAGAACCCCTGATCCATCGACGCCGACCCTCCGACGCGAACTGTCACTCGGCGCGAGACGGCCGGATTTGCGATTGCGCCGCAACTTCAGATGCCTTCACAAATTGTGCCCTAGTATCGGATTTTTCACAAGATTATTGTCATCGGCGGAGCAAAACCAAGCCAATCCGGATGTCGCGACGGCCGCTCGCGAAGCACGCTTTCTCGATAGCGCCATAGGAGCGGGGATCTAGCGTGGCTGTTAGGGTCAGATGGTTCCGGATCCAAAGCCTCGCATCCGAAGAAAGCGATCTGTCAGTGCCATGGAACCTGCCGATTGTAGAGGCAGGTACGCGAGGCTCATCGCCGCCATCTCCAACCTGCGATCTCGGGCATGTCCTCCCCAAACTCCCGGATGAAGGCAGAATGCTGAGCGAGCTTCGCTTTTAGCTTGTCGATCACCCCTGGCACCTTCGCGGGGAGACCGGGAATGCGCGCGATCGCCTCCAACGCGAGGTGATATCGGTCGAGCTGGTTCAGAACGGCCATGTCGAACGGTGTCGTTGTCGTTCCCTCCTCGATGAAGCCTCGGACATGGATGTTGCCGTGGTTCGTCCGCCGGTAGGTGAGGCGATGGATCAGATACGGATAGCCGTGATAGGCGAAAATGACAGGCCTGTCGGTCGTGAACATCGCGTCAAACCGCTGGTGACTTAGACCGTGCGGATGCTGGTCCGTATCCTGCAAAGCCAGCAAGTCGACGACATTGACGGTTCTGATCTTGAGCTCGGGAATCGCCTCATGCAGGAGCATGACAGCGGCGAGCGTTTCCATTGTTGGAACGTCGCCCGCGCACGCCATCACAACGTCCGGGGCAATGGCATTATCTTCGTAACTGGCCCAGTCCCAAACGCCAACGCCGGCTTCACAGTGCTGAACCGCCTCGTCCATCGACAGGTATTGGGACTCTGGCTGTTTTCCGGCAACGATGACATTAATACGATTGTAGGTCCGCAGGCAGTGGTCGCCTACCCAAAGCAGTGTATTGGCGTCCGGCGGGAGATAGATGCGGACGATGTCAGCTTTCTTGTTGGCGACGAGATCGACGAAGCCGGGGTCCTGATGAGAGAAGCCATTGTGGTCCTGCCGCCATACATGCGATGTCAGCAGATAGTTCAGAGAGGAGATCGGTTGGCGCCACGCAAGTTCCTTCGAAACCTTCAGCCACTTGGCGTGCTGGTTGAACATCGAATCGACTATGTGGATGAAGGCTTCGTAGCACGAGAAGAGGCCGTGCCGTCCTGTCAGGAGATAGCCCTCAAGCCATCCCTGGCATAGGTGCTCGCTGAGTATTTCCATGACACGACCGTCTCGGGCGAGATGAACGTCATAGTCCTCGATTTCTTGCATCCACACCCTGTTGGTTTCTTCGAAGACGCTTCCCAGCCGGTTGGACTCCGTTTCGTCGGGACCGAAAATCCGGAAGTTCTTGGTACTCGCGTTCAATTTCAGGACGTCGCGCAGATATCTTCCCAGGATTTCGGTCGACTGGACCTGCTTGGAACCGGGCTCGCCAACTTCGATCGCGTAGTCTTCGATGTGTGGCACGACAAGGTCTTGGCGCAGACGGCCACCGTTGCCGAAGGGGGTTGCGCCCATTCTCTTTCCTCCGAGCGGCGCAAGTGCTCGAAGCTCTGGTTTCAGACGGCCCGTGTCATCGAAGAGGTCATCGGGATCGTAGCTCCGCATCCACTCTTCAAGGATCTTTCGATGTCTATCGTCGCCCCGGCAATTCGCGACCGGTACCTGGTGCGCTCGCCAAAACCCCTCGACCTTCTTCCCATCGACTTCCTTGGGACCGGTCCATCCTTTTGGGCTTCGCAGAATGATCATCGGCCACCGCGGAACTTCGGCAGATTCCACGCCCTCGCGGGCGTCGCTTTGCAGACCACGAATTAAGTCGAACGCCTCGTCGAACGCATGTGCCATCTTTCGATGCATTTCGGCAGGCTCGTGCCCCTCCACGAAGATCGGCTGATAGCCCAATCCCCAGAACAGGCTGTTCAGATCGCCATCGCGCGTTCGCGCAAGCACCGTCGGATTGGCAATTTTGTAGCCGTTGAGATGGAGTATGGGGAGAACTGCTCCATCGCGCGCAGGGTTGAGAAACTTTGTGGAGTGCCATGCCGCGGCTAGGGGGCCGGTTTCTGCCTCTCCGTCGCCGACCACGCAGGCGACAACGAGGTCAGGATTATCGAATGCCGCTCCGAATGCGTGGACGAGAGCGTAACCCAGCTCACCGCCCTCGTGGATCGAACCGGGCGTCTCGGGCGCCACATGACTTGGTATGCCCCCTGGGAAGGAGAATTGCTTAAATAGTTTTTGCATACCTTCGATGTTTTCGGTGACCTCGGGATAGACCTCGCTGTAGGTGCCTTCCAGATAGGTGTTCGCTACCATCCCTGGGCCACCATGGCCGGGGCCGCAGACATAGAGTATGTCAAGGTCTCGTGCCTTAATCACACGGTTGAGGTGCGCGTAGATGAAGTTTAATCCCGGTGTGGTTCCCCAGTGACCAAGTAGCCGTGGCTTGATGTCCTGCGGCTTTAGTGGTTCGCGCAGCAGTGGATTGTCCACCAAGTAGATCTGTCCGACCGATAGATAGTTGGCCGCGCGCCAGTAACGGTCGATGAGCTGCAGTTCGGAATCGGCAAGCGTTGGCTCGTTGGCTGGCATGACCGCGCTCCTCAAAGTCTATGTTGCCTGATGACGGCGAGCGCCTCGTCAGCGATGACTTGCTCCTCATCCGTGGGGATGACGAAAACCGATACTCGGCTACGCCGTGCGCTAATGACAGTCGCGTTAGCCCTGTTGGCAGACTCGCTCAGCAGAAGCCCCGCCCAGGACAAGTGGCGTTCTACTCCCCTGCGAATTTCTGGCTGGTTTTCTCCGATGCCGGCCGTAAATACCAGTGCGTCGATCCCACCTATGGAAACTGCCAGGCGGCCGATCTCGCCCGCTATCCTAAAGCAAAACAGATCGAGCGCTTCTTTCGCCTCGGGGCGGAACTCCCTTATGAGCGTTCGGGTGTCTCCGCTTATACCCGATACGCCAAGAAGCCCGCATCGGTGATAGAGGAAGTCCTCCAGTTGGTCGGCGTCGGGAAATTCCGTCCGAAGCAGGTGGATGAGTACGCCGGCATCGATCGCACCTGGTCGCGTCGCCATGGGAATCCCGTCGAGGGCAGAAAAGCCCATGCTCGTATCGATACTGACGCCGTCGACCATGGCGCAGAGACTGGCGCCACTCCCCAGATGCGCGCAGATCACCCTGCCGCCGCCCATATCCGGCGCAAGTTCTTTGAGCTGGGCGACGACATGCTTGTAGGAAAGGCCGTGGAACCCGTAGCGGCGTATTCCTGCGTCGTGCATAGCGCGCGGGATTGCCAGCCTGGTCGAGAGGCTGCACTGGGAGGAATGGAATGCCGTGTCGAAGGATGCCGTCTGTACTACAGATGGATGCAAGCACTGGACCGCGTGAATGACGCGAAGCGCCTGGGGTTGGTGGAGAGGGGCCAACGGCGTCAGGCTCCCGATCTGCGTGAGCGAGTTATCGTTCACAATCGCAGCACCGTTGAAGATAGACCCGCCATGCACGACGCGATGACCGAAAAATCCGATCTGGCATCCGGCTGGAAGCATATGATCGAGAACGTGTGAGATAAGGCGTTGACCAATCTGATCTACGCCTGGCAGTTCGATTTCCTCCAACTCGTCGCCTATTATGCACTTCAGCCTCGGGTGCCCGCCTAAGACGACGGTGCCTCTACCGATTGGCTTTGCGTATCCTGCAACGTTCTCAAAAACGCCGATTTTGAGCGTTGATGAACCAGAATTGAAGGCAACTCCAACTTCCTTGACCATGCTGACCTCGCTTGGGCAGATTCTGGATATTCGAACCCGCCTATGTTGCGCGAGCCTTCTCGAGGGCGGCCTCGAGGAGACCCATTGCGTATTCGGCGGTAGCTTTGTGATCGTCGGCACAGAGCTTGAGTGACCGGCAGTTTTCTTCCAGGTTGTGCAGCACCAGTCGCCGGACTTTCGAAATGACCGACGCGTGTTTCTCCCTCATGAGCTGCTGCAGGCAGGCCACTGCGATCACTTCGTAAACCAGCAGCTTGCCTTCGATTTCGCCTTGGGTAGGAATCGCCAAATGTTCACTTCCGCTTTTGGAATCCCTGTCAGTCGAGAGCATTTTATTTCTCCTTTTCGATGACGGTGTTTTCGTCTGGATCGAGTGCACGCCTCAGCCTCCGAAGAATGACGGCCCGATCAACGCCGGGGCTTGAGGGGCGGACGAGGGGTTCGTGCTCACCTCGATAGGAAAAGCGGAATTTGGCTGTCCTTCAGCATAGATCGGGTCACCCCGCCGAAAAGTCGTTGTTGAATCCGAGGATGATTATAGGCTCCCATCACCACCATGTCCGCGGAGACGTCCATCGCGTGCTGGCGCAGCGTCTCGTCCACGCGGCGCCCACCGCTTGCGATACAGTCCACTTCGACCTTGACGCCATGGCGGGCGAGGAACGCTGCGATGTCGGCTCCTGGTTCCTCACCGTCGGCGAAGCTAGTCGCCACAGGGTCTACAAGTGTCACGTGGACGGCTTCGCAGTCTTTGAGGAATTCCATCGACTGGCGCGTTGCACGTGCCGCCTCTTCGCTCGAGTCCCACGCGAGCAATATCGATTTTGGAACCGCAACCACAGACTGCATGCGGGGGTTGATGAGAATTGGGGTCGGCGACTGGAATAGCGCTCCGTCGACCACGCGTCGCTGCAATTCCTCGTTGCCCGCGGCCTGTGGGCCGATGAGCACTAGATCGCCGTAGAGCGCGTGTTCGGCGATGTCTTCGTCTGCCCAGGCGAACTCGGTGTAAATCTCTTGCACGTCGAAGGACAGCTCTGTCCTTTCCAAGGTTTTACGAACCGCCGTCGTCTCCTCGGTAAGGCGGTCAATTTCTCTCTGCTGGCTTTCGAGCCAGCTCGTAGAGATCGCTTCGTAAGTTGCAATCGCCGGGACCCTACCCATGCAGACGACAAGAGCGGTCATATGCGCACCCTGAGCTTCGCAGAAATCGATGGCCGTCTTGAGGTCCTGGTTCCACTGGCCGACGCCAAAGACACATATTACGGTTTTGATGTTCATCACGCTGCGCTCCCTATTTGACGAGTGCAAGTGTATTACATCCAGGAGCCGCTCGCTTTGATGCTCGTCAAAGTCCTGTCTCTAATTTAGGTTCATCAGGAACGGTAGCTAGACCTGTCTTATGGCCCTCCACATTCGAGTAGGCACCAGTCGTCATCATGTAAGCTCCGGACAATGCCGCGCCAAAAGCGGGCTGGGGGGTGGGAAGTACAGCAGGGCCTGGGCTGTGCCTGCGGACGACGATGCCCATCGGCCCCTTGGTCTAGGCGGCGAGATGTCCTGCAACGAGCTCTACTGCCTGTCTGGTGCCTTTTCGACCGCATGGAGTTGCCGGGAGACGTTGAGCCATGGGCGGCGGCGCAGTAAATTATCGCCGAGATCCTTCACAAATGTCTCCACGACCGCTTCGGATCATTGCTTTTTGGACTCTCCCGTTTGGCGGGTGAGCAATTGTTCGCCCGCCAGATCCTCGGCTTACTTCTGGTGCATGAAGGATTCCAGCTCGTCCGGCGTAACCTTGCCATCCTTGTTCGCGTCGACCGCGTCGAATATCCGTTTGTGAATCGTCGTCACTTCCTCGAACGAAAGCGCGCCGTCTTCATCGGCATCAGCAATGATGAACATGATCGTCATCATGTGACCACTCATTGGACCGATCATGCCCGGCATCGCGTCCGATCCATCGTCCGGCGTGGTTCCTCCACTCTGGATCGCCTTTTTTCCGCCGTCGGAATGCTGGCCATCCTTGGTATGAGCATGCGCGATGCTAATTGCAACGACGGCTATGAAGATGGCCAGCAGGCCAACGGGCAATTTGAACATGGACATTGGCTGTCCTCCTTCCTTGCACAACGCACTCCGCACCTGCGAGGTTTGTTTGAATACGACGAGTGCCGATTTGCCGCGTTGAGATATGTCAAAGATGGCCACAATGCTCATCTCGATGTCGTGAAGCTTGCTCTGGATAGTCTTGCGTGTTGTGAGCAAACGATATCGCTAGCGGTCTGCGATGCGGGTCGACGCCAACCCGCACGCTACACACCAGACGCCCAGCGCGATGTGCCCCGCGACAACAGGCCAGAAAGCGATCCCGGAGGTACCGTGGCGAAGCCACTCAAGAACAAGTATTGCGACCACGGCGAAGTTGTAGAACAGCATCGCTGTCACCAATCCCTTTGCCGCCTTGGCTGTCACGTCGCCCCGCGCAAGCCAGCATGCGACCGCCAGACTGAGCACAGCAGCACCAGCGATACGGGCGGCCGTCGTACCGACAGGCGTATCTGGCACGGCCCCGAGCAGCACTTGAACCAAGAGAGCGGGTGCCAGCAGCAACACCAAGCCCGTCGCGGCTTCAATCACGCCCGTTACCGAAAGCAGCAGCTTGGAATTCGCTCCCAGGGTTCCAGGCATTTCGCCTCCTTGAACGCTTCGGCACATGCGTCGCAAGCCCGACGGCGTGGGCCTCGTTGCATCTATTGCCCGAGCTTGAAGGTCAGCTTGTCGATTTGGCCGGAGAACTTGAACGGAGCGTCGTAACGATACTCGACCATGGCGACCCCCGTGCGGGTGTCTTGTCCGACATCGAAGCTTTCGTCCTCCGGAAAGGTAACCGGGACCGTATGTTCCAGCGAGTTTGTCGCCACCTCCTTGCCATCCACCGACAGGACGCCGCTACCCCCTTTGCCGAGGCCGGGACCATCGGACTTGAACTCGAAGACGATTTGATGCTTGCCAACTTCCAGTTCCGGCCCTTCCCACATCGTGCGCTTGAGGTCGAGAAGGTTGTAGAGAAACACGACCCTGCCTCGCCCGACGCCGAAGTCGCCTTTGCTGAGGAACAGGCCGTAGCCGCCGAACCTTCCGCCCTCCGTCACGATCATGCCGTCCGCCCCGCCTTCGGGTATCTCGACGTCAGCCGTGATCGTAAAGGATTTGTTCAAAATGCTCGGTGCGGCGCTAGCCGGCACACCGCTCAATTCGCCCGAATAAGTGAACTCGGTTCGTCCCGCCGTAAGGTTCGGGCGCGGCGTGTTCCAGCGGGCAAGCGTCGAATTGTCCAGCGGCAATACATTGTATTTCTTCGCCTCGGAATAGAAGAGGTCCTGCATTTGCTTGAGCTTGTCCGGCATCTTGGCGGCAAGGTCGTTGAACTGTGTGGGATCATCATCGACGTTGTAGAGTTCCCAGTTGTAGCCGGTGATGACGTCAGGCGGCGTCGCGGTACTCAATTCCCATGGTCGGGTTGCTGGCGTCGTCGCTGCCACCCAGCCATTGTCGTAAATGGCTCGGTTGCCCAGCATCTCGAAGTATTGCGTCGTGTGTCGGGTGGGGGCGTCGGCGTTTGCCTTGTCCCACGTATACATCATGCTTACCCCTTCGACCGGCTTCTGCTCGATGCCATTGATTGTCTCGGGTGTCGGGATGCCGGTCGCTTCGAGGATGGTTGGCACGATGTCGATCACATGCGAGAACTGGCGGCGGATGCCGCCGACGTCAGTGATGTGGCCGGGCCAGGACATGGCCACCCCTTGCGAGGTTCCGCCGAAGTGGGACGGCACCTGCTTGACCCATTTGAATGGTGTGTCCATCGCCCACGCCCAGCCCGCCGCAAAATGCGGGAACGTCCGTTCCGATCCCCAGAATGGATACCAGAGCAGTTGGTCCTTCACAGGCACGGAGACTCCGTTGAAGGTGGTGAACTCGTTCGGCGTGCCGTTGAGCATGCCTTCGGCGCTCGCGCCGTTGTCGCCGCCGATATAGATGATCAGGGTATTGTCGAGTTCGCCGAGGTCATCGACGGCCTGAATGACGCGGCCGATCTCGTTGTCGGCATAGGCAAGGTAAGCGCCGTAGACATCCGCCTGCTTGATAAAGAGTTTTTTCTCTTCGAAGTTCAAAGTATCCCATTCCGGCAGCTCCTTGGGCCACGGCGTCAGTTGGGCGTTCTCCGGCATGATACCCAGCCGTTTCTGGTTGGCGAAGATCGTCTCGCGCAGCTTGTTCCACCCCTCGTCGAAGAGGTGCATGTTGCCAATCTTCTTGACCCATTCTGGAGTGGGATGGTGCGGCGCATGGGTAGCGCCCGGTACGTAGTAGACGAGCCAGGGCTTGCCGGGTGCGATCTCCTTCAATTGCTTCATGTACTGGATGGCTTCGTCAGCCATCGCGGTTTCCATGTTCCAGCTTGGATTGCCCTCGAAGGGGTAGATGGCCGTCGTGTTGCGGTAGAGGTTAGGCTGCCATTGGCTTGCGTCACCACCGACAAATCCGAAGAAATATTCAAAGCCCATTCCTGTCGGCCATTGATTGAACGGACCTGCCTGGCTGGACTGATAAGAAGGGGTGTTGTGGTTCTTGCCGAACCACGACGTCGCATAGCCATTCTCCTTGAGGATCGTACCGATGGTGCCTTTCTCAACTGGAATAATCGAATCGTAACCCGGATAGCCCGTCGCAATTTCGCCGACCACGCCCGCACCGACCGAATGGTGGTTTCTTCCCGTGATCAACGCAGCCCGCGTTGGCGAACAGAGCGACGTCGAGTGGAAATTGGTGAAGCGGAGCCCCTGGCTCGCAATGCGATCCATTGCAGGGGTGGGAATGACGCCGCCGAAGGTGCTTGGTGCACCAAATCCCTGGTCGTCAGTCATGATCAGCAAAACGTTGGGTGCGCCCTTTGGCGGCGTGACGCGCGGAGCCCACCAGGGCTGCGATTCCGGGGCCTTCTCCTTGATCACCCCACCGAATTTCGGTGTGGGCGGCGGAAGCTGCTTGCCGTCGAGGGTAATCGTGGCCCCCGGTGCGCCGGTTGCCGACTGGGCGAATGCCGCCGGGCAACCAAACGCGGTCAAGGCCGTGAAACCCAACGCGGCAAGTACGCCGCTTGAGATGCGCAATACGCTGTAGCGACGCATGGAATCCCTCCTCTCGGCCAAGCGGAGCTGCGTCAACCAAGAAGCACAGAACCAACTCGTGCAAGCACAACGGTTGGAACGCAGGAGGCGTCTGGCCAGAATGAACAGGAGCAACGTTGGCAGCGCTTCCATTCCAGGACGCATGCAACCCTGGGGAGGGTGCCCGAATACCGTCTGTCTGTATAGTAAAATACCGTATGATACGGTCCGCTTTGGGGGCCACAACAAGACCGGGCCGGCCCTCCAGAGCCGATTCGGTTCCACCAAGATCAAATCATCACTGAAGCGGTGAAGAGCTACTACATCGGCTCGCACGAGATGACGTGGAGACATCGACGCCCATCGACAATGCAAAGAACAGGCCGCCATCCGACCATTTTCTGATGTTGCAGCCGTCCTGCACTGTCGTCGTCTGTGCGGCTGGTACCGCCTGCCAAATGAACAGGTCGATGACGTGACCGTGGCGCCGGCAGACGAGGGCGGCCGCGCCAGTGCGCTTGCCGATACAGTCGACACACCCTCCGACGAACGGAAAGCCTTCCTTGGACAGATCGCTGAGCGAGGAGATCGGTCATGAGAGCGACGATGAAGGGCTGCGAGATGGTTTTATCGAAGCCGATCGGCAGCGGCATGTCCTGTAGGCATACGCCAAGCAGGGCAACCTTGATGAGCGGGACGGTGCCCGGATTACCGAAGCGGCGATAGGCGAAGCGAATGCCGCCGGCATCGACAAACTGGGTCGGGACGGTCTGGTGTGTGTAATGTGTCATGACAAAATCCATTGAAAAGCGGAGCCGCGCTCAGCGGCGCAGGCAAACCCTGGGCAAATCAACAGGCCGCCATTGTTGCGCGGGCAGTGAGCGGGGGGCCCATTTGAGAAGATGCGGCGGAGCCGTCGAGACGCACTGCCTCGGTGTGCCCGCCAGCGCCATTTCGGACGAATGAGGCTATGACTTGCCCAGATGCTTCGGCCAGAATTCCTGATGTACTTCGGCGGCTTCGTCTTCGAGGTTCGTCGGGCCAACCACAGTGACAATGCGCGCGCCGGTTTGCAACACCGCTCGGCTCGGCACGTTCAACCCGATCCCAGCGATCTCCCCAAGCCGCGTTTCGGAACACGCAAACACCATGCGCCCGATGCCCGACCAGTAAATCGCCCCGGAGCACATCGCACACGGCTCCGTGCTGGTGTAAAGCGTGCAGTCAGCGAGAAAAGCAGTGTCGTAGTGCTGCGCCGCCAGTTTAACCAGGTTCATCTCCGCGTGGTTCGTCATATCGTGGCCGGTAAAGACGCTGTTTTCGGCACGCAGGATTACTTCGCCGTCCTTCACGAGCACCGAGCCAAACGGTTCGTCGCCGAGTTCCATCGCGGATTTCGAGAGCGCAATCGCCTCGCGTAAAAACGGCTCGTGGTTTTCCATCAGAGTCTCCCCAAAAACTAGAGCGAGATGATTCTGTCTTAAATCGAAAAGATTTCCAAGGGGCCGCAAATTAGATTCAAGACGCAGGCTGGGGAAGGAGGCCGGCATGGATGGCAAGGCATATTCGAACGATCTTCGACAGCGGGTTATCGCTTCAGTTGAGCAGGTGGGCCGTCGAGAATAGTTCGAACGAGGTCACGACCGTAGTTGGCACTTCTGAGCCATGACGCCTTGCGTTCTCTATGGTGTGTTCGTCTTAGCCTGTTGCCACAAGTCGGTCAGCGATAGGCCCTTCCTACCCCAGTTGTCGGTGTCCACCTCATCGATCACGACAAAGACATACTCAGGATCGCGGCCAAGCTCCTCGACAAGAACCTCAGTCATCCTTCGAATGACAGCACGCTTCTGATCGACGCTGGCAATTCCTTTTGCAATTTCAACTTTGACGTATGGCAACGGCTAACCTCCCATGCTGAATACCCACTCTATTGTCTTATGAGCCCCTCTTGCAATGACCGCTATTGGCGCGTTCCGGCCGAGGCGTTCTACAATTCAATCTGCTCAGCAATCCTTAGCGCGTCATCCACCTCAAGGCCAAGGTATCGGACGGTGCTTTCCAGTTTCGTATGGCCGAGTAGGATTTGAACGGCACGGAGGTTGCCTGTCTTCTTATAAATCTGCGCGGCCTTAGTCCTCCTCATCGAGTGCGTGACGTAGGCGCTGGCTTCGAGGCCGATGGAGGCGACCCATCGATGGACAATCCGGGCATACTGCCTTGTAGAAAGATGCTGCGAGATTTTGCGGCGGCTTGGAAATAGATAACTGCCGCCGTTCCTTCGAACGAGCGGAAGCCACGAGTGCGGTCTTCGTCTGTTCGGTGACCTCAAGTTGGACGGGCCGCTTCGTTTTCGTCTGGATGACGGTCGCCCGATCCCGGATCGAACTTCTTCGCGGAGGTGCCGCCGCGCGTTGACTATCAGATCACCCAGAAGGCACGTGGACTGGGGCCGACAATGCAAGCGCTTACGGCATGGTGGAACGAGTACGGAAAAGCCTTGCCAGCTAGATCGACTGGTCGGGGCAGGAAGAGTTCTTAGGCGCGTCAATGTCCGTTTATGCATTGCTGCCGTGATATGCCGAGCTTGCAATTTGGACCTATCGGAAGCCGCGAGCCTTAGGGAACTGCCTCGGCATAGTCTCGGGCTGGGGATAAGTCAGGGATTTGCGTATCGACACTTTGAAGGTGAAAACTACCATTAACTTGGAACTGTGTTTGACGTCGCGCGACAAGCGATCCATGGTGACGGGCGGCTCAGATTTGCCCAGCCCGCCTCTTTCGCGACGCTGCTACGTCAATACGGATGTTGCACATCGGTGGGAGATTCTTGTCCTCAAACGTCGCCCGCCGCGGCGTCCCGCTATCCGGCATCCAAACATCCCAGGCTGTGTTCATTTCCTCGAATGAGGCAAGGTCGCTGAGCCAGATGTTGGCGAGAATGATCTCCGACTTGTCGGTACCTTCGTGCAGCAGCATGTCGTCGATGCGCTGCAGTATTTCGTTGGCTTGCGCCGCTACGCTCGCACCCTTCGTGAGATTTGCGATCTGGCCGGGCAGATAGACGGCATCTGTAGGGAGAATTTCGTCAAGTTTTGCTTGCCCCATCATCGTATGCGCAGACTTCCATGAACACTTGAAGTTTGAATGTTTGAGATTTGGGCGGTCTACCCTTCATCCGATCACTGTGGAGCTTTGCCCGCCATTTCGGTAGAGCGAATTAAATTGACCGGATATAATGGAAGCTGAACGCTGCTAGCTGGACAATATGGCGGTATGCCGCGAAATGAAGTCCACAAGGTAGCGCGCGCCTTCGGCCGTCTCGGATTGAGCGTAGAGACCGATCTCGATGCGCACGGGACCCGGAAGGTCCGCCGACCTGTCAAGGGTCCGGCAACCCTCTGGTTTGGTTGTGAGCATCATTGGCGCGATGCCGATACCGACCCGGACCGCGGTCGCCATGGCCACCAACGTCGATGCGACGCAGGCCGTCTTCCACTTGATGTTTCGCTGCGACAGAGCCGCAATCGTCGGCAGAGTCCAGGGGCACCCCTCCTCGAACATGATGATGGGAAGCGGTTTTTCCGCGTCGGCCACAAAATCGGATCGGACCGTCCACATTAGATATTCGGTCCAGATCAGGGTCGGTTTTCGCGAAAGGCAGGTGATGTCGCACACCACGAGATCCAGCTTCCTGTCTTCAAACAGGTCGGCGAGGCGGCGATTCGGCTCGACAATGATGTCGATCTCGACCTTCGGGTTCTGGGCTCTGAAGTCGCGAAGAATGTCGATCAGGTGGCCGGCCGCGAAATCCTCGACGACGCCGAGGCGAATGCGGTCCTCGATCATCTTGCCCGTCAGTCTCTTCTCGACCTCGTCGCTGAGTGCGACCATTTCGCGCGCATAGGCCAGCATGATCTGCCCCTGGCCGGTGAGCTCGAGGCCCTTTGATGATCGCGAAAACAGAGTAACGCCGACTAGCTCCTCGAGCTTGCGGATCTGCATGCTCACGGCCGCCTGCGTTCTGTTCAACCTCACAGCTGCGCCATTGACGGTGCCAATCTCCGCGACAGTCAGGAATGCGCGAAGCAGATAGGAATCAAGATCAAGCATCAGAAGCCGTGTTTCATACCTTGTGGCGCTCGAGAGCCAAGGACTCCCTACCGATCAGCGGATACTGGACGAACCATGTCCTTCCGGCAACAGATGCTCATTAGCGGGGGAGACATCCGTATCAGCCTGTCGCTCGAAGAGTACACATGCCTCAGGCGGGATGGAAATGCTGATCTCCTGCCCGCGAGCGAAGGCGATGTCCGGACGATTAGGGCATGCCGAGACGATGCGGTCGCCACTGGCGAGGTCCAGAACGACATGCCTGAAGGCGCCGAGTGTCACGACGTCAGCAACGCGTCCGGTCATGGCCCCGGCCGTCGCAGCGCCGGACACGATCTCGACGCTTTCCGGCCTCACGCAAACCTCGGCGGCGCCTGAAAGGCTTCCCGCGGATGCGACCGCAAACTCCCAGCCGGATTCGGAACGAAATTTGCGGGCCGTTCCGCTGGCGCTCGAAACCGAGCCATGAATCCAGTTCGTCCGGCCCATGAAATCGGCGACGAAACGTGAGTCTGGACGCCAATACACATCGTCGGGTCTGCCCGACTGCATGACTGCGCCACGGTTCATCACGAATATGCGCTCACCCAGGCTCATCGCCTCCTCCTGGTCGTGGGTCACCACGATTGCAGTCGAGCCGACCGAGGCGAGCACCTCCTTCAATTCGGCGCGCAGTTCATGTCGAAGCTTGGCGTCGAGGGCCGACAGGGGCTCATCCAGAAGAACAAGGTTCGGGCGGGTCGCAAGCGCCCGCGCAAGAGCTACGCGCTGCTGCTGGCCGCCACTCAACTGGTGCGGCCGCCGCGCTCCGAAGCCGACAAGCCGGACGAGTTCAAGCATTTCGGCAACGCGGCCGGGTATGTCGCCTGGCGCATGGTTGCGATGGCGAAGTCCGTAGCCGATGTTCTGTTCGACGCTCATATGCGGGAAAAGAGCGTAGTGCTGGAACAGCAGCCCGACATTTCGCTCATAGGGTTTCAATCCGGCCATCGGCTTTCCGTCAATCATGATCGAGCCTTTGTCGGGTCGCTCGAATCCGGCAATGAGGCGAAGAATGGTGGTCTTACCGCAGCCACTCGGTCCAAGCAGTGCGATGATTTCACCTGGCTTCACCGAGAAGGAGATATTGGCCAGGGCGACCGTTTCGCCGAAGCGCTTGCTGACCCCTTGAAATTCCACCGCAGAAATCATCGTATTGTCCTCATGAACGAAACAAACCCTGACCGACGACAGTGTCGAAGCCGACGACACGGTCGAGCACAACAATCAGCAATGTGGTGACGGCGATCAGCACAACGGCTGCCGCAGCGATCGTCAGGTCGAAAGCCGCGCGCATGTTGCTAACCAACGTGACAGGCAACGTCGTTGCCGACGGGTCGCTCAGAAAGAGACTGATCGATACGTCATCCATCGAAATTGCGAAGGCGAAGATCGCGCCGGTGACGACGCCCGTGCGCATGAGCGGTAGTGTGATGGTCCAGAAGGCCTGGCGCTCAGTGGCGCCGAGAACCATTGCGGCTTCCGTCAATCTCCCGTCGCTGCCGAGAAGGCTGGCGAGACTGGTCCTTATGCAATAGGGCACCGTTACGATCACGTGGCCGAGGAGCAGGCGCGCCATACCATTTGTGATGCCGGCCTTGGAAAGGAAAAGCAGCAGGCCGAAACCAATAACGACCGGCGGAACGATGAGCGGCGAGAGAAAGGCTGAAGTCAGAGCCGCCTTTCCTGGAAAATTTCCACGGGCAAGGCCGACGGCCGCCGCCGTTCCAATCGTGACGGACAAAACCGTCGTGAGCACCCCCAAGATGAGGCTGGTGCGAAGGCTGGCAAGGATATCGGCCTGGGAGACGAGGCGTTCGAACCAGTGAAGCGACAAGGCTGGCGGCGGCAATGGACCGAGATAGGTCCTGGCATCGAAAGCCATGAGGCAGGTTATCAGCAACGGGATGGCGAGGAAGGCCAGTCCAAGGCCTATGACACCGTAGGCAAGGGAACCGGCGATCCGGTCCCCTGTTCTCGCGGCACGAGACTGTATGCTCATCGAGAAACCTTCCGCGCCTGTGCAAACGTTATGACTGCGACTACTGCCAGCGCCGTGGCAAGCATGACGAGCGAGATCGCCGCGCCGCTGGGGTAGTTGGCGATATCGCTGAACCGGGTGTAGATGACGTTCGACATGAAAAGCACCCGGCCCCTCCCGAGCACCATGGGAATGACGAAGGCGCTGATCGCAAACGTCAGTGAGATGAGCGTGCTTGAGATCAGAGCCGGGAGGCTCAGGGGAAACGTGATCGACAGATGCGCTTTCCAACCCGGCGCGCCGAGCGACTGGGCTGCATCGAGCAGGCGCGGATCGATCGATTGCATTGCGCCGATCAGCGTCAGTGTTGCGACCGGTATGATTGAGTGAACCAGACCCGCGATAACGACGATATTGATATACTCGCGGCTGTTGGGCGACAGGCCGAGAGCCAAGAGGAGCGGTTTGAAGATGCCGACCGACCCGAATGTCAATTCGATCGCATACGTCTTGATCAGGACGCTGGATAGCACAAGCGTAATGAGGAAACCGAGGGTCAGCGTGCGCATCCGAGGGGAGATGCGCCGTACGATGAAGTAGGCCAACGGGAATGCCACAAGCTGGCCGATGATCGCGGCCGCTCCACCGATCCAGAAAGTAGTCAGCAGGACATTCACAAATGCCTGGTTTGCAAGCTCGTAGTAGTTCTGAACCGTCGCCGCGGCATTGTCCACGGAGCCTATGCGCCCCGGTGTAAACTCCTTCACGCTTTCGATTGCCAGATTGATCAGTGGTGACAGAAAACCGAATGCGAACACCAGAAGGGCCGGCCCGAGCGCCAGGGCGGCATCTCGGTGATCCGGAATTGAAATGGCGACGGGTTGCCGCCTAGCTTTGGTCATGGTGGAACAGCCTTTTCTTCGCCCTTACGAGCCTTGAGAAAGGGGAGGGTGCAAAAGCGCGCGCTCGCGCCCTTCGACACCCTGCCGCGACTTGCCTTAGAGCAGCGGGGCGATGTCCTGTTCCCAGCGCTTGGACCAGGCGTCCTGCTGTTCGAGAACGACATTGTAGTCCGGCACATAGACGAAGCTCGAAAACTCGTCCGACGTGAAGGATAGATGCTTGAGATTGTCGGGCGTGACCGCCTTGCCGTTCAACGGCGCTTCACCAGCCACCTTGGCGTAGAGCGAGTTCATGTCCGGGCTGATCGCGAAGTTGACGAAATCGAGCGTTGCCTTGGTGTTCGGTCTATTCTTCAGTACGCCGAAACCGCTCTGGTAGAGGAAGGCCTTGAAGTTGCTGTCCTTGGTGAAGCGCTTGATCGGAAAGTTCTTCGCCACGGCCGCCCAGCCGGGCTCAGCGAAGAAGCCGACGGAGGTCTCGCCCGACGTCAGCGAATTGGTGAAATCGATATCGGTGACGGCGACGCGGCCGATATTGCCGGACTTCGCCAATTCCTTCATGAGCTTCCAACCGGGCTCCATATTCGTTTCACTGCCGCCGGCGTGAAGGGCGAGTGCGACGATCTGGAGCATCATGCTCTGTGTCGGGCCTGGCCAGCAGATCGCGCCCTTCAGATCGGGGCTCAGCAGATCATCGATGGTCTTCACAGCGATAGGAGCTTTGTCGGTCCGTGCACCGAAATACATGCCGCCAACCGCGCGAGGGACGGCTTTGATATTGCCCTTGCCATCACGGATGATGATTTTCTCAGGGATATTCGCAAGGTTGGGAACATCGGCAGGATTGATGGTCTCGAGCCAATCCTCCTTGACCATGCTGTTGAAAGAGCCTTCCCAGCCGGCGACATAGTCGTAGTCGACATTCGGCCAGACGGCCTTGATCTTCGGAAGGATCGCGCCCGCGCCGCCTTGGTGAAGAACCCAGTTAAATGTCGCGGCGTTCTGGTCGGCGGCAATCTGCTTCATGGCTTCGACGACATCGCCGCCCCATTCGACGGCGGTGAGATTGCCGCTGCCGGCGGCGGCAGATCTTGCAAACCCGGTCATTGTGCCGGCAACCCCGAGCGCGGCGGTAGATCCGAGGAAGCGGCGGCGTGTCATATTGTGCAGCATGGTAAGTTCCCTTTGTTGTCGGCTCCTTGCTGGGCCGTTCCCATCGGAGACTGCGGGGACGCTGCCAACCGCGGTAGTGGGAAAATTCTCGCCGGGTTATAAAGTTTTCTGAATGTGCCGATGGCCGCATTATCCACTTCGTGGCGCCTCGGCGAACCCGGTCTATCAATAATCGTTATATCCCCTCTCGAATTTTCGAGGTTCCAAGAGAGACGGTGGGCGCCGATGGTGATGGCGACATAATACCGTGGGAGCCAGCCTTGACCATTGACCGGGATCTTCTGGAAGACTTGAGAAAGCGCTTCGGTAGCGCTGCAGGCGGGGAGATGGAAGATCCGCACTTCCGCGCCGTGGCGGCGAGCGTCTTTAGGGATGGCGACAGCCGCAAATGGCCCTTTGCCGATCCTGCCACCTTTCTGGACGCCCGTTTCATCGAGAACGGCTTGCGGCCCGAGGTCCTTGAAGCGCTTGACGTGGCCCTGATAGGCGTACCGATGGATCTCGGTGTCACCAATCGCGCCGGCGCGCGGTTGGGACCGCGAGCCGTGCGGGCCATCGAGCGTGTCGGACCTTACGAGCATGTTCTGCGCGTCGCGCCGATGGGAGGGCTTAAGGTCGCCGATGTCGGTGACGTGCCGATGCGCAGCCGCTTCGATCTGGCCGAGTGCCATGCCGACATCGAGGCCTGCTATCGGATGATCGCGGCAACAGGGGTTATCCCGCTGTCGGTCGGCGGCGACCATTCGATCTCTGGCGCCATCCTCAAGGGCCTTGCGGCCAGCCAGCCGGTGGGCATGATCCACATCGACGCTCATTGCGACACCGCTGGTCCCTATGAGGGCTCGAAGTTCCATCACGGCGCGCCCTTCCGCGAAGCGGTGCTGGCGGGTGTGCTCGATCCGAAGCGTACGATCCAGATCGGCATCCGCGGCGGCGGCGAATATCTCTGGGAGTTCTCCTTTGCCTCCGGCATGACCGTCATCCACGCGGAAGAGGTGGCGGAAATGGGCCTCAAGGCAGTGATCGCAAAGGCTCTGGAGGTTGCCGGCGCCGGTCCGACCTATCTCAGCTTCGACGTGGACAGCCTGGATCCGGCCTTCGCTCCGGGAACCGGCACGCCCGAAGTCGGCGGGCTCCAGCCAAGGGAGGTGCTGACCCTGCTCCGCGGCTTCAAGGGCATCAACCTCGTCGGCGGTGACGTAGTGGAGATCGCGCCGCAATACGACAACACCACCAACACCGCGCAGATTGCCGCGCAGGTTCTGTTCGAACTTCTGTGCCTCGCGGCGTTCAGTCCCGCGGCCAGGGCGAATGTGACCTGAGAACCAGCTCGAAAACGGCAGTGCGTTTCGTCCCGCTGCCGCCCATCACCTGTCGCATAACACGTCTCAAAAAGGGGAACGACAATGACTGCTCTTATGAAGTTGCGCCACACCGCCGCAGCGGCGATTGCGGCATTCGCCGTCCTGGCAGGGACCGCGCAGGCCGACGAAATTGCCGATATCAAAGCCGCAGGCGAGATCAACATCGGCATATTCTCCGATTTCCCGCCCTTCTCCTCGGCCAGCGCCGATATGAGCATCAAGGGCTATGACGTCGACGTCGCCCAGAAGATCGCCGACAGGCTCGGCGTGAAGCTCAATCTCGTCAGCGTTACTGGCCAGAACAGAATAGCTTATCTGAACGACGACCGCGTCGACCTGCTGATGAGCGTCGGTTATTCGAAGGAGCGAGCCGAGGTCATCGATTTTGCCGCCCCGTACGCTCCCTACTACATCGCCGTCATCGGCCCGGCGGCGCTGAAGGTAAGCGTCAAGGAAGACCTTGCCGACAAGACCGTTGCCGTCAATCGCGGAACGCTCGAAGACACCTCGCTCACCGCCGCCGCCCCGGGTTCGGCCACGATCCAGCGTTTCGAGAACTACAATTCGGTCATCCAGGCCTTCATATCCGGCCAGACCCAGTTGATGGTCGTCGGCAACGACGTTGGTGCGCAGGTTCTGGCGCGACAGGACGCGTTGAAGCCGGAGCAGAAATTCCAGCTCCTCAGCTCGCCCTCGCACATCGCGCTGCGCAAGGGCGAGGAAGGCCTGAAGAAGGCTGTCAACGACAGCGTCGCCGCCATGATCTCCGACGGTTCGCTCGACGCAAGCTCGACAAGTTGGCTAAAAGCGCCGCTCAACCCTGAAAACCTGAAGGACTGACGAGGACGCCCTCCTACTCACCAGAGCATGATGCCGAAAACTGCAAGCGATTCCAGCGGCATCGTGCTCCGATTCATTGGTCGAGAGGCGGATCCAGATTTCGGGTCTAACCGCCCAAATCATCTGGCTCCGAAGGACAAGCGATGAGATACAGCCTTGATTTCAATTGGCTTTGGGACGGAATGGGAGCTCTGGCCTATGGCGCAGGCACGACGCTTGCACTGACCGCCACGACATCGTTCCTCGGGATCGTTGTCAGCGTTCTCGGCGCGGCCGCACGCCGTGGGCCTTATCCGTGGTTGCGCAAGGTCGTCGGCCTGTATGTGGAAATCATGCGCAACACGCCGTTCCTGGTGCAGTTGTTCTTCATCTTCTTCGGTTTGCCAAGCATCGGCATTCGCCTCGATCCGATCGCCGCCGCAGTCCTTGCCATGACCCTCAACATGGCGGCCTACACGATCGAGGTGGTCGGGGCCGGGCTCGATGCCATACCGAGGGGCCAGAAAGAGGCTGCACAGGCGCTCGGCCTGAGGCCTCGGCTGGTTTTCTTCAAGATCATTCTACCACAGGCGCTTGCCATCATTTTTCCGGCGCTAACGAGCCAGATCATCATCATGATGCTGGAATCGGCGGTGGTTTCGCAAATATCCGTCCGCGAGCTGGCGCAGGAGGCCGATCTGCTTCAGTCGCGCACCTTCCGCTCCTTCGAGACCTATCTGGTGGCGACGTTGATCTACCTTTCGATGTTCGCCGCGCTTCGCCGGCTCCTTTTTGCCGGGAAACGCCGCTTTCTGGGAGCCGGTCTGGCATGATTGAGTTCACGTTCTGGGACATCCTGCGCAATCTTCTCTTCGCGACACGCTGGACCCTGCTGCTTTCGCTCGCGGCCTTTGCCGGCGGTGCTATCGTTGGCCTGGCGATCCTGTCTGCACGGATATCGAAAAGGCGCTGGCCGCGCCACTTCGCGTCCGGTTACATCGCCCTGTTTCAGGGAACGCCGCTCCTCATGCAGTTGTTCCTGATGTTCTTCGGCCTGCCGATGCTCGGTTTTCGGATAGAGTCGTGGACGGCAGCTGTCTGCGGCCTGACGTTCTATGCTAGCGCTTATCTGGCCGAAATTTGGCGGAGCGGCGTAGAGGCGGTACCTCGGGGGCAATGGGACGCTGCAGCCAGTCTGGGCTTGCATCGTCTCCTGGAACTTCGCCTTGTCATCCTGCCGCAAGCTTTTCGGATCACGCGCGCGCCGACGGTCGGCTTCCTGGTCCAGTTGATCAAGAGCACCGCACTGGCCTCGATCCTCGGCTTCGAAGAGTTGCTGAAGACCGCGAACGCCATCAACAACGCGACCTTCGAACCCTTCAAGGTCTACGGCCTCGTTGCTTTGATCTTCTTCGTCCTCTGCTATCCGCTGACGCAATACGCCAGAATGTTGGAAAAGAAAGCCGCGTTTGCCTGAGCGGCGCTGCTCCGCATTCTGGTAGCCATACCGGGTAGAAAAAGCCGCCGCTCCATGAAGCGCGGCGCGGATAAGGCGCTGGCTCGATCCAATGAGAAATCGTCTTGTCCAACCGCCACGGCAGCAGCTGGAATTTATCTGGGAGATGCTTCAATGACCGACGCACAAATCCGCATTCTCGACGCCCGGACAACCGGTGAGCTTCTTCCCTTCGGCGCGCTGGTCGCGACCCTGCGGCAGGCATTTGCCGAGGGCTGCGCCGTGCCGGCACGGCATCACCACACGATAGCCAATGACGGCGACCCGGATGCGACGCTGCTTCTAATGCCGGCCTGGCATGCGACGCATCGGTCGAAGCGCTACCTTGGCATCAAGATTGTCACCGTCTTTCCCGGCAACACGGCGCGCGGCATTCCCGGCTTGACCTCGACTTACATGCTATATGATGGTCGGACCGGGATGCAGCTTGCGCTGCTTGACGGAAATACGATCACGACGCGGCGCACGGTGGCGGCATCCGCCCTTGCGGCTGACTATCTTGCCCGAAAGAACGCGAGCCGTCTGCTGGTGGTCGGTGCCGGCCGCGTCGCGAGCCTGATCCCCGATGCTTATCGCTCGGTCCGGCCGATCGCGCATGTCGATATCTGGGATATCGAGGCCGCCAGTGCGGAACGGCTGGCGCAGACCCTCCGGCAACAGGGGTTGCGGGCTGATGCAGTCACGAATCTGGAAGCCGCGACGCGGCAAGCCGATATCGTCAGCGCGGCGACGCTGTCGACCGCGCCGCTTATCCGGGGCGAATGGCTACGGCCGGGCACCCATGTCGACCTGATCGGCGGCTTCACGCCGGCTATGCGCGAGGCCGATGACGAGGCGCTCCGGCGTTCCTCGGTCTATATCGATACCCACGAAGCCCTTCATGAAGCGGGCGATCTGGTTCAGCCGATCAGGGCCGGCGTCATTTCTACGGATGCCGTGCGTGCGACACTTGACGAACTGTGTCGACGGGATAGTCCGGCGCGGACGTCAGACGATGAGATCACTCTCTACAAGGCAGTCGGAACGGCGTTGGCGGATCTTGCCGCTGCGACGATGGTGTATGAAATCGCTTCAATCGCCGGCTCTGCGCCCGCGGCGCGGGGAGGCTGACACGTTCGGGCACAGCGACGAGAACGCCATCAGCATTGCGGTTGTAACGCTACCTTCACGGACGTCCGGTTTTCTGATCGGTGGCCGCGCGGCATTGCCGATGGGACTTCCTGGGAGTCGAGCTTGAGGAGCATCACCACTTGACCGCCAGCTTGCGGCTTCATGCTGCGCTCCCGTAAGGAGGTTGTGAAGAATAGTGACAATATGTGCTACGCTCCCCACGATAGAAGAAGAACGAAAGGGTATGCCGGTGGCATCGGGAAGCATTCATGTGAAGGTGGGCGGACAATTGCAGGCCCATATTCAGCAGCAGATTGGCAAGGATGGCCTCTATGAAAATGCCAGCGAGTATATTCGCGCCTTGATCCGTCACGATTTGCAGACCCGTGCTGAAGCATGGGACGAATTGCAAAAGGAGTTGGCCCCCGCCATGCGTGCCGATGACAGTGAATTCGTCACCGTTACGGCCCAGGATGTAATCCGCCGAAACAAGCGCCGCTAGTATGGGCGCATATCGTTTTTTCCCCCGAGCGGATGCCGCTCAGGACAAGACTTGGCGTGACACCGTAGAAAACGGGGGCGAGAAGCAGGCGGTGACTTACATCACCGGCTTGCATACCCATTTGCAGCGGTTGTGTGACAACAGGGCGATATGGCGCAAGCTCCCGCAGAAGCTTGCGGTTCCCGCTGACATCAACCGCGAAGCCTATTTTAGCCGCTACGAGCGCCATCTTGTCTTTTTTCGGGAGTTGAACAATGGCGACCTTGGTGTGATGAGCATTCTGCATGAGCGGATGGACCTGCCGGTACGCCTCATGGAGGACTTGGCTTCATTGGATGAGAAAGCGGCCAGCGCAGAGAAATAGAATTTCGGCTAATAAGCCCGTAGGCGTTGAATTGTCGTGAAGCAAATTAATGACTCGATACTGAGGCCGGGCGGTATCATGTCTGACGACATCAACTGCTGCCGTCAGCAAGGCAATTCGGATCGCGACGCGACGCGATGTTTTGCATGCTATGTCTGCGTCAAAGGCTACTCGCTCATGCGCTTGTAGGGGCGGGCCGCCGAATCTATCTCCCAGCGCCAGATTGCCCACGCCCTACTGACGGCGCGTGGGATCGCGCGTCTTGTAGAGCTGCGCGACGCTGGCGTAGCGGCCGCCACGTCAGGTCGAGCAGAACGTACAGGACGCCGGCCATCGGCTGTGGCAGCCCGTGGCGTGCTTTCCGTCGCTGGAAGCTTGGAATGAATAGCTGGAGCGTCGATGCTGTCGACCTCCTTCGGAGGCGAATTCGACACAGCGCCGCGCGAACTATGGCGAGACGACGCGCCAGTGTAAGGAAGTAGCGGCTTGAGATGGCATCCGACAATGGCTATCTGGTGCTAGCCACATACGGTCCTCAACGAACTACAAGGTGTTTCCCGGCATGATTCCAGATTTCCTCGTCACCCATTCCGGTGGCTTCCATGCCGATGAACTGCTCTCCAGCGTTATCTTGATCCGGCTTTTCCCGAAGGCTCGTCTCATCCGCAGCAGGGCGCCGGAATGGATCACACCGGGCGTAGACCGTATCATTTACGATGTGGGCGGAACATATGACGCTGAAAGGCGGATCTTCGATCACCATCAACGCGGCGCACCACTGCGGGAAGACGGTCAACCGTTCAGTTCGTTCGGATTGATCTGGAAACACTATGGCCGCGATTATCTTGCCGCCATGGGCCTCCCTGAGGCGCATATTGAGGCGGTGCACGCCTCGTTCGATGCAAGCTTTGTGCTGCCGGTCGATCTGGTGGACAACGGTGCGCTTAGTCCCTCCGTTGCCGGGCTGCTGGCAGGGCTCACGCTGCCAGCATTGCTGGAGACGCTGAAACCTGTCTTCGACGAGCCGGATCCCGATGCCGAAGATCGCAGTTTCCACAGCGCCCTGGACATTGCCCGTCGTTTCACCGAGGCAAGCATAGGCCGCAGCGACGCAAAATTGCGGGCCGAGGCGCTTGTCCGTCAGGCAATCGAGGACACTGGTCAAGGGCGTATTCTGGAGCTCCCAATGGGTATGCCCTTCCGTCCCGCCGTCGTGAAGGCGGGCGCCGATCACCTCATGTTTGTCGTCCATCCGCGTGAAAACGATTGGTGCCTGACCGGCATCCGCCGCGCGGACGAGGGGTTTGAGCTGCGAGCAGATCTGCCTGCGGCTTGGGCCGGTCTGACCAATCGTGACCTTGAGGCGGCTTGCGGCGTAGATGGCGCAACTTTCTGCCACAATGGCCGCTTCATAGCGGCCGCCAAGACCCGTGCGGCTGCTATTGCCATGGCCGAGTTGGCCGTATGGGAGGCTATCTCTCGGGCAAGCTCAAGCGGTGGCAGCTAAGGTCGCGCGGTAAGGCCTTGGCCCGGCGTGGGGCGTGTTTGGAAGTGTACGCTTGCCCGATGACCGGATGCGAACCTTGCCGGAGCGCCTGAGCGGGTCTGCCGACGCACCATAAATCGCCTGCCGCACGCGCCAGGCTCGGAGTGCCGAACGGTTCTTGCCGGTCTTTGGAGGGCACAGAAAATCTGGCTCGGGGGCCTGAAGAGGGAATGGGCCGGCTCGAAGGGTGGCCCTGAGAACCATTTCTTGAACCTGGAATAGTGGAGCTTTGGAGCCTTCGACAGGTCGTCCTTCGACGTGTCGACAAGTGCCTTCCACTTCAATAGGGTGGGAGGGTGACCCGCGTGGAAATTGCATGTGCGACCCGAGCTTTCGATCACCTCGAGGCGAGGCGAGGCGAGGCGAGTTCGAATGCAAGAAGTGCTGATACCGAGAAGGCCAACCCCACAGACGGAGCCGACGATAAGGCCGATACAGACTGGCGCTCTGCATCCTGGTGGACGGGAAACACCAGGAGCATCCTCAAACAACTATCTCATCTCGACCTTGAGCGTGCCGACCATATTGGGATGATATCGGCAGTGGTATCGGATCGTTCCTGCCTTCGTCAGGATCAGAGTACCTGTGCTGCCCGCAGGGATCAGAATATCGAAGGCTCCATCAAGGGTCGCCGTGTGATCCATCACATCCTTGTTCGACCAGACGATCCTGTCGCCGACGGCCGCGTCTACCGTGCCAGGGCCGAAGGCGAGTTTCTGGATAGTGACTTCGATCGTCGCTGCTTGCGCTGGCAACGATCCCAGCAGGAGGATGGTGCCGGCAAAGCCAGTGCCCAAAATGGTTTTCATCGACCGCGCTCTATTTGAGCGTTGCTGCGACGTGTTCGGCGTGCTGCTCATGCCCTTGAAAGAGCTTCAGGCCCGTCTCCAGGAGGTCCTTGAGTTCGCCGTTCTTGGCCGACGGTATAAGCAGCGTTTCCAACGCACCGTTGACCTGCTTGTGGTATGCCACCTCATTGTCGACGTAGGCTTTGTCAAACGCGGATCCCTTCAGCTTTGCCAGCTTCTTGCGCTCTTGGATAGCGGCGTTGGACAAGGACTGGCTGGTGCTGTTGTCTTCGGGCGTCACATTGAGCTTCTTTACGAGATCGAGCGCTTGCTTGTTCACGGCCTCGTGGTCTCGCAGCATGTCGTTCGCGAAGGCGACCACCTGTTTGTTCTTTGATTTCTCGATCGCCAGTTTGGCGGCTTCGATATCGATCACGCCTGCGGTGTAAGCAATGTGAGCGATCTGGGGATCTGTCGGGCTTTCACCCGCAGCAGATGCGACTGGCGTGACAAGGCAGATTGCGGCAAATACCGCACTCAAACGGGTAAACATGGAGTGTCTCCTTTTGGCTGGCGGCCAAGGCCGCGGAACCGTTGCTGACATTCCTTGGATGCTCGTCTGCGCCAGACGTTCCCCAGAATTACGGCATGAAGCCCATTTTTCCCATGACGCACTCCGTCAAGCGCGCGCACCTCTTGCCTGCGAAGGGAAACGCATCGAGGAGGACAGGTCCAATGCGTTCGTCGATGTGCCTTCGCAACAGGATGCGAGCGCGGTGAAGTCTCGTTCGCACCGTCTCCGGCTTGATTTCCAGCAGTTCGGCGGTGTCTTCAACAGACAAACCTTCTATCACCCGTGCAACAAACACGAGGCGGAAGGTGTCAGGAAGCTGATCGGTGGCTTCTTCGACCAATTGCAAAATCTGACGCTGGGCCATCGCTTTCTCCGGATCATCCGCGGCGACATGGGGAAACTGCAAAATCTCAGCCCCTGAGAGGCCGGATGGCAAAGGCGTCTCGCGGATGCGGGATATCTTGCGGAGCCGTGTCAGAGCTTCGTTGAGGACAATCCGATGCAGCCAGGTGGAAAGTCGGGATTCAGCCCGAAAGCCGTCAAGGTGCTGGAAAGCCCGGAGATAGGACTCCTGGACGACATCCTCGGCTACGCTGTCGTCGCGGACGACCCCACGTGCGATCCTGAACAGACGTTGATTGAATCGGGTCATGATAGTGCGAAACGCGTCAGGATCGTTGCGAAGAGCGGCTGCGACAAGTGCCTTGTCGTTCGACCAGTCCAGGGAGTTGGGCTCTGCCGGTGTCATACTGCCTAAAGGGTTCATGGCGATCTCCAGTCGCTGATTGGATGCCGGAGTAGCTGAAACGTTCCCAACGATCACTGAATATTGTTGCGCACGGCCTAGCTTTCTGCTGCATCGGGACCGCTGACATCACAAGTTCAGATCGCGGCTGGAAGATGCTTGAGCTTTCCAGTTGATTTTTGTAAAGAGAATTGTAGACAATAATCATTCTCGTATCGAGATCTATACGGTGGACCTTACTTCAATAGCGATTTTCCTGGCGGTTGCGCGAGACCGCAGCGTCACCAAGGCGGCAGCGGCTATCGGACGCGCGCCTTCCAATGTGACGACCAGAATCCAGCAACTTGAAGAAGACCTTGGTGTCGCTCTTTTCAGTCGCGACGGCAAAAAGATGACATTGACCCCTAAAGGCGAGAGTTTTCTCGGATACGCCAATCGGTTGCTGGCGCTCGCGCTGGAGGCCCGCCAAGCGGTGGGGCTGTCGACACCAAGTGGAATGTTGCGCGTTGGCACAATGGAAAGCACGGCCGCAAGTCGTCTGCCTTCCGCGCTCTCCCAATTCAACCAGATGTGGCCCGACGTCTGCCTCCGCCTCAAGCTCGGTGCTTCGCGAGATCTCACGCGTGAGGTCCTCGCTGACACGTTGGATTGCGCACTGATAGCGCGTCCGCCAAAGCACCTGCTGGAGACCGAGAAGTCTTTCCATATGGATCTCAAGGCGCTGCAAACGGAGCCCGTCTTCGTGGAAGAACTGTTGATCGTGCTTCCCGCTGGGCATCCACCCATTGGGTCGGCGTCGGATCTGCGGGTTTCCAACCTTGCCGCTCTGGAGCCCGGCTGTACCTATCGTCGCATCGCCGAAAGCTGGGCTGGCAAATCGGCTTCCATCGAGATCGTCGAGCTAGGCTCCTATCACGCGATCATGGCAAGTGTCTCAACTGGAAACGCCGCCGGCGTCGTGCCGCGATCGGTCCTCGATCTGATGCACTGGCCAACAAAAACGCCAGCCCATTCGGTGGGGCCGGTTGAGACGATGCTGGTCTATCGAAAAGGCAACCTTTCCAGCGCATTGAGCGCCTTTCAACAGGTTTTGAGCGCCACCAAAGGCAGAGACCGTCGTATGATGGCAGCCTGAAGCCATTCTCTCAAACGAAACCCAATCCCGGTTCCAATCATGTCCTCACCCAATCCAGGGCGCGCGGAAACTTCCCGTCTCCGACGCTTTCAACTCTTCTCACCGATTCTGGCAGGGGCCACCCTCAGGGAGCGATTGATCGCATGTCTTGGTGCGTTGGTCGGTATTGGCTTGACCGGTGTCATCAGCGGCTACCTATTCGGACAGGGACCGGATCTTCCGCTGATTGTCGCCCCAATGGGCGCTTCTGCTGTGCTTCTCTTTGCGGTGCCTTCCAGCCCGCTTGCCCAACCGTGGTCAATTATCGGCGGCAATACGATCTCGGCCATGATGGGGATCCTTGCCGCTTACTGGATACATGATCCGATCATCGCAATCGGGGTCGGGGTGTCTCTTGCGATCGGAGCGATGTCGTTTACGAGAAGCCTTCATCCACCAGGGGGCGCGGCGGCACTGACAGCCGTTCTCGGCGGTCCGGTCGTCGCGGGCTGGGGGTTCCTGTTTCCCTTCGTCCCCGTTGCTCTGAACTCCTGCATTCTCGTCGGTCTGGGGCTCGTTTTCCATAAGCTTGCAAAGCGAAACTATCCCCATGTTGCGCCAAAAGTCCCGGAGAACACGCATCAGACAGCGGATCTGCCCTCTTCCTTGCGGGTGGGCTTTCGGGAAGAGGATGTGGACGCCGCGCTAGCGACGCTGGAAGAGACATTCGACATCGACCGGGACGATCTGGCAAGGCTCCTGCATCAAGTGGAATTGCAGGCAGCAATCCGGTCGAATGCCGGCATTAGCTGCGCTGACATCATGTCGCGTGACGTCATTGCGGTAGAGGAAGACGCGGCTCCGGCCCATGCACGTCATCTGCTCGTCAAACACAATATTCGTACGCTGCCGGTTAAGGATCGCGAGGGCAGGCTTGTTGGTACGGTTGGATTGAGGGAACTGCTGGAGAGCGCAGACACCCTCAAAAAGATGGCTAAGCCAGCGACCGCGTCGCCAACGGATCATGTCCTTTCACTCTTGCCCGTTCTCACCGATGGGCGGACACATGCGGTTATCGTCACGGACGACGACGCCCGCATCCTGGGGCTCATCTCACAAACGGATCTGCTCAGCGCTGTAGCTCGTCTTCTTCCGACGGGCGCGCCGCAGAGACCTGTGAGGGTCTCTGCTCAGAGGTAGGAGAGGCTCGAGCCGCCGGCTGACGGGCAAGGCTGACGGGCAGGGCTGACGGGAAGCGGAAATCTACTGGCGCAGCGCTAGCTCTGCCTCGCCGCGAACGGCCGTGCGTTCGAAGCGTTCGGAGATGTTCGCGACAAAAGTGATACCCTGTTCCAATAGAAGTTCAGCCGCGCGCAGATCGCGCTCTGCAAGATCGACGGCGCAGCCTCGAACTGTCAGCGCAAGACATATCGAGTTCTGGGCGGAGCGTACGTCGCCGCGCTCTTCGGCCTCTTCAGCTACCGCTTCCAGCGCATCTGCGACCATCCCCATCATGTCGGATCGCTCGCGTCTCGTCATCTCATTCAAGGTTCTTCCAAGCATGGCTTCATCCATTGTCTCGCGCAGGGACAAACGCGTGTCGCGCACTTGCCGGCGTCGGTGTTGCAGTGTTGGAGACTATCGACGTGAATCTCGTCTGGTAGATCCTAAATGGAGTTCGGCGTGTCTGCTAACAAGGCCTGGGTCTATGCGGCCAGCGCACTGCAGCAGTGCAGAGCATCGCAGGCGGCGCAGATCACTGCTAGTGGTAACCTATGGGCGCGCTCGCCGAGGTCGCATGTCAACCTTGGCGAGGAGTTCCGCGCTCCAGCAAAACGACATTCTCGTTCGACAGGGTAACCGATATCGGCACGCCCAGAACGCGAACCGTGACCTCGCCCTTGCTGCTGTCGACAAGGGTAATTTCGCCGAACAAACTAACCCGATCGCCTTGACTGAACGTCCGAGCAACGTTGTCGGTGCGCCATGTCGCGCTGTCATCCCAGTATAGATCGAGTTCGGAGACGCCGATGCTTGATAGAAAGGCGGCCTGGAGGTTTTGTTCCAGCCATTCCGGTGAGCAACCCAGTACGGTAGCCGCTTCCGTGACGTCCCGATAGTCGTTCTCGCCACCGTCGCCCCAAGTGACCGTGACGGACTGCGCACGGTCTGGATTTCGGTATACCCGGATGTTCTTCTGTCTCATGGCAGGTGCTCCTTCCGATCGGTTCCTTTGACGCAGACGTATCGAATTATCCTCGCTAAGCCTGCAGCAACGTCTTGCTCCTTGCTTCCGCGCTAGCCCCCTGGATCGGTTGTCGAACGCGTTCAAGCTGACATCTCGACTTGCCTGAAAGCGTTCAACGTTCAGAACGGAGGCGCGCTGCGCCCACAGTGCTCGCTTCCGTCGCTTCGGATGATACGGCCGCCGAGTTGTCTAGTTTGGGTCGGAACAGCTTCAAAAGAGCCCTGCCGCTCCTCAGCATGGGCGTGATAAATGCACCCTTGATTGTATTGAATTTCTGCAGCGAATTGTCGCTGTAGCCGGAGATGCCGAACACAATCTTCTCTCCCTTCGCCGGTCGATAGCCGGTTCGGAAAAGCCAGTCAAAAATCGAGAGATTTGTACCAAAATTCCTGTCCCAGTGCGGCTGCAGCTTACTATGGTGAATTTGATGCATATGCGGGCTGATGAGGAAGCAATCGAACCATCCGAGGCCGACGGGAATATGCGAGTGCTTGAGCGGATCGAGCGTCCAGACGGTAAAGATTTTGCCCGCCACCGCTTTAAGAAGCAGTGCTTCCGGCAGACTGATGCCAAACACGTACATAAAGACACCGGCTGTCGGGCCTGTGATCATACCAGCCATGGCCCCGCCATAAAGGAGTGGAAGCGAATGGCCGCGCTTGGCTGTAAGCGGATTGAGAAAATCCGCCGAATGATGGACTTTGTGCAATTCCCATAGCACGGGGACCTTATGCTCGAGATAATGAACGACATAATCGGCGAGTTCCGCGGCCAGGAATATTCCGATCGTGCATATAAAAGTTGCCACATAGCCAACATGATATGGCGTCATGTCGCCAAGCAGACGCCGCAAAACCAGATCCGTGAAGCCGGCCGCCAACGCCATGACGGCGACACCGGGTGTGAGAAAAACAAAGTCGGTGAATTTCCGGTAGACGTATAAAAGGACGTCCATGTGGAAGCTTTTCGAGTTCCATGGGCTGAACGGAATGCAGTGGTCAAGCATTTCCTTGATCRCGAACTGACCACGATTGCGGTACAGCTGAAACGCAAATGTCAGCAGTCCAGCGCCGAAAAACATCCCCCAGGTGATGGCGAACTGGGGAAAGCTCATGAAATAGGAGTATAGCGCTTCCAGGTGCATAACTCTGCTTTCCTCAAATTGCCATCTCGCGAAGTAGCGGCGGTGTCTCGGTGACGCAGTCGACTGGAGTGTTTCCTTGCCAAGACCGCATATTCTGTAACCGAGGCTGCACCCGTTCGGCAAAGTCTGTATGCACTGTATGCAAGAGGCCCCTGCGCTCGGCTCCCCCTGAAGAGAGCAATCTCATTGGTTGACGACGAGCGCGCGCAACCTCACCCTTAAGTTTAAGGCAACCGATGCTGGCAAATAGCATGTTTTAAATAACATCAACATGAAGTATGTGTCAAATATGAGGAACGGAAACGTGATTTATCTGCGATTATGTCGAGAAAAGCCATGTTTTGTTACCCGCCATCGAAAGTAGAAATAGGTGGAATCGCCTTGGCGACGAATACTATTCATTCGTCGAGCGATTTTAATATTGCAAAACCGGCGCGAGCGGAAAGCGCACCTCCATCCGGCAACATTGCAGCATCGATGCCCTGTCGAAGCGATTATGAACCGCTCCTCCGCGTCCTCTTACAAGTGTAGCCGTGCAGACACCCCCCTCACGATATGGGCCAGTTCCAGCGCCGGAAGGAGCGCCGACTTCAGGCGGGGAAAATCGCGGGCGATCGCGCCTTCCCGCCAAAGCTGCGACTTCATCGACGTCAACCGGCGCGCAAAATCTACTTTGTCCGTCTGTTCAAGCACGTGAACGCTTTCCCGGCGACCAAAATCGACCGAGCGGGGCCCGACCCCAAGCACAGCCATGTCCGAAGCGCTGGGGTTGGTGATCGCCCGCTTCAGGCGCGACCATGCAACGTCAGCTTCCTGCATGACCTGGGCGCCATTCCCAAGGCAGTCGATGTACTCAAGGGCGCCCGAAAGCAGTGCATTCCCGGCGGCGGCGTCGATCACGCCATAGTCTATATCGCCGGCGTTGCTGCGCACGGCGCCATCCTCGCTTTCATTCAAACGGCGCACCGAAGGGATGGAGGGCTCGAAGAGGCTTTCGATGATGTGCCAGTATCGAAGGATAACTGTTTCGATCCTCATCGGATTATACTGGTTCTCTTCGACGACCAATCCGCTGACCTCGGGGAAGTGATCCTCACTCATTCGCTTGTAGTTGCAGCGGGCGAATTGGATGGTCTCGAAAATCCTCTCCGGGACCCCTGCTGCCAGAAGGCGTTGCGTACTCCCGTAAAGACCCGTGTCGCACAAGATGATACGTGTGCCAGGCGCAGAAAACGTGTCGAGATGCCGCCTGAACAATTGATTTTGTCGGGCGATGTCTTCGACCACCGGCTGCCCGTCGGACCTGTCGAGCATTGCGAAGAAGCGCGCAGGTGCAAAGGGATCGTGCCAGGCGCCTGCAAGGTGATATTCGCCCCCACCCAAGGCGGTGGCGACCTCTGCGAAGCTATTCTTGGCAAACTCCCGACCGAGCTCGTCCAAGACGGTGGAACTGCGCATTTCCAGAGCAGTGCGCGCCGCTACCAATCTTGAAATGAGGATATTTTTGCGCGGGATGGCCAGCGGCAGCTGGAACCGTGCAAGCAGGCGTTCAAAGGCCTCTCGGATGCCAATCCCACCCCTAGCGCAGAATGCCAGGACACAATCGCCACGTGCCTCAGCCTGCGATGCATAAAGCCATATATAGAGGCAGAACTGCGCAACGATGGGCCCGAAAACTTCGCGGCCGAACGAGCCGCCATCACCCGACAGAGGAACGGAACGGCAAGGGGACGACAACTGCCGCCGAACTTGCCTGAATGCTTCGGCGCGCACGCCATCAGCTCGCGTGGCAAGGTGCCGGATGCGACCCTTTGGCATGTGCACCGTCTGGATGCCCATCGTGCTTGGGACAAGGTGATCGGCGACATAGTCGTCGCCAATATGCAGCATCTGCGCGGCAGAAATCTTCTCCGCCGAAAGGACGGCGGCAAATAGGCTGCCGAAGCGCTTGCTGGCTCCGATGTCGGCACTAGAGTAGACTGCGTCGACGAGGCCGGGCCCATGAAAGTGGTCTATGAGCTGTGCCAACTGATCGGCAGGCAGGGCAGTATCGGAAACCGCGACGACGCGAAGGCCGGCCTGCCGCTGTTGACGCAAGACATTGGCTAACGCGTTGTTGGCCGAAAGTGATGCCCTTTCCACCGCCATCTCAAGCACGAGCCGCTGTTGCAGGAGATCTGCTGGGAGCCCGAGCATCGCCAGCTGGCGTGCGATAATGTCGTTCAGACGAACCTCTCCAACGCCCCCTCCGACGTTGAGGGCACGATAGGCGAAGCCTTCGGCCAGCAGACGCGCCCGAAATAGTTGTTCGGGGTCTGTGCGAAACCCTTGCTCTCTCAGAAGACGAGCAAAACGCCGTTCGCCCTCCATAACGCGCGAGCGTTGTGATCGCGGCCGACGGAGCAGCAAGGTATCAAATACGTCGCTGGAAATAAGGTCAATTCCGTCCAACTGGCTTCTGAGACGATCGAGGTTTCGCCTGCACATCCCTTCGCCATCTCCATCTAGCTTCGTCCCAGTAGGAAGGCGTCCTGTTTGAGCCCGGCCCTTTCTGGAAGTGAACACGCCATCCCGCGAGCGGATGACGGTTAGTATATAATCGCACAAAAATATATACATCAAGACAAAAAGGATAGCTCCTGCGAGTAAACAAGTCGCATTTGAAAACACTATTCGTGACAGAATGGTCTATCTTCGTCTTCTTTCGGAATCGGCGCTTATGTGCCCTAGTAATACTATCTTATCGCAAAGCGAAAATGCATACGCATCGCAGTCAACCGGGAATGTGAGCCAAAAAATAGCCTGCGTAGCTACAGTTCAGCAATTTGAGCGATCATATTGATTCAGGAGTGTCGGGAGAGGCTTGGAACAAATGGCTCTCCAGGGAATGCCGGCTTGTGCCGCTGCTCGGTCAAGCGGTAAGAGGATGTCGTTCGCGCAGATACACTCAAGAAAAACCTAGGGATGTAGGTCTATTTGATGTTCAATATTCCGCCATATTAGTAGACTGACAATTAGAGGGGTGGTATACGGCGCATCGGAGTGAATTGACGACGCGAGGTGTGTAGTGCACACGGAAGCTCCTCTTCTCAGTATTATAATTACTTGCTTCAACTACGAGTTGTTTATTCGAAAGTGCATCGATAGCGCGCTTCAGCAGAAATATTCAAATTTCGAGGTCATCGTCGTCGATGACGGTTCGACAGATCAGTCCTGGCAACGAATTCAGGAATACCAGGGCAGGATCATCGCTCTTAGGACCGAAAATCGAGGGGCCTTGGGATGTTCGCTAACGGGGTTCTCGCTGTCCAAGGGCGATTTTGTTCACTTCCTGGACGCCGATGATCTCCTTTTGCCTGATGCGTTTCAGCACATTGCGACGCATCTACGACCGGATGTGTCGAAGATTCAGTTTATGCTCTTGCCGATCGACCAAACGGGAAACCCGATCGGCGAAGCCTTTCCAAAGTTGACGGCGACGGAGAGCTCGGTCTCCCTGATCCAGTCAATAAATCGCCGAGGCTATTACAATACGCCGCCGACGTCCGGCAACGTCTACCGTCGTGACGTCTACGAGGATCTCGGCGACCTCAGCTATGAGCGGGCCATTGACGGTGTGCCCTACCTGCTGGCTCCTTTTGTCGGCAATGTCGTTTCAATAGATAAACCGCTGGGGAAATATAGGATCCATAGTACGAACCTGTCGTCGTTCTCGACACTGACCGGCGAACGAATGAACGGATATGTCGACCGATTTCAGGGGCGGCTCCGGCATTTGGTGGAGCTTATCAATGCGCGTGGCCTGCGCCATGAGATGACGCTTCGTGACGACTATGGCTATGTCCTGGAAATGAAGATGCTCGGAATAGTTGCGTCTGGCAGACGTCCTGATTGGGGGCTCGCATCTTCCTATCTGGCGGCCATGCGGCGGGAACATCAGGGTCTTCTTCGAAGAATTATGCACTTCGCGTTTACGCTCGGCCTGCTTGTTTTGCCTGACACGGGGCGCCAGCGGCTGGCAAGATTTCGACTTGATCCGGCGCAGTTCCAAAGGGTGCGGACACGATTGAAGCAGTCGCTTTCAGTCCAACAGTGACTGGGTGCTAGCGGCCAAGCCCCTGCACACCAGCGCGTAGAGATTGCGCCACTTGTTGGTGATAATCGCAAGAGACCATTGGTAAGAATGCCTATTCTTGTTGGCGTTCGTGTCGTTATGTCGTGTTCATCGAAACAATGTGCTCCACGCACACGCAACGAGGATGATTGAGATGGATCTTCAACTAAAGAACAAAACAGCCCTGGTGACGGGCTCGACGGCCGGGATCGGCCTTGAGATCGCAAGGACTCTTTCAGACGAAGGCGCGAGGGTTTTCATTACTGGACGGTCGCAGGCCAAGCTTGATGAAGCGGTGGAAAGTCTTGGTGTATCAGCCCGTGGCAATGTCACCGCCATTCTGGCCGACCTGGCAAC
Organism: Rhizobium sp. 05L419; assembly: GCF_056397845.1. Classification (NCBI taxonomy): domain Bacteria; kingdom Pseudomonadati; phylum Pseudomonadota; class Alphaproteobacteria; order Hyphomicrobiales; family Rhizobiaceae; genus Rhizobium; species Rhizobium sp. 05L419. The sequence continues at coordinate 101,505 of NZ_JBFTOF010000007.1, forward strand.
GGAAGTGGGCGCATTGACCTTGCTGAAGGCCGTCCCCGCGATCGACATTCTGGTCAATAATCTCGGAATCTACGAGATTAAGCGGTTCGCGGAGATTTCCGATGACGATTGGCGGCGCTATTTCGAGATCAATGTGCTTGGCGGGATTCGTCTTGCGCGGGCCTACTTCGGTGGCATGATCGAGCGAAATTGGGGTCGTATCATTTTTGTTTCGAGCGAGTCTGGGCTCATGACACCAAGTGACATGGTGCACTACGGCATGACAAAGACCGCGCAGCTGGCGGTATCGCGCGGCTTGGCGGAGCTGACCAAGGGGACGAAAGTAACAGTCAATTCCGTTCTGCCTGGGCCGACACGTTCAGAAGGGATCGTTGATTTCCTGCGGGGATTGTCGAGCAGTCCCGGTGCCTCGGCACAGGACGTGGAAGCGGAGTTCTTTGCCAAGCATCGTTCGACTTCGCTCCTGCAGAGGCTGATCGAGCCAGAGGAAATCGCCAGCCTTGTGGCCTATGTAGCAAGCCCACTTTCTTCGGCCACCAATGGCGCGGCACTGCGCGTCGACGGCGGCGTCACTCCCACTATGGCCTGACGGCTTCAATTGCTTGAGGAAGCCGCGGGCACCGTTGCTGACGATCGTCAGCTGCCGAGCAGGCGATCGACGATCATACGCCCGATCGGGATGGCAGAGGTCGCAGCCGGGGAGGGCGCGTTGCAAACGTGGAGCATTCGTTCTGTCTGCTTGAAGAGAAAGTCATGCACAAGGCTGCCGTCGGACATGACAGCCTGGGCGCGAATGCCCGCCTGGGGTGCTGTCAGATCGTTGATGGTCAGAGAGGGGCAGTATTTCTGGCACTCTTTGAGGTAGCGGGCCTTCGAGGCCGAATTGGCAAATTCGGTCATCGCTGAACGCCAGTTGCGTATAGCCATCTTCCAGAAACCCGTGAACGCCATCATGTCTGCGACGTCGGCAAGAGCGAAGCTTCCCTTCGCGTACCCTTCCCGGGCGAAGCCCAGAACCGCGTTGGGACCGACTGTCATCCCACCGTCGATCGTTCGTGTCAGGTGGATACCGAGAAACGGCAAATCAGGGTCGGGGATCGGATAGATGAGGCGTTGGGTAACGCGCGCCTTGGATGGCGAGAGGACATAGTATTCTCCCCTGAAAGGAACGATCCGATGATCGATTTGCAGGCCCGCCATCGACGCGATACGGTCGGACTGGAGGCCAGCGCAGGCAACCAGCCTTCGGGCCTCGATGCGGTCCGAGGTGCCTTCGACCAGCACGCCATCCTCGTTTTCGTGAATGGCCGATACCTCGACCCCGCGCCGGATTTCGCCGCCGTTCGCCTCGACGCGCATCACCATTGCCCGGCATACTGCCGTGTAGTCAACGATGCCCGTGGAATGCACGAGCAGGGCACCTAGGCCAGCGATATCAGGCTCGTCCGATCTCAGGCGCGATTTCGAGAGCCGGGAATATTCGATCGCATTCTGCCGGGCCCTCTCTTCGAGGCCGTCCATGCGGCGCATTTCCGTATCGTTGGTTGCCACGAGAAGCTTGCCGCAGGTTTCAAAGGGGATGCCATTTTCGGCACAGAACCGCTTGGTTGCATTCGCTCCCTCACGGCACAACGTCGCTTTCAGCGAGCCCGGGGCGTAGTAGATACCGGCGTGGATGACGCCGCTATTGTGCCCGGTCTGATGGCGGGCAATATTCGGTTCCTTTTCGAGCAGGATTAGGGTTGCGCCAGGCGTTTTTTCCTGCAGCGCCATGGCAACCGCCAAGCCCACGATACCGCCCCCAATGATGCAATACTCATACATTTTTGACCCGCCGGACCTGCACGCACGCAACGCCGGGCCGTGGCCTCAGTTTGCCGCATTTCAGTGTCTGCCAAATATGATGCAGATCGGTTAACTGACGGCAAAGGCACCGGATGCCGAAGGCACGATGGGATGGCGGCGGAAGCTCCCGCGGTCGGGAGCTTCGATCCTCAATCGCTTGAAGCCGCTATTTGTTTTTCAGAAGCCAGATTTTACCAGCCATGGTTATGCTGTGTGCCGTCCGTTCCATCTCTGCGTCAGGGTCGAGAGGTTGCACAAAGCCGGCTTCCCTCAGTTCGGTGAGGGTGTTCGTGCTTAGAAATTTGACCTTCTGCGGCCGTTCCTTAAACCTGTCGGTCTTTGCATAGGTGACGACAGCATTCAGGTGTGTCCATTTCTTCGCGTCCTGGGGAAAGAGATCCCCATCCATGGCGAGTTTTAGACCTCTAATTTGGATCGGCGTAAGCGTAATCGGGGTCAATGTTAGATCCTTGGAACGGGTAGAGTTAGTTTTGGCGACCGGCTGCGCTTGGGGCGCGCGCGGTCGTGCGCGGATTTGGTCGTCAGGCGGTCGTGGCTGCTTTGGCGGCATCGCGGAAGGACACGAGCTTTCGGCTCTTTTCATCCCAGAGCACGAGCTTAACACATTGCAGGCTCTCCCATAAAGTTATGCGGCCGATATCGGCCAATTCCKGATGGTCACGAAGGACCTCGGGGAGCCGATAATAGGGTATTCTGCTCGCAAGGTGATGCACGTGATGAACCCCGATGTTGCCGGTGATCCATCGCAGCACCAGCGGCAGGTCGTAGTGCGAGGCGCCGTGCAGTGCGGCCTGCGGGAATTGCCATTCTTCGTCCTTTGACCAGTGCGTTTCCTCGAACTGGTGCTGAACGTAAAACAGCCACACTCCGGCCGCTCCTGCGAGCAGTACGATGGGGAGATGAACCACAAGGAACGGCACCAGTCCGACCGCCCATATTGCAGCGACGGTCAGCAGGGCGATGGCAGCGTTGGTGGCCATGGTGGAAATCCATGGTGACGGGCCATTGCGCATCATCCCAAAGGGCAGGCGCTGCTTGAAGAGGAAGATCCAGGCCGGGCCAATGCAGAACATCACGAGTGGATGCCGGTAAAGTCGATAGGCGAGCCGTTTCGATCTGGGAAGCGAACGATACTCAGCGACCGTCAGCGTGGTGATGTCACCGATACCGCGCTCGTCCAGATTTCCGGCTGTTGCGTGATGGGCGGCGTGGCTTCGCCGCCAATAGTCATAGGGCGTCAAAGTCAGTACGCCAAGGACGCGGCCTGTCCAGTCATCGAGACGCCGGCGTCCAAAGAAGGAGCCATGTCCGCAATCGTGCTGGATCATGAACAGGCGCAGCAGGAAGGCGGCGGCCGGAACGATCAACACCAACCCAGGCCAAAAACCCTTGTAAACGCAGATGTAGGCGCCGGCCCAGAATGCGATGAACGGAAGCAGTGTGACGACAAGCTCGAAGCTGCTCCGTCCCATGCGTGGCTGGCGATAGGCTGAAAGAATCTTCAGCCAGCTTGCGACGTTGTCTTCGGCAGGTGCCACAGTTGCGTAGGCGTGGGCGTTCATGAAAATCGATCCGCTTTTGGCTGGATATGCAGCGCGGCCGAAAAGACCCGCTTGCACCGTCCCGCATATATCAATCGTCAGCCTTGACGGGCCTTGCGCGCCGCGTAGCGACGATCCCGTTCGGCCTTGCGTGCGGCTTCGTCAGCGACAACGCGCGAAATGCGATTATTGATTTCAGCTTCTCGGGCCTCAGCCTCAGCCTTTTCATGAGCTTGCGCGGCGGCTGCGAGCGCCGCGGCCTCGGCCAGGAGGCGCTCATTTTCCGCCTTCTTGGCGGCTTCGCGCTCGGCACGACGGGCTTCCTTGGCGCTGGCCAAGGCAACACGGGCGGCAAGCCGCTCCTGCATCTCGGGGTCGGTCGGTTTCGGCGCGGATTCAAACTTCGCCAGCAGTTGCTTCTTCGCGACTGCCGCGGCATTGCGACGTTCTGCAAAGCCATTGTCGTTCGGGTGTCTCAACGTGTGTTCCTTGTTCGATTTTTAACGGAGCGCAGCTGATGCGCAACTTGTTGTCCAGTCGTTAGCCCCATGGATACCACAGTCATGCAAAGGGATCTCGACGAAAAAAGGTCAGACAGATGCCTGACCTTTCACAACCTTGTGCTTCCATGCCAGTACATCCGTGGTCATGGGCAGCAATGACTTAAGCGGCCTGGAGTTGGCCGGCGGACATCTTGCCCGACTTCTGGTCGCGCTCAAGCTCGAAACCGAGCTTCTGTCCTTCAACGATCGATCTCATGCCTGCGCGTTCAACAGCAGACACATGGACGAACACGTCCGGGCTGCCGTCATCCGGTTGAATGAAGCCGAAGCCTTTGGTGGCGTTGAACCATTTAACTGTACCAGTGTTCATAACGAACCCTTTCATGGCGATAGCTAACCACCGCTGAGCGACGCGCAGCGGGCATTTTTCGACTTTTGAGAGGGGAAGTTCGTCACGACGCGCGAAGCGCAGCAAAAACAAATATCGGCAAACAAAGTATCGATGTGTCCAGACATACAGGCCAGATGTCGCCGCGTCAACTTTTTGTTTTGCTGACCGGGCGAGCAGTCGCCATAAGGTTGTGTTTTCGACCGGGACATGCGCTTGCCGCGACGACCAGGACAACCCATTTGCGAGCGCTAGCGGAAGCGGCGTGCGACCGCACAATTCTCCACGAAGCGCAGCGGCATGATACGAGATCGGCCTCGAATATCACCCCGTCGAACACTCGTACAGCATTGCGCCGGTTGCCCCATCGACGCCTTCCAGACTGACCTCATACCCCCAGAGATGACGAAGATGCATCAGCGTGGCATCGCGACTGGTTTCCTCGAGGCGAAGGCCATCCTTGACGATGTGCTTCAACCGAAGTTGCCTGTCGCCAAGAAGGTCGACGTCGACGACCTGGATGTCAGGCTGCCGGGCTCCGACATCATAGCTGCGCGCGAGCGCTGCGCGGACCGCTGCATAGCCGCGCTCGTTGTGAATGGAGGAGACCTCGCAATAGTTGTCGGTTGCGACGTCGGACAGCAAAAACAGGCGAAATTTGCGGATCATAGCCGGGCTTAGATATTGCAGGATGAAGGACTCGTCGCGATGGTTCGCCCAGGCATCCAGCAGGGTACTGCGCCAGTCGCCATTGCCCGCAAACGAGGGAAACCACTCGCGGTCTTCGGCGGTCGGATTCGTGCAAATGCGCTCGATGTCCTGCATCATTGCAAATCCGAGCGCATAGGGATTGATCCCCGAAAAGCGCGGGTCGTCGAAGGAAGGCTGAAAGACGACGTTGGAATGGCTGCGCAGCAACTCCAGCATATTGCCTTCGCTTATTTTTCCCTGATCAAAGAGACGGTTCATGATGGTGTAGTGCACGAATGTGGCACATCCCTCGTTCATCACCTTTGTCTGGCGCTGTGGATAGAAATACTGGGCGATGACACGCACGATCCGCAGGATCTCACGCTGCCAGGGTTCGAGGATCAGGCTATGCTTCTCGATAAAGTAGAGCAGGTTCTCCTCAGGCAGGTTCAAAATCTTCTTCCGCTCGGAGGCATTGCGTTCTGCTTCTTCCGGATCCCTGCTCTCGGCTGCGAGCGGCAGCGTTCGCCACAGGTCGCTGTAGCTCTGCTCTTCATATTCCAGGCGTTCGCGCGCACGTTCCCTAACTTTCTCCGAAGACAGCCGGGGCGGGCGGCGATAGCGGAATACGCCGTGATCCATGAGCGCATGGGCGGAATCGAGGATCGCCTCCACGGCCACGATGCCATGCCGCTCCTCGCATTTGGCGATGTATTTCTTGGCGAAGTCCATGTAGCCGAGGATGGCGCCCGCGTCCGTCCACTGGCGAAACAGATAGTTGTTCTTGAAGAAATGGTTGTGACCAAAGGAAGCATGGGCGGTGACGAGCGCCTGCATGGCCATGGTATTTTCTTCCATGAGATAGGTGATGCAGGGATTGGAGTTGATCACCAGCTCATAGGCAAGCCCGCGCTGGCCTTTCCGGTACAGGTGGTCTTCGAAGATGAAGCGCTTGCCGAACGACCAGTGCTGGTACATCAGCGGCATGCCGACCGAGGAGTAGGCGTCGAGCATCTGCTCGGACGAGATGATCTCAAGCTGATTGGGATAGATGTCGAGCCCCATCTCGTCGAGCGCAATCGTCTCTATGGCCTCATAGGCGCGGGAAAGCGTCGCAAAATTCCAGTCGGATCCATGAAACAGAAGGCCTGCGCTCGCGCGTTTCGCCATGTCGGTGGTCCCTCAGTTGCGCGCACGCCCGCCCGGTTGGCGGCTAAAGAGTTTACGAAAGACGGGATAGATGTTTGCTGGCCTCGCAATCCGGGCCATATGGAAATTAGGCACGTCGCCATCGACCGTACGATAGGCGCGCCAGAGCGAGGTGCCGTTGTCGGTCGAGCCGAATATCTCCGTCTCGCGCTCGTCGATGATCTCGACATAGGCATAATATTGGCAAAGCTTCATGAGTTGCCCGCGAAGAAGGGCTGCGCAGCGTTCGGAGTCGCCGCTGGTGTTGTCCCCATCGGATGCCTGGGCCGCATAGATGTTCCAGAGTCCGGCGGGATATCTCTCCTCGATAATCCGCAGCATCTCTTCCAGCGCGGTCGAAACGACCGTGCCCCCGCTTTGCTTGCTGTAGAAAAAAGTGTCCTCGTCAACCTCCCGGGCCTCGTCGGTGTGGCGGATGAAGACGATATCGATCCGCTCGTAGCGACGCTTGAGGAAGAGATGCAGCAGCACGAAAAAACGCTTGGCGAGATCTTTCTCGCGTTCTCCCATCGAGGCTGAGACATCCATCAGGCAAAACATCACAGCGTTTGCATTCGGCACCGGTTGGCGTTCAAATCGATTGAAGCGCACGTCGACGGGATCAACGTAGGAGATACGCCGGCGCCGACGCTCCAGCGCCTCCAGCTCTTCACGCAGGGCCTTGAGGCGACGGCTATCCTCCAGGGAGGTAGCCTCCTCTTCGAGCACCGATATCTCGTCGGCAACGGCTTGTATCTGCCTTTCGCTCGGCCGCTGCAGAGCCATGCGCCGGCCGAAACTGTTGCGCATGGTCCGACCGATATTGATGTTCGTCGGCGTGCCGGCGGTGGTGAAGCCAACCCGGTGCGACTTGAAGGTGACCGTCTCCTTCAGGTTCAGCTTCACCATATCGGGGAGCTCCAGATCTTCGAAGAAGAGGTCAAGCACCTCCTCTCGCGACAGCACGAACTGGAATTCATCGTCGCTTCCACCCGAACCAGCACCATGGCCCATGCCGCCGGCCCCGCTCTCCGGCTTCGAAAGGCGGTCACCGGCAGAATATTCCTTGTTGCCTGGAAGAACATGTTCGCGGATGCCGCTGCCGGGGGAGGGTCGAAAGGTCGGTTCGCCTGCACCACGCGTCGGCATGGGTACGCCGTGAGCGGCGTCCACATCGACAATTCTGTCGGACTTGATCTGATCCTTGATCGCCCGTTTCAGTTCTTCGCGAGCCCGGTTCAGGAAACGCTGCCGGTTCCCGAGGCTCTTGTCCTTCGGGTTAAGCCGGCGGTCGATGAAATTCGGCATCTGCCAATCCCTCGTTTCGGCATCGTCAACCGGCCTTGTTTACGCGCATGTACCAGTCGACGAGCCGACGGACCTGGCGCGCCGTATAGCCGCGCTCGGTCATCCGCTGAACGAACTCGGCATGCTGCTTTTCCGTCGAGCTGTCTTTCTTGGATCCGAAACTGATGACAGGCAGCAGATCCTCGACCTGACCGAACATGCGCTTTTCGATAACCTCGCGCAGCTTTTCGTAGCTTGTCCACGAGGGATTGCGCCCGTGGTTCTTTGCCCGCGCGCGTAGCGTGAATTTCACCACTTCGTTGCGGAAGTCCTTTGGATTTGCAATGCCGGCGGGCTTCTCGATCTGGGACAGTTCGCTGTCGAGGATCTCGCGGTTGAGGATCTGCCCGGTGTCGGCATCCTTGAAATCCTGATCTTCGAGCCAGGCATCGGCATAGGCGATGTAGCGGTCAAAGAGGTTCTGTCCATACTCGCTATAGGATTCGAGATAGGCCTTCTGGATTTCGTGGCCGATGAACTCGGCATAGCGAGCGGCAAGCTCCGACTTGATGAAGTCGAGGTAGCTTGCTTCTATCTCCTTGGGAAACTGCTCGCGCCGTATCGCCTGCTCCATGATGTACATCAAGTGAACCGGATCGGCCGCAACCTCCTTGGTGTCATAGTTGAAGGTCTCGGACAGAACCTTGAAGGCAAAGCGCGTGCTGATCCCGGTCATGCCTTCGTCGACCCCGGCAGCATCGCGGTATTCCTGTACGGATTTCGCCTTGGGGTCAGTATCCTTGAGGTTCTCGCCATCATAGACGCGCATCTTGGTATAAAGTGGCGAGTTCTCGTGGCGCGCAAGCCGCGTCGCGACCGTGAAGCGGCTCAGATTCTCCAGCACCTCCGGCGCACAGGGGCTTTTTGCCAGTTCGCTTTCCCGCAACAGCTTCTCGTAGATCAGCCGCTCTTCGGTCACGCGCAGGCAATATGGCACCTTCACGACGAGGATTCGGTCGAGGAAGGCTTCGTTGTTCCTGTTGTTCTTGAACTGGAGCCATTCGGACTCGTTGGAGTGGGCGACAACGATCCCCTGGTAAGGGAATGCACCGAAATTCTCGGTGCCGTTGTAACTTCCCTCCTGAGTTGCCGTCAGCAGCGGGTGCAGAACCTTGATCGGCGCCTTGAACATCTCGACGAATTCGAGAAGACCCTGCGTCGTGCGGTTGAGACCCCCGCTAAAGGAGTAGGCGTCTGGGTCAGCCTGGCTGAAGTTCTCCAGCTGCCGGATATCGACCTTGCCGACCAGTGCCGAAACGTCCTGATTATTCTCGTCCCCAGGTTCCGTCTTGGCGATGGCGATCTGGCGAAGGCGGGACGGCATCAGTTTGACGACGCTGAATTTCGAGATGTCGCCGCCGATTTCGTCCAGCCTTTTGGTTGCCCAGGGTGAGATCAGCCCTGTGAGCCGCCGCCGCGCGATCCCGTACTTGTCCTCAAGAAGGTCCGCCATTCGCTCCGGGTGGAAGAGGCCGAGTGGGGATTCAAAGACAGGGCTGATCTTGCCGTCAATGGCCAGTGTGTAGACCGGGAAGCGCTCCATCAGCTTCTTCAGCCGCTCGGCAAGCGAGGATTTTCCGCCGCCAACAGGGCCGAGAAGATAGAGAATCTGCTTGCGTTCCTCGAGACCTTGCGCCGCGTAGCGGAAATAGCCGACGATACGCTCAATGGTGTCTTCCATTCCGTAGAAGTCTGCGAATGACGGATAGACCTTTACGGTCCGGTTGGAGAATATCCGTCCCAGACGCTCCTCGGCGCTTGTATCGATCAATGTAGGCTCGCCGATGGCTTCCACCATGCGCTCCTGCGCGGTGGCATACATTCGTTTGTCATCACGGCAGGCCAGGAGGTATTCCTGGAGGCTAAGCTCTTCTTGCGCGGCGCTCGTATAGATCTCTGAAAACAGATCGAATACGTCGCATTCGCTCTTTTGCATCGTGCTCTCCCGCGGCCGGTTGTTAGGACGGGATCGCTGCACGTCGGCTCGCGTAAGGTAAACGCGTCAGACCAGCTTGTGTTCCAAATGCTTACACGAAGTTCGAGACAGTCTGATGCCGATCAGCCGCGATATTCGTAGAATCAGCATTATGCAGTCGCCGTGGCCAATCGCCAAGGCCGTTAAATGAATTCCACGTCTTTTTCGTGCATTGCGACAATAGCGCGCGCTGACAAGGCGCCGTATGCAGCCCCTTGGCAGCGCATTTCCAATCGATCTGCAGTGTCTAGGCTCATTTCGCGAGTGCAGGGCTGAACACCAGAAGGCTGAGGATTTCAAATAGCACCTGCGCGCCGGCCTGGGCGGTATTGGTGGTGCTGTCGTACTGCGGGGCGACTTCCACCACATCGGCACCGACGAAGTTGAGGCCCTTGAGGCCGCGAAGCAGCTCCAGCGCCTCGCGACTTGTCAGTCCGCCGATTTCGGGTGTCCCTGTGCCGGGAGCGAACGCAGGATCAAGGCTATCGATGTCGAACGACAGATAGGTCGGTCCGTCGCCGACAATCTGCCGCGCCTTCTCGATGATCGCCGCAATGCCCATGCCGGTAACCTCTTCGGCATGAATGACCGTCATTCCGGATTCATAGGAAAATTCCCAGAGGTATTCCGAGGGGCCCCTGATGCCGATCTGTATGGTCCTTGTAGGATCGAGCACACCGTCCAGAACCGCGTTTCGCATCGGCCCGCCGTGATGGAATTTCGTCTGATCGAAGGGGCCGCCGGTGTCGCAATGCGCATCGATATGGATCAGGCCGACCGGCCGTCTGGCGCCGACTGCCTTCAGGATCGGGTGCGTTATGGAATGGTCGCCGCCGACCGAGACGGGAATGACGCCGGCCTCGACGATCTTTGTGATCACCGCCTCGATGTTTTGATGACACTGTTCGAGCCGATATCGGCTCCCAAAGGGCACGTCGCCGACGTCGGCCGCACGCAGGTCATAAGCAGGTGCGCAGTCGAGGACATGGTTGTAGGGACCGATGCGCTCGATACTGCGAACGGCCCGGGGGCCGAAACGCGAACCCGGCCGATTGCTGACGCCGAGATCCATCGGAATACCGATCGCGGCAACCTGCAGGTCGCCAAAATCCGGGGCGGCGAAATTCACCTCCTTGTAGGGAAGGCTTGCGAAGGTCGAAATGCCGGAATAGGGCGCCGCACGCGTGCCGCCCCTGAAAATCTTCTCGGCCACGCGGCGAAACCGCGGGTCGAAAAATTCGGCGCTGTCGGCGAATTTCCGGCGCAGATCTTCCAGGTTCGTCTTCAGATCAACCATTCGTCTCTTCCTTTCCAATGACCTTGCATCGCAATATGTGTTACGGGCCGGCGCGGCGGTACTCACGACAGGGGCGACAGATGCTCGTGGATTGCCAGCCAATCTCCCGTTGCCTGCTTCTCGAACACGATCGTCTCCCTTTCGGTGTTTGTCGCCAACGCACCATCGACGACGAGATCGGTTTCCACACGATGAGTGAAAATGGCGACTGGCCCGACGATTTGAACATGCGGTTCGGTGGAGCGGCAGCCCCGGACACGAAATCCGTCCCGTGTTTCCCAAAGCTGCCATTCGGCCTCGTATGCGGCGCGACTACGCAGCGGCCGGTCCAGATTGTGGAAAATGAAGGTGGCTTCCGGCGCGAAGGCGGCGAAATAGCCGTCGCGGTCATGGCGCCCGAAAGCGTCGACAAGGCGCTCGGCAGCCGCAAGAACGGCATGTTGCTGTTGTTCCATCCCAAAGTCTCCCGTCTTTTATTGAATTCTGGGGCTGCTGATCAGCAGTGCGAGCGGTCGGTTCTGCCGCGCGACGCGTTCTTTCAGCGTTTGCAGCGTCATCGCCTCGTCCTTGACGAATTCGATGAACATCATGTTGAGGTTGTTGAAGGCCATCTGCCCAACGGCAACCGCATCAATACCCGGCATGACCACGCCGCGCAGTTGCAGCTTCTGGACCAGCATCGAAACCTGGTCGCAAAGCCGACCGTCGAGTTCGGTATAGCGGCGGCTGAAGGGGCTGTCGGGTTGCTGAATGGAGGTTGCCATCGCCGTACGCCACATCTCCTTGCTCAGATAGACCAGCGAATGGTCGAAATACTGGTCGATCAGTGCCTGCAGTGCCTCGAGTGTTGCCGGTGGCGGATTTTCGACAATTGCCTTCCCGGATTGAAGGACTTCCTCGACTTCCATCGAGACTGCGGCGACCAGAATGTCGCCCTTGTTCTGATAGTAGTTGTAGAATGTTCCGACCGAGACAGCTGCTTGTTCGGCGATGTCCTCAATGCGAGCGCTATCGTATCCGACGTTGCGGAACAGGCTTGTCGCTGCCTCCAGGATGCGGCGATTCCGATCGGCTTTCTGCTTTGCGCGCAGTCCCGTCATTCCCGACTTTCTCAAATTATGAATGCCCTCAAGATTCATATTGACTTAAAAAATGAACTCATTCAATCTTTTTCCTGAAGGCGCCGAAATGAGCGCCACCGACCAGAGGGCAACATCATGATCCACGTTCGCAAGGGCGCCTTCGCGCGCAAATTTTTGTCTTCGGCCGCCGCCTTGTCGCTCGGCGCGGCGTCAGCCGTTCTCTCTGCAGCGCCGGTCTTGGCGCAGGAGGAACTGAATGCGCTCGTCTGGTGCGACCACACCGACCCGGCGCTGATCGAGCCCTTCGAAAAGGCGAACGACGTCAAGGTCAACCTCAAGGAATATGAGGGGACAGGTGCGGGCCTCTCGATCATCGATCAGTCGCAGCCTGGGGATTGGGACGTCCTGGTGATCGATGGGGTCGATGTGCAGCGCGCGGTGGACAAGAACATTCTTGCCGACATTCCGGCCGATGCACTACCCAATGCCGACATCTTCCCGCAAGTGCGCATGCAGGACAACAATACGCGCGATGGCAAGACATATGCAGTCACCGAAAAGTTCGGATACAACACCGTCTCCTACGACAAGAGCAAAGTCGATCCGGCCGACATGAGGGACATGTCCAAGCTGTGGTCGGACAAATACAAGGGCCGCATTGCGGTTTACGACTACTATCTGCCGATGATCGGCCTGACGGGAATCGATCTCGGCAAGGCGACGGCCGATCTCAAGGAAGCGGATCTGCCGGCGATCAAGGAAAAGCTCTTCGCGCTGAAGAAGAATTCAAAACAGGTGAGCGACGTCGTCTCCTCGCAAACAGCGCTCGCGACCGGTGAGGTCGATATCGTCTTTGGCGGGGGCGAATGGCTGACGGCCGGATTGGTCAAGGACAAGCCCAATCTCGATTGGGTCATTCCGGATCAGGGTGCGGTGCGTTGGGCGCAGTCTATCGGCGTCATGAAGGATTCCAAGAAGAAGGATCTGGCGCTGAAGTTCGTCCAGTATATCGTCAGCCCTGAAGGGCAGGCACGGCTTGCAACCTCGTCGTGCTACTGGGCGATGCCTGCAAACGCCAAGGCCGGAGAACACCTGACTGGCGAGCAGAAGACGGCACTGCGCTGGAGCGAGCAGGCGGACTATTTGAAGCGCACGCAGCTCTATCCGATCCCGAGTGCCGAACTGGACACGAAGATGCAGGACGTGTGGACCGAGATGCTTCAGAATTGACGGGCTGATTTTACCCGAATGTGCCTCACCATGACCCTCCCCCTTGAAAGGGGAGAGGGAGGACGGAGCCTTGACCATGGCTACCCTTTCTCTTGACGATACAGAGCAACGCAAGGCCTGGGGTTTCGTCGCTCCCGCACTTGTCTGGACGATTGCATTTTTCGTAGCGCCGTTTCTCCTCATGGCGGCGATGAGCCTCTGGGCACAGCAAGGCGGTTCGATTGTCCGCGTCTGGAATTTCGGCAACTACATTGCTTTCTTCGAGAAGGACGCTCTGTTGAAGGGCCTGACCAACTCGCTTGAAATCACCGTCGTCGTCACGATCCTTTCCGTTCTGCTAGCCTATCCGCTTGCCTGGATCATTGCCGAGCGCGTGCCGCAACGGTTCCAGCGAGCAGCACTGATACTGGCTGTTTTGCCATTCTGGACGTCTTATGTCGTTCGTTCCTATTCCTGGCTGCTGGTCCTCTCCCGCAATGGAGTGATAAACCAGGCCCTGATGCAGAGCGGCCTGATCAGCGAGCCGCTTGAACTTGCCAGCAATCGCACGGCCACTGTCATCGGTTTCGTGCATTTCTTCGTCATGCTTCTGACGCTGACCATCTATGCCAATCTCGTGCAATTGTCGCCGAACTACAGGCGGGCGGCGGCCGACCTCGGCGCCAACGCGTTGCAGACCTTCTGGCATGTCGTCCTGCCACTGACGCTGCCAGGCATCATGACGGGCGCTTTCCTGACATTCGTACTGTGCATCGGCGACTACGTCACGCCGCAGATTCTCGGCGGCAACAATGAACTCGTGCTTCCCCAGATCATCATGCTGCAGCTCGGGCGCCGCGCCGATTTTCCGATGGCCGCAGCATTGTCGATCATCCTGATGCTCGTAGTCACCGCAGCCTATCTTGCCTGTGCCCGCTGGCTGAAGATCGAGAGGGCGTGATGGCAGCCAACAAAATCTCGACATGGCTGGCAATGGCCTATGCCGGCCTGATCTTCGCCTTCATCTTCCTGCCAGTCGTGGTGCTGGTGCTTTTCTCGTTCCAGGACGGACGTCTGCCCGTCCCGCCGTTCAACGGTTTTTCCCTGCAGTGGTATGAAGCGGTCTTTGCCGACCGCAAGCTCATGGCGGCGCTATTGCATTCCTTCCTTGTCGCGACGATCTCCTCGTTCGTCGCCTGCCTGCTCGGGTTCCTGGCGGCGTATGCACTTGCTCGCTACAAGCTGCCCGGCTCGGCATGGCAGCGTGGTCTGCTGATCGCGCCAATGACGGTCAGCTATCTCATCATCGCGCTGGGGCTGCTCACGGTCCTCAACACGCTGGGCATCGGGCTGTCGCTCTGGACAGTCGGCATCGGGCACGTGGTCATCAACCTGCCGCTCTGCTTTGCGATTATTTACGCGTCGATGGGCGACCACCACATCAACATCGAACGGGCTGCCCGCGACCTCGGCGCCAATGATATGAAGGTCATGATGCTGATCACGGCGCCCATGCTGATGCCGTCGCTGCTTGCCTCCTTCTTCCTCTCGGTGACTTTCAGCTGGGATGAGTTCATCATCGCTTTCCTGCTGTCGCGCTTTGACGTCACGCTCCCCGTCGAGATCTGGAGCCTCTTGCGCTCTGGTCTCAATCCGAAGACCAATGCCATCGGGTCGTTGGTGTTCCTCGTCTCTGTCATGGTGCTGATCGTGCTGGAGCTGTGCCTGTTCGGAAGGACCAAGAAATCATGACCGCCCCGGTTTCGATCGCCAACGCAACCAAGACATTCGGCAGTTTCACCGCACTCGATGACGTTTCGCTCGATATCGCCGCTGGCGAGTTCATCGTGCTGCTTGGGCCTTCGGGATGCGGCAAAACCACGCTTCTGTCGATCCTTGGCGGCTTTCTGTCGCCGACCAAGGGACGGATCGCGATTGGCGGCAGGGAGATGACCAACGTGCCGCCGGCACGCAGGCCGACGACGACAATGTTCCAGGACTACGCGCTGTTTCCGCACATGAAACTAAAGGAGAATGTTGGCTTCGGCTTGCGGATGCGCGGTGTCGGCAAGGCCGAGCGTGAGGTGCGCGCGAAGAGCTTTCTCGACCTCGTCGGCCTCAGGGCCGCGGCCGAGAAGAAACCGCATGAGCTTTCCGGCGGCCAGCGTCAGCGCGTGGCGCTTGCGCGTGCGCTTGCCGTGGATCCCGACGTGCTTTTGCTGGATGAACCGCTTGGTGCGCTTGACCTGAAACTGCGTCGCCAGATGCAGGACGAACTGAAGGCGATCCAAAAGCGTGTCGGCACGACCTTCGTCCATGTCACCCACGACCAGGAAGAAGCGATGGCGATTGCCGACCGGATCGTGGTGATGAACCAGGGCCGTATTGAGGATTTCGGGCCGCCGACCGACATCTACATGCACCCGCGCTCGCTGTTTTCCGCCGCCTTCATGGGCGAAGTCAATTTCCTGCAGGGCACAGTCCGGTCGCTGGATGCAGTCGATGCGCAGGTGGAAACAGCGCTTGGACGGATCGACCTCGCACGGCAGAATTTCACGGCCGCGCCGCCGGCAGAAGGGCAGAAGGTAACCCTATGCATACGCCCGGAGCACTTGCGCCGCGGCGGCCAAGCAAGCGAGACGCTGACAGCGCTCGGCGATGCCACCGTGACGAGCGCCGCCTTTTTCGGTACCCATCACCGTTGTCATTTGAGGTCCGCGCAGGTGCCGGATCTCGCGATCATCGCACACATGCCCCAGTCGGCCGATGTCGCTGTGGGCCAAAATGTGGCGCTCGCTGTCAACGCTGCAGGTGTCGTCGCCCTACCGACGCCAAGTCGCGGACACTGAACCGATGGAACGCATCAGCGCGGATAGATGGTATGCGGTCCGGCGTCTCGACGACGATGTCACTGCGATCTCTGAGCCCTACATTCAGGAGTTCTACCGTTGCAACATCTGGCATGTGCGCGGACGAGATCGCGATATGCTGGTCGACAGCGGCATGGGCGTTGTTTCGCTGCGCGAATGGGTGCCGCTCGTCACTGAGCGCGATCTGATCGCTGTCGCAAGCCACACCCATTTCGACCATATCGGGTGTCATCACGAGTTCGAGTGCCGCGCCGTGCATGCGGCCGAAGCCGACCTGCTTTCAAACCCCACCCGAACGAACACGCTCGCCGATCCCTATGTTGCCGACGACATCTTCAGCGCCCTTCCTCCCGAACCCTATTGCTCCAAATGCTACGCGGTTAAAAAGGCGCCTGCGACCCGCATCCTCCAAGAGGGTGATGTGATCGACCTCGGCGACAGGAGCTTCGAAATCATCCACACCCCTGGCCACTCTCCGGGCGGCATTGCGCTTTGGGAGAAGAAGACGGCAACGCTGTTTTCCGGCGATATTCTCTACGACGGACCACTCATAGAAGACACCTACCATTCCAATGCGGAGCACTATCTCGCCACGATGGAGCGGCTTTTGAAAATTCCTGCCCGGGTCGTCCACGGCGGCCATTTTCCGAGCTTCAGCGGCGAGCGATACCGGCAGTTGATCACCGACTGGCTTACCGACAAGACAAACGCGAATTGAGGAGGGCAGCAAATGCGAGACAAGCGGAAATTCTACATCAACGGCGAATGGGTAGCCCCACTTGCCGAAAATGACCTTGAAGTCTTGAACCCGGCGACCGAGCGGCCCGTAGCCGTGATTTCCATGGGGACAGCCGACGATATCGACCGCGCCGTTGCGGCTGCGAAGACGGCGTTTCCAAGCTATAGCCGTACCAGCGTCGAGGAGCGCCTGGCGCTGCTGGAGACGCTGCTCGCGATCTATAAACGTCGCTACGACGAGATGGCACAGACGATCACGCTGGAACTCGGGGCGCCGATCACCATGAGCCGCGAGCAACAGGCCGACGTCGGCGTCGGCCATCTGCAAGGCTTCATAGATGCCCTGAAGCGCCTCCAGGCGCGCCAGGTGCTGGGAAATGGCGACGTCGTGTTGCGCGAGCCGATCGGTGTCTGCGGCCTCATCACACCCTGGAACTGGCCAATCAACCAGATCGCGCTGAAGGTCGTTCCGGCCCTGGCTACGGGCTCGACCTGTGTGTTGAAGCCCTCCGAATTTACGCCGTTGAATGCCATGCTTTATGCCGAGATGATCGATGAGGCGGGCTTTCCTGCGGGCGTCTTCAATCTTGTCAACGGCGACGGTGTCACTGCGGGCGCGGCACTGTCAAGGCACCGGGACGTCGACATGATGTCGTTTACCGGCTCGACACGTGCAGGCATCGCAGTCAGCAGGGACGCGGCCGAAACGGTCAAGCGCGTTACGCTGGAGCTCGGTGGCAAGTCTCCGAATATCGTCTTCGAGGATGCCGATCTTGAGGATCGGATCACCGGCAGCGTCCTTGAGTGCTTCAATAACTCCGGCCAGTCCTGCGATGCGCCGACCCGGCTGCTGGTCCAGGCGTCGGTCTATCAAAGGGCGGTCGAGATCGCCGAGCGCGTCGGTCGCGAGGCCGCGGTCGGCGACCCGGCACAAGAAGGTAYGCACATCGGACCGGTGGTCAGCGACGTCCAGTTCAAACGCGTGCAGGCGTTGATCGAGGCCGGGATCGCCGAAGGCGCGCGAATGCTTGTCGGGGGGCCCGGCAGGCCAGACGGCTTTAAAACCGGCTATTTCGTCAAGCCGACCATCTTCGCCGATGTCGACAACTCGATGCGGATTGCCCGCGAAGAGGTGTTCGGTCCGGTGCTGGCGATCATGCCGTTCGAGACCGAAGAGGAGGCGATCACGATCGCCAACGACACCAACTACGGTTTGGCCGCCTATGTGCAGACCGGTGATCCGGCGCGTGCAGAACGCGTCGCTGCCCGGCTTCGCGCCGGCATGGTGCATATCAACGGTGCGCCGCACCGCTACGGCAGCCCTTTCGGTGGCTACAAGCAATCAGGAAATGGACGCGAGGGCGGCATGTTCGGCCTTGAAGATTTCCTGGAGGTGAAAACGCTCCATCGTCCGGACGCCGCTTGAGCGGCGTCGGCGGACCGCCGTCAGTGTGCCAATCCGACGCGCCGTCGCGGTGAAAAATCCCGCCGCCCGAAGCGGCGACGAATCCTTATGCCCAAGGACGACGGCATAGGTACCATATACAACCTCGGTGGATTATTCCTCAAAAACCTTGCCGCTTCGGGTCTCCAGGCGGTAGCGGTAGCCAGGATAGACAAGCCGTGCGGTGGAGACGACATGCCGCTCCGACCATGTTCGGCGGCGGATCGTCAGGCACGGCTCACTCCTCAGGATGGTCAGCAACTTACATTCCCAGGCCTGGGGCATGGCCGCCTCCACAATGTGTTCTGAGCCGCTGAGCGGCGCTGCAGCCGTCAGATAGACGTTGGGGGTGAGGGAGGAGAAGTCCTGCGAAAGGTAGTCGGGCGCGGCTGCCGGATTGACGAAGCGGTCTTCGATCTGAACTGGCACACCATTTTCGCTGTGGACGATCAGGGAGTGGAAGACAGGCGCCGCGATGTCGAGTTCAAGCGCGTCTGCGACCTCCGGAGAGGCTGCTTCCTGGGCAAGAATGACGACTGACGCCTCGTGCGTGTGGCCGCGCTCAGCGATCTCGTCGGCGATGTTGCGGACCTCAAAAAGCGCCGAATAGCCCTTGCGCTCGGCAACGAATGAGCCGACGCCCTGGATGCGCACAAGCTCCCCCTCTGTTGCCAGTTCCCGCAGGGCGCGATTGGCCGTCATCTTGCTGACGCCAAGCTCGCTGACCAACTCGTTCTCCGAGGGCACGCGATGCTTGGGCGGCCACTCGCCGCTATGGATGCGGTCTAGAATCATCTGCTTGACACCGGCATAGAGCGGTGAGGTATCGTTCTGCGCCAGCTCACGCTTCATTTCGCCAGGACGCTTCATTGCCTATTCCTTTTGCACGAACGGAATTCGCCCGATAAACCGACTTTCCTCTTGCATATCATAAAATATCTCATATGGTACCCTATACAACCTGCCGATCACCTTCTTTGGAAGTGGGCAGGCAAGCCGGCGGAGACCGGTCGATCCAGCCGCAAGGCCAATTGTAACTTCAGAGGAGATCCTTCGATGAAATTCAGCACGCTTCTTCTTTCAAGCGCCATGGCGCTCTCTGCCTTTGCAGCCCCGGTTGCTGCCAAGGACTGGACGACTGCCACGATCACACTTGAGGGTGCCTATGCACCATGGAATATGACCAATGCCGACGGCTCGCTCGGCGGTTTTGAACCGGAACTCGCCAAGGTGCTCTGCGAGCGCGCCAAGATCGACTGCAAGCTCGTCGCGTCCGATTGGGATGGCATGATCCCGGCACTTAATGCCGGCAAGTTCGATGTGATCATGGATGCGCTGTCGATCACCGACGATCGCAAGAAAGTCATCGGCTTTACCATTCCTTATGCCGCAACACCGGCAGCGTTTGCGACCGCCAAGGATAGCCCGCTCGCAAATGCGGCCGGGACCGGCGCAACGATCAAGATGACGCCGGGCCAGACCGGCGTGAAGGAAGTCGACGCGCTCAAGGAGGCCTTTAAGGGCAAGACCATCGGCATCCAGGCGGCCACCGTCTACGCGAAGTTCGTCTATGACAATTTCGGCGACATAGCGGATATCCGCGAATACAAGACCGGTGCTGACCGCGACCTCGACCTGCAGAGCGGACGTATCGATCTCGGCTTCGACGATGCGGTCTATTTCGCCAACGCGTTCCAGTCCGCAAACGATGCACTGGCATTTACCGGTCCCGAAATCGTCGGGTCGATCTGGGGTGAGGGCGAGGGCCTTGGTATTCGCCAGGCGGATACCGATCTGCGCGACAAATTCAACGAGGCTATCAAATCGGCGCTCGCCGACGGCACTGTGAAGGACCTCTCCATGAAGTGGTTCAAGGTCGACGTCAGTCCGCAATAACGCTCGACCGGCGAAAGCCGGGGGTCCCGGTCTCCGGCTTTGCTGCCGGGGACCGCATGCTATTCTGACACCGTCGAGAAAGTGGCGGGCGCGGGGACACGGGGTATGGCAACACTGGAATTGATTGGATTCGGCTCTACTGGATGGGGTGCCTTGCTTCTGCTGGCGGCCCTGATGACGCTTTGCGTCACGGCAACCGCGCTTTCAATCGGCGCAGTCCTTGGAGCGGTGGTCGCCGCCGCGAAACTGTCCAGAAGCGTCCTTCTCGCCACGCTGGGCAATGTATACACGACCGTCTTTCGCGGTGTGCCGGAACTCCTGATCATCTATCTCATCTACTTCGGCGGCTCGTCTGCGATCACCTCCATAGGCAAAGCGATGGGCTACGAGGGTTTCCTCGGTCTGCCGTCCTTCCTCGCCGGCGCGCTGGCGGTCGGTATCATTTCCGGCGCCTATCAGGCAGAGGTGTTCCGCGGTGCCTTTCAGGCAATATCGAAAGGCGAGCTTGAGGCCGCTTCGGCGATCGGCATGCCGCAAAGCCTGCGTTTTCGTCGCATCATCATTCCGCAGGTCCTGCGCTTCGCCATCCCGGGCCTTGGCAATGTCTGGCAGCTCAGCCTCAAGGACTCCGCGCTGATCTCGGTCACGGGCCTTGCCGAGTTGATGCGCACCAGCCAGGTGGCGGCAGGCTCAACGCGGCAGTACTTCCTGTTCTTCATCGTCGGCGGCGCGCTCTATCTCATTTTGACCAGCCTGTCTGATCGCGTCTTCAACGGAGCAGAGCGGCGGGCAAACCGCAGCATGCCGACCGCGGCCATGGGCAAGGCTTGAGGATCGTAGAATGGATTTTGCATTTCTMACCCAGACCATGATGACCTTGCTTAAGGCCGTGCCGATGACCTTGGCGCTGTTTTCCGTCGCGGTCTTCTTCGGCGGCATTCTCGGACTGTTGATCGTCTGGATGCGTGTCGGTGGCAATCCGGTGCTTTCGGCGGTCGCCAAGGGCTACATCTTCGTCTTCCGTGGTTCGCCGCTGCTGATCCAGATGTTCCTGGTGTTTTATGGCCTCGGTCAATTCGGATTCATCCGCTACTCGTTCCTCTGGCCGTTCCTGCGCGAGCCCTTCGTCTGCGCTGTACTGTCGCTGGCACTGTGCACCGCAGGCTATTCGGCGGAGATCTTCCGCGGCGGCATTCGCGCGGTCTCGCCGCGCGAGATCGAGGCAGCACGCTCGATCGGCATGTCCGGCCCGCTCCTCGTTCGGCGCATTCTGGCGCCGATTGCCTTCCGTCACGCGCTGCCGGCCTACTCGACCGAGATCGTGCTGATGATGAAATCGACGGCGCTCGCCAGCCTGGTCACCGTCTGGGAAGTCACCGGGGTGGCACAGCGCCTGATTTCGCAGACTTACCGGACGATGGAAGTCTTCCTCTGCGCCGCCATCATCTATCTCGTTCTCAACTTCATCATCCTGCAGGCCATGTCCTTGCTGGAATACTCGCTCTCGCGACATCGCCGCGCGGCCCCGCCGGCGCTGAAGGCGTAGCAGCGAAACGACCACGATTGGAGCTTTCATGCCAGGTGTCACACGACTTTCCGTTCGCAACATCCGCAAGAGCTTCGGGACGCACGAAGTCCTGCGAGGCATCTCTCTGGATGCGCAGGATGGCGACGTCATTTCCCTGCTCGGTGCGTCCGGCTCGGGCAAATCGACCTTCCTTCGCTGCATCAATCTGCTGGAAACCGCAAGCGACGGCGAGATCTGGGTGGATGGCGAAGAAATCCGCATGGTGCACAAGGGCGGCAAGAGCCGGCCGGCAAGCCAGAAGCAGGTGGATCACATCCGCTCCGAACTCGGAATGGTGTTCCAGTCGTTCAACCTCTGGTCCCACATGACGATCCTGCAAAACGTCATCGAAGGGCCGGTTCACGTTCTGAAGCGCGCGCGCGCCGACTGCATTGTCGAGGCAGAAGCACTGCTGGAGAAGGTCGGCATTGCCGACAAGCGCCATGCCTATCCGGCACATCTGTCCGGCGGGCAGCAGCAGCGCACGGCGATCGCGCGCGCGCTTGCCATGAAGCCCAAGGTCATGCTCTTCGACGAGCCAACCTCGGCGCTCGATCCCGAACTTGTCGGCGAGGTGCTGCGTGTCATGCGCGCGCTCGCCGAGGAGGGCATGACGATGCTGGTCGTCACGCATGAGATGAGCTTCGCCCGCAATGTCTCCAACCGCGTTGTCTTCATGAAGGAGGGCCTTGTGGAGAGCAGCGGAACGCCCGATGAGATGTTCGGCGGTGGCGGGTCGCCGGCCTTTCGCCAGTTCATCGGCCATTTCGGAAGCGGCCAATGACCGTCATCATCGAGACCGTGCTTGGTTGGCGCGACGTGGCGCGGATCGGGGCAGGGCACTCGCTTGCGCTTTCGCCTGCGGCATGGGMGCGTGTGGATCGCGCCAGCCGGATCGTCGAGCGCATCGTTGAAACAGGCATTCGTGCCTATGGCGTAAACACCGGTGTCGGCGCTTTGTCCGATACCGTCATCGACCGCGCGTCGCAAAGCCGGCTGTCACGGAATATTGTCCTCAGCCATGCCTGCGGTGTGGGCGACCTCCTGGCGCCGCGGGAAGTGCGCGCCATCATCGCAGCGCAGATTGCCAATTTTGCGCACGGCCATTCCGGCGTGCGGCCCGACGTCCTGCGCCACCTCGCTGCCTTCCTGGCAAAGAACTGCATTCCGGACGTGCCATCACGCGGTTCGGCAGGCTATCTGACACACAACGCGCATACGGCGCTCGTCCTGATCGGCGAAGGCAGCGCCTTGGTTGCTGGCAGGCGGATGAGCGGCCTCGAGGCATTGGGTTCGATCGGCCTTACGCCCCTGGTGCTTGGAGCCAAGGAAGGGTTGAGCCTCGTCAACGGCACGGCTTGTGCCACCGGTTTGTCGAGCGTCGCGCTCGCAAGGGCCGAGCAGCTTCTTGACTGGGCGGATGCCATCGGCGCGCTGACGCTTGAGGCAGCCGGATGCCAGACGGCCGCGTTCGACGAGGCCGTCCTTGCGCTTCGTCCGTCGCGTGGCATTGCACAGGTCGGTGCCTCGTTGCGCCGTCGCCTGGAAGGCAGTGGTCTCATCGCCGCTGCGGTGGGGCGGCGCACCCAGGATGCACTTAGCCTGCGCTCGATACCGCACGCCCATGGCGCGGCCCGCGACGTGTTCGACACGTCGGCGGCAGTGGTCGATCGGGAACTTGCTTCGGTGACGGACAATCCGGCAGTGTCGGGAACGCCCGAGAACCCGGTCGTCTCGTCCGAGGCGCACGCGGTTGCTCCAGCACTTGCACAGGCAGCGGATAGCCTGGCAATCGCAATTGCGCAGATTTCGGCGATGAGCGAGAGGCGCATGGATCGGCTGATCAATCCGCTCGTCAGCGCCCTGCCGCCATTCCTCGCCAGCGATGCTGGCAGCAATTCCGGTTTCATGATCGCACAGTATACCGCAGCTGCCCTCAGCAACGAGAACCGCCGGCTTGCCGCGCCCGCTTCCACCGACGGCGGGCTGACGTCAGCCTTGCAGGAGGATTTCCTTGCCCACCCGACCGCTGCGGCAAACAAGCTGCTCTCGGTGATCGACAACGCCGAGTATATTTTGGCGATAGAGCTGATGGCTGCGGCCCAGGCCCACGATTTCCTGGTCAAGACCGGATCGCGTGCTGAGGGTACCGACGTTATTCATGCGCTCGCCCGCAAGGCCGTTGCGCATTATGACGACGATCGACCGCTTTCCAACGATATTGAGAGGCTGCGGACACTGTTGCAGGAAACGTCGCCGCCTGCTGTCGCCTGAAGGAGCCAGAATGACCACCGAGTTTGATGTTGCTGTGATCGGCCTTGGTGCGATGGGCAGCGCAGCCCTCGCATTTCTCTCGGCGCGGGGGGTAAGGGCAATCGGCATCGATGCCTATTACCCGGCTCACGCCTTGAGCTCCTCGCATGGAGACAGTCGCCTGATCCGGATGGGCTATTTTGAGGACCCATCCTATGTGCCGCTCCTTCAGCGCGCCTATCGGAACTGGCGCTCACTGGAAAAGAGGCTTGCCGCCGACGTCCTGACCATCACCGGCGTGCTGCAGATCGGTGCGCCCGACAGCAAGATCGTCCGCGGGACGCGTGCATCCTGTGAGATGCACGGCCTGCCGCATGATGTCCTCGACAAGGAAGATATGGCGGCTCGGTTTCCCGCCTTTCAACTCGATGACGGCGAAATGGCAGTCCTTGATCCGCAGGGCGGCTATCTCAGGCCGGAGGTGGCCGTCATGGGGTATCTGAAGCTTGCGGCCCAGGACGGAGCCGTCCTCCACTTCGGCGAGCGCGTGTTGGCGATCGAACCCGATGATGGCGGCGTGACGATCCGGTCGGCCACCGGCCGGTATCGGGCAAGGAAGGTGGTCGTTGCGACCGGTTCGTGGATCGCGGAGCTTGTGCCGCAGCTCAAGGACCATGCCGTTCCGATCCGCCAGGTCGTCGCCTGGTATCAACCGCGCAATGGCTTTGCGACAGAACCGCAGCGCATGCCCTGTTTTCTGCGCGACGAAGGCGCGGAGGGCTCCTATTTCGGGTTCCCGGCGATTGGGGTAGACGGTGTCAAAGTCGGGCGGCACGCCCATTTTCGAGAACCGATCGATCCCAACCGGCTCAATCCTCCAGTCAACGATGCGGACACGGCCCTCCTCGACAGCTTCATCGGCAAACGCGTGCCAGCCGCGGGTCTGCGTGTGAACGCCACGACATGCCGTTATACCATGCTGCCCAGCGAGGATTTCCTGCTGGACCTCGTACCCGGCAATCGAAATGTCGTCGTGGCTTCGCCGTGTTCCGGTCACGGTTTCAAGTTCACCAGCGTCGTCGGAGAGATCCTGGCAGATCTGGCGCTTGAAGGCGGCACGGCACTTCCGACTGCCGCCTTTTCCTTTGATGCGATGGACCGCTTCATTGCGGCCCGAGCGCCGGCCTGAACGTTCAGCGGCAGCGCAGCCCTGTTTCTGGATCGAAGAGGTGGACGGCTTCAGGATCGAAGTCGAGCGTCAACTCCTGGCCGGCACTCAGAAGCGTGCGGGGCGGCAGGCTGGCCATCAAGCGCTGTTCTCCAACAAACGCCGTGACAACGAGTTCGGGGCCGGTCAGTTCGGCCACATCGCATCGCGCACCAATCTGACCGCCATTGCCGCCCAGCCGCAACGTCTCCGGGCGGATGCCGAGGATCAGCTTGCGTCCGTCGTCCGGCGCGGTCTTCAAGGATGTCGGGAGCGGCACACGGCAATCAGTTCCATCGATCGTCAGATTGCCGCGCTTCACCGTCGCCTTCAGAAGGTTCATCGGCGGCGCGCCAACAAAGGTGGCGACATAAAGGGTCGCCGGCTGGTCGTAGATTTCGGCGGGGGTCCCGAGTTGTTCGATGCGCCCGTCTTTCATCACGGCGATCCGGGTTGCAAGCGTCATCGCCTCGATCTGGTCGTGCGTCACATAGACGACCGTCGTTTTCAACATCTGGTGCAGGCGCTTGAGTTCGGTGCGCATCTCCATGCGCAGCTTGGCGTCGAGATTGGACAGCGGTTCGTCGAAGAGGAAGACCTCCGGCTTGCGGACCAGAGCGCGGCCAATGGCGACGCGCTGGCGTTGGCCACCTGAAAGTTGTCCCGGTTTGCGATCGAGCAGACCCTCGATCTGGAGAAGCCGGGCGGCGTCGCGCACCGCCGTGTTCCGCACGTCAGCCGGCACCTTGCGCATCTCAAGTCCGAAGCCGATGTTGCGGTGAACGGTCAGGTTCGGATAGAGCGCATAGGACTGGAAGACCATGGCGATGTCGCGGTCTTTCGGATGCACGCCGAGAACGGACCGATTGCCGATGCGCACATCGCCGCTGGTTGCATCGGCAAGCCCGGCGATGATGTTCAGCAGTGTCGACTTGCCGCAACCGGACGATCCGAGCAACACGAGGAACTCACCGCTTTCGAGAGCGATGTCGATGCCCTTCAGTGTCTCGACGTCGCCGTAGGTCTTGCGAATATTCTGGATCTCGAGTGCGCTCATCGCGTGGTCTCCTCGGAAGCCGATGGTCCGCCATAGCTGCGGGGAAGGGTGGAAATGGCACGCGAGGCCACGTCGCAACCTGCCGATAGGCAGGCTGCGAGCGGTCTGCTCTCGGCAAGGGCGGCGAGGAAGGCGGCATTGAAGACGTCGCCGGCGCCGATCGTGTCGACGACCTTGACCTTGGGGGCTGACACCGAGATCAGCTGACCGTCCGGCCCGATGCCAACAGCCCCATCGGGGCCTCGTTTGACGACGACAACCGCGCCATCTGGCATATGGGACCTGATTTCGCGGGCCGCTTCGATCGGGTCGTCGAGGCCGGCGAGCGTGGTCGACTCGACCTCGTTGAGAAGGGCGACCCTACAGCGCGAAAGCCAGTTTCGCGTGTCTCTGCAATTGTCGTCCGTCCAACCGTCGAGGGGCCAGCCGGTATCGAGTGCCACCGCAATCCCGTGCCTGTCTGCCCAGTCGAAGAAAGCATGATAGTCCCGTGTCAGATCATCCGTCAGGAAGGAGCCGCAGAGAAGGGCATAGCCGCCCGACATTTTCGAGCCATCGACAACTGCAACGACGTCGGCGAGGCTGAAACGGGGCAGGTGCCCGCGGGTCGTGAAGAACGTGCGCTCGCCGTCTGGATGCGTGATGCCGACGGAGAGCGTGGTTCCCTCTGGCCGAACCGGCCACTTTTCGGCACGCGATCCGAATGCTTCGCTTAGCCAACGGCCAAACTGGTCATCGCCGACATTGGCCGCGATCTGGAAGTCGACGCCGAGACCCTGCCAGGCGAGTGCGCTGTTGCCAGCTGCACCACCGACGCGCAATTCGTCATGATCGACGATGATCTCTGTGCCCGCCTTCGGCCATGGTGCCGCGGGACCGAGAATAAGATCGACGTTGACGTTGCCAACAACTGCAAGAGGTCGCATTCATTCACTCCGGGTGATCTTGGTCGAGCGTACAGGGGTGCCGGCATTGGCAACACGCGCATCGGCAAACGCGATCATCAGTCGCTGCGCCGCAGGAAGCATCGCCAATATGGCGGCGAGGCCGGTGGCCGGCGTGAAGCAGACAGTGACAGTTCCGGCGACAGGCTCTTTGCCCGAGGCGTCGAACACCACGACAGGCGCGCCGGTCTCGACGGCCGATACCGCCATTGCCGTGACCAGGCTGCAGGTATTGTCGTTTCCCCGGAAGAGGACGACGCCAATCCTGGGGCCGAGCATTTCCATCGGGCCATGCCTCAGCTGGCCACCTTCCAGTGAAAAGCAGGGCAGCCGCGACAGCTCGGTCAATCCGAGCGCAAGCGCCTCCGCAACGCCCTGCAGGCGGCGGCCGGAGGTGACGACGGTTGCGACGTCAGCCAATGCCGAAAGCGCAGGGCCGATATCTGGTTCTTCGGGCGTGGCGAGGGTCGCGAGAGCGCTGGCCGGGTCGTCACCGAGGGCTGCGAGAATGGCGAGGTGCAGTGCGAAGGTGACGGTGAGGCTGCGGGTTGCGGCGAATGCCAGTTCCGTGCCTCCGGCTCCCGTGAGCGAGGTGACTGTGCGCGCAAGGAAGGAACCGCCCTCCAAGGTCAGTCCGAACGTATCCCTGGTTCCGCCAGTTTCGTTGAACCAGCGCACCACTTCGGCGCTCTCGCCGGACTGGGATGTGATGAGAACGGTTCTGCCGACGAGCGACAACGGTTGCCCCAATTGTTCGGACAGCGGCGATGCGATGGCATCGATGCCGAGCGCGCGATAGAGCGGCTCGACGGCGCGGCCGACGGCGTGCGACCCGCCCATGCCCAGCAGGAGCAGCTTGCCTGTCTTGCGCAGCGATGCCGCGATGGTCTCTGCCGTCGCCTTCGCTGTGCCGTATGAGGCTAGCGCATCGTGATGCTGACGCGCCATTTCCCGATCGATGGCGAGAAGGCCAGCAGGTCGTGTCTTTAGCTCGGTCATGATCATCCCTTTACGCCGCCGCTGGTCAGCCCCGAGATCAGGGCGCGTTGCATGACGAGACCGACCAACACCGGTGGCAGGGCGGCCAGCACGCCGGCGGTCGCGATCAGTCCATAATCGGAGACACGGCCACCAGCCAGATCGGCAATGGCAACCGTCAGTGTCTTGGCCCGCTGATCGGAGGTGAACAGCAGTGCGTAGAAGAATTCATCCCAGGCAAGCAGGAAGGCAAACAGCGCCGACGTCGCGACAACGGGCATGGCCAGCGGCAGCGTGATGATCCTCAAGGTCTGGAAGAGGCCCGCGCCATCGATCATCGCCGCAGCCTCGATCTCCTTGGGGATGGAATCAAAGCCCGATTTCATCAGCCAGGTGGTAAACGGCGCAAGGATCGTCAGATAGACGAGGGCGAGCCCGAAGACGTTGTTCAGCAAGCCGAGATGCGACAGGCCCATATAGAGAGGTACGGCCAGTGCCACAGGCGGCAGCATATAGGTGGCGATCACCATCGTCAGCGACCAGCCGACCGATGGCGTGCGCGAGACTGCCCAGCCGGCGGGAATGGCAAGCGCGATTGCTGCGATCGTCGCCATGCCGGCCACTTCGATGCTGTTTCGAAGCGACGAGGTGAAGGCGCCGCCTGCGCTGTTTTCCAGCCTCGAGAGCAGCACCCCGTAGCGAGAAAAGTCCATCGACTGTGGCCACCAGCGAAGCGGTTTTGCGGCAAGATCGGCAGCCGGTGAGATGCTCATGATGAAGAGCCACAGGATCGGCGCCAGAATGATGGCGGCGAGAAGCAGGGCGCAGAGGTAGATGAAGGCGGTGAAAACGGGGCCTCTGCGTTCCATCAGGCGGCACTCCCTGCGGTCTTGCGGACAAGGGCGGCATAGGCTGCGGCAAGCACGGTGACCAGGAGCGTGACAATGAGCGCAAGCGAAGCACCTGATCCGGCACGCTGAAAGGAAAAGGCCTCCTGATAGACGAGGATCGACAGCGTTCGCGTGCTGTTGGCCGGCCCGCCGCGGGTCATGACCCAGATGATATCGAACACTTTGAATGCTTCGATCGTCCGCAGAACGAGCGCGACCATCAACGGACCGGCGAGATAGGGCAGGATGACGAAGCGGAAGCGCGAAAATGGTCCGGCACCATCGACCAGGGACGCTGCGGTGATATCGCGCGGCACCGCTTGCAGGGCCGCAAGTGCAATCAGGGCGACGAGCGGAAAATTCTTCCAACAGTCGGCGAGGATCAGGGCCGCCAGCGCGGTACCGGGCTCTCCGAGCCATGAGCGATAGGCGTCGATCAGACCGACCTGCATCAGGGCTGCATTGAGCGCGCCATATTCCGGATTGTAGATCAGGCGCCACAGCGTTGCGTTGACGACAGTTGGCAGTGCCCAGGGGAGTATCATTAAGGCGCGCAGCACGCCGCGGCCGTGGAAGTTCTGGTTGAGAAGAAGGGCAGCGAGAACGCCGATCACCATTTCAGCGGCAACGGAGACGATCGCAAACCACGCGGTGGTGACGAGCGTGCGCTGGAAATTCGAGCCGGAGATCATCTTCACGTAGTTGTCTATACCGACGAAGCTGCCTTCTGTGCCGACGAGTTTGGCGTCGGTGAAGGACAGGCTGACTGTATCGATCAATGGCCATCCGATGACGGCTACCATGACCACGAGCAGCGGCAGCATCAAAAGCCACGCACGGGTTGTCATCCAGGTGCCGGACATTGGGCGCCCTCTCAATTCATCGGTATGGAAATGAAGGCCAGGCGGCGCTTGCAGCCGCGTGGCGGTTCGTCGCTCAGAGGCCGCTGTTGTCGGCAGCGGACTTCAGCGCATCTTGCGGGGAAGACTGGCCGAGCAGGGACTCCTGGATTGCCTGCTGAAGGGCAGTCGAGAGCTCCTGATATTTCGGTGTCGTCGGGCGCGGATACATGGCGGCAAGACCGATCTTGGCGGCAGAGATCAGTTCTTCCTGGCCCTTGGTGACGGCAGGGTCGTCATAGGACGACGCCCAGATCGGCAGGCTGAGCTTTGCATACTGATTCTGCGTGGCCTGCGAGGTCATGAAGGCGATGTACTTCCAGGCCTCGTCCGGATGCTTGCTTGCCGACGTGATGCCAAGGCCCATCGAACCGTTGACGGCGGATACCTCACTCTTTCCGGCAACGCCTGGTGCAGGCACGACGCCCACCTTGCCTGCCACCTTGCTGTCCTTGGGGTCGTTTGCCATGTTGTACATGTAGGTCCAGTTCAGCGCGAAGGCCGCGTCACCGTTTTCGAATACCTTGCGGACATCCTCTTCAAGGAACTCCTTGGAGTTCGGGTTGGTCAGGCCCGATTTATAGCTTGAGACCATGTAATTCAGCGCATCGAGACCGCCACCTGTCTGGAAGGCGGGCTTGCCGTCCTTCAGGAAGTCACCCTTGTAGGCACTGACGAGCGTCGTGTAGTCGCAAATGGCGGCTTCGGCCTGCGACCAGCTCCATGCGATCGGGGTGGCGAGCAGGCCCTTGTCCTTGATGATCTTGGCCTGTTCGGTCAGCTCGTCCCAGGTCTTCGGCGGATTCTTGATGCCAGCCTTTTCCAGGATTTCCTTATTGTAGAACAGGTATTTGGTGTCCAGAATCCAGGGCATGCCGTAGTACTTGCCGTCTGCCTGAACGGTCGTCCAGGCGCCGGGCAGGACGCCCTTCTTCGTGTCGTCGGAGATGCGCGAGGACACGTCGACCAGAACTTTGTTGCTCGCATACTCAGCAGGCCAGATCACATCGAACAGCACGACATCGTAGCCGCCGCCCGAGCCCTGAGCCAGCACCGTCTTGTCGTGCAGGCCTTCGTAGGGAACGAATTCCAAGTTTACCTTGACGTCAGGGTTTGCTTTGCTGAATGCATCCGTCATGGCGCGGACATCGGCTTCGCTATAGGCCGCCTGTGCCATGAACAGTGCATTGATCGTGGTTTCGGCAAAGGCATGCGGAGCAAACGACGCGCCGAGCAGAGCTGCACCGAGCAGTGTCTTGTTTAAGGATTTCAACATTCCAGCCTCCAGTTTTTTGACATTCACGCGTGTTCCCGAGGCGGC
The DNA here is from genome assembly GCF_056397845.1 of Rhizobium sp. 05L419. Taxonomy (NCBI): domain Bacteria; kingdom Pseudomonadati; phylum Pseudomonadota; class Alphaproteobacteria; order Hyphomicrobiales; family Rhizobiaceae; genus Rhizobium; species Rhizobium sp. 05L419. The sequence goes on from NZ_JBFTOF010000007.1 coordinate 132,655, forward strand.
TGTGCGTCGCACCGGCTGTCGAAAAGGCACCGGGTCTGCCGGCTGCCAAATTTCGGAGCGTCGTCGGAGCCGTTGCGGCCCGCTGCGTTCCCGGGAACTCTTCGGTTCCTTATTAAGTCAATTGTCTTGACTTATTTGTTCTTCAATATTCTATTGGTGTCAAGAGGGAATTGCACATGAACGAAACGCGCCCGATCCGGGCCAAGAGCGGCACCAACCATGAAGGCACCAGCGCCCATAACCGGCGGGTGATGATCGATGCGCTACGGATGAACGGCGCGCTCTCACGTGCCGATCTGGCGCGAGCAACAAAGCTTACCAAGCAGACCGTTTCCAACATCATCGATGAACTGGAGCAGGATGGATTGGTGAGCTCGCAGAATGTCGTCAGAAAGGGCAGAGGTCAGCCGTCGACCCCCTATGGTCTCGTGCCCGAAGGTGCTTTCGCGATCGGCCTGCAGATCGATCGGCACATCACCAGGGCGCTCGCCGTCGATCTCATGGGCAATATTCTGACGCGGGCGGAGGCGAACCTGACGCCGGACGGCCCCTCAAGTGGCGTCAAGGTCATTCTCGACCTGGTGGAGACTGTCAGACGTGATCTTGCAAAGCGTGCCAGTCAATCGGAGCGGCGTCTTGTTGGTCTCGGCGCGGCGATGCCCGGCCCCTTCGGCGTCGAGGCAAGCGCCGATGATCCCTGGATGATGGCTGCGTGGCAGACCTTTCCGCTGCTTGAGATGCTGGCCGCAGGAACCGGACTTGAGGTCGGGCTCCAGAACGATGCGGCCGCCTGCGCGACAGCCGAGCGCATGGTGGGCGCCGCACACGGGCTTGACCATGCCGTATGCCTTTATCTCGGCTACGGTATCGGCGCCGGCCTGATCCTCGGAGGGGAGCTTTACAGCGGTGCAAACGGAAACGCCGGTGAGATCGGCATGGCGCTTCTGTCTCCTGGAGGGCGCTCTGCGCCACTCGAACATCGCGCCTCCCTTGCCTCGCTTTATCAGCACTTGCGGATCGATCCCGCCGACCCTGAGCTCTACTCGGCGATCGACGACCTTGCCTCCAGCAGCGATGCCAGGGTTTCGTCCTGGATCGAGGAAGCCGCGATGGATCTGCGCTGGAGCGTCCATCTGATCGAGACCATCTTCGATCCGCAGACCGTCATCTTGTGCTGCGGCGCCCCCGAAGCACTCGGCCGCCGCCTTGTCGCGGCGATGGAGCCGTTGCTGCCATCGATCTCCAATCGTCCAGGCCGTGTCGTTCCGCGCTTTCAGCTCGGCATGACCGATCCCTGGGCGGTCGCGCTCGGCGCTGCGGCTGAACCCATCAGCCGCGCCTTCGACCCGCGCTTCTCGGCCATCCTGAAAGGTGCCGGGTAGCCGCGCGTTCGCCAAGGCGAATTTCAGCGGCGACCCGATGCTATTGGTCGGAAAAACCTCAAAGCGGGGGCGAGGTCCTGCACAGCGCTTCCCATTCGCTCAGCAGTTCCATGATTTCGATCGAATCGCCGAGGCGCGGCGAGGGGCGTTCAGCCTGCTTGAGGCCCAGGCTGAGGCAGCGTTCGACAACGCGAACCTGGTGACCAAACGCGTCGATGTCTGACCAAACCCGGACCTGTTCGGGTTCTTTGCCGTACTCCTCGATGTCGAGGATGTTGTCGCCGGCAATCGGCAGCCACGGGTTCGTTACAAAGCGCGCCGCGCCGAGGTCGCCGCGAACCGTGAAATCGAAAGACATGCCGTAGCTGTCGGTCGATTGCAGTGTCGCGAGTGTTCCGGTGCCGAAGCGAACGGCCAGGGCAGCATCGCAAATATTGTGATCCCTGGGCGAGAGGTTTCCGTGGCCGCTCATCACCCTCTTGGAGAAAGCCTCGGGGCCAAAGGCCGTCTGGATGACGTAGTGCAGCAGTGAGGCTGGATAGCAGCCGAGATTGTAAAGCGTGCCATTTCCCTTGGGGTTGACGACCTTCCAGATGTCGGCCGCGTAAAGGCCCGCGATGGAGCGGATGGCGCCGAGGCGACCGGATCGGATGATATTGCCAAGCTCGGCGATGACGGGATGGTTGAGGTACATCAATCCCTCAAGAAAGAAGATGTCTGCTGTCTGCGCTGCGTCCGCCATTGCCTGCGCATCGGCCATCGTCGTCGCCAGGGATTTTTCGCAGACCACGGCCTTGCCGCGTTGAGCTGCCTTGATCACGGCTTCGTGGTGCACGTTGTTAGGCAGGCCGACATAAACGACGTCGATCTCCGGTTCGTCGACGAGGGCTTCAATCGTGGCGTAGCTTTTTGCAACGGCGTGCCGCTTGGCGAAGGCCTCAAGGCGCTTCGGGTCACGGCCAGCGACGGCTTCGATCCGGGAGCCGTCGCTGGCCTGAATAGCGTCCGCCATCGTGCTCGAGATGAAGCTTGTCCCGAGAATTCCCCAACGCAGCATTCCGTCATCCTTCCGTTCAATCGCCGCCATCGCGGCAATTGCTTGTTCTAGCGCCTGCGAACCCCGATCGCACAGGGATATTATAATGCTGCAAGGGGCAGATTTGCTGCCTTTGCCTCCGCAACCAGCCAGGCACGCAAGGCTGCGATGGACTTTCGGTCGCGATCAGCCACCCGGCAGCAAAGCCGGTAGCCGGCCGGCCGGGCAGTGAAGCCGAATGGAGCAACCAGACTGCCCGAAGCCAGTTCGGCTTCGATCGATGCACGCGGTGCAATCGTGAAGCCCATGCCGGCTTTGGCGGCGCTCAGCGCCAGCACGAGGTCGCCGAATTCGGTGCGCTTGTGAAAGCGGACCGGTGTGGTCCCGCTTTCGCGAAACCAGTCGTCCCAGAGGTATCCGACGTCGCGGGCGATGATTGCGGTCGCCTTTTCCAGGCCGGCGGACATATTCGCCGCCACCTGGGGACTTGCGACAGGGCCGAATTGGTCGTCCATGAACTGCGTGGCCGAAATGTCTGGAAGGGGCCGGTACTCGCCGCCCGCCACGATGGCGTCAATATCTGGTGCGTCAGACAGAGTGACGCTGACGGGAACTGGCACCACCTCGATATCGAGCGACTTTATATCCGCCTGAATGCGTGGCAAAAGCGCAACAAACCAAGCAGATGCCATCGGCATCGGGACGCCGAGCCTCAGTCGCAGCCTCTGTTCTTGAGACGATATCTCGTCGGCTGCCCGCACGATGATCGCAAAGGCCACGCCGATCGCGTCTGCAAGGCGGCGGGCGGTGTCGTTCAGGCTGACGCGCCCACTCTCCCTGTTGAAGAGCGCGACGCCGAAGTGATCCTCAAGGCTTGCAAGCTGCTGGCGTACCGCACCCGGCACGACGCCAAGATCGGCCGCGGCGGCCCGCAGGCTGCCGCACCGCGCCAACGCATCGAAGGCCCTCAGTGCATTGAGCGGGGGAAGGGAGGGGCGTTTGTCTGCCATAGAGGGTTCACGGTCCAAGCACGGAAGTGCCCAGCGTTTTCGGTCGCGGCCTGTCCGATGTCAACCGATCCCCGAACAGCGGCGCTGGGAGCGTGTGATCTATTCCGTTTCTGCCAGCTTGCAAAATTATAGATAAAAGTACATGCATATCTATATTGTGATCAAATCCAGGGGAGGCACATTAGCAGATGCGGCTTGAAACATCAGAGTTCATCCTGCGCGATCAAGCCGGAGCGGCTGGTTCGTTCGCGTGTTCGGTCGAGAATGCGAGTATTATCTATAATTTGCCGTTCAACGATCTCCTCTTTCGTGCGCAGACCATCCACCGTGCCAATTTCGATCCCAACGCGATCCAAATGAGCCGACTGTTGTCCATCAAGACAGGGGGCTGTGCGGAGGACTGTGGATATTGCAGCCAGTCGGCTCACTATCCGACGGGCCTGAAGGCCTCGAAGCTGATGGAAGTCGAGCGTGTGCTGGCCGAAGCCCGCAAGGCAAGGGAGGCTGGCGCCACCCGCTATTGCATGGGTGCGGCCTGGCGCAGTCCCAAGGATCGGGACATGGATCAGGTCGTTGCCATGGTGCATGGCGTCAAGGCGCTGGGCATGGAGACCTGCATGACGCTCGGGATGCTGACACCCGCTCAGTCCGCTTCGCTGGCAGACGCCGGCCTCGACTACTACAACCACAATGTCGACACGTCGGAAAGCTTCTACAGCGAGATCATCACGACGCGCAGCTTCGCCGATCGTCTTGAGACACTGGCAAATGTGCGCGAGGCGGGCATAAAGGTCTGCGCCGGTGGCATCCTCGGGATGGGCGAGACCAGTGAGGATCGCATCTCGATGCTGGTCACTCTTGCCAATCTGGCGGTGCCTCCAGAGAGCGTGCCAATCAACATGCTGATCCCGATCCCGGGATCGAAGCTTGCCGACGCCGAGCCCGTCGACCCGATCGACTTCGTCCGCACGATCGCACTGGCGCGCATCCTGATGCCTACGTCTCACGTGCGTCTTTCGGCGGGTCGGACCGAGATGAGCGACGAGATGCAGGCGCTTTGCTTCTTGGCAGGCGCCAACTCCATCTTCGTCGGCGACACCTTGCTGACGGCCGACAATCCGGGCGAAGACCATGACAGCGCTTTGTTCCGTCGTCTGGGCCTGCGGCCGATGGAGCTGGAGCCGGTGCGATGAGCACAGCCGGCCTTGCCCGGTATGAGAGGACGTTGGCCGGCCTCGAACGCAAGGGTCGCGGCCGTGCGCTGGTCGCTCAGACTGGAATAGATTTCACCTCGAACGACTACCTTGGCCTTGCCCGGTCTGATCGGCTGAAGGATGCGATCACCGCAGCGCTTGTGCGCGGCGTGCCGGTCGGGGCAGGCGGCTCAAGATTGCTGCGAGGCAACCACCCTGAGCACGAGGCACTGGAAGCGGAAGCGGCAGCCTATTTTGGGGCCGAGAGAGCGCTCTATTTCGGTAGCGGTTATGCCGCGAATGTGGCCCTGTTTTCGACCCTGCCGCAACGCGAGGACGTCATCGTCCACGATGCGCTGATCCATGCCAGCGCCCATGAGGGGATCACCGCCAGCAAAGCGCTGGCGATCTCCGTCCCGCACAATGATGCACAGGCATTTGACGATGCGATCGGCTCCTGGCGTCGTTGCGGCGGTACAGGGCGACCCTGGATCGCGGTCGAGAGCCTTTACTCCATGGACGGTGACCGCGCGCCGCTTGCCGAGCTTTTACGCATCGCCAAGGCGCACGACGCGTTTCTTGTCGTCGACGAGGCACATGCGACCGGCGTTTTCGGACCGGGCGGCCGAGGTCTTGCGGCGGGTCAAGCGACAGGCGAAAATGTCATCGCTCTGCACACATGCGGCAAGGCACTTGGCGTTTCCGGCGCACTGTTGTCCGCTAATGCGGTCATCTGCAACTATCTCGTCAATCGCGCGCGCGGCTTCATCTATTCTACCGCGCCATCGCCTCTGGTGGCCGCGGGCGTTCGCGAGGCTTTGCGCATTCTCGGCGACGAGCCCCAACACCGCGCCTGCTTCGATGCACGGTGCGCCTTCGCAAACGCCGCGCTCACGCGGGTTCTCGGTGTGCCGGCAAGTGGATCGCAGATTCTGCCGGTCATCATCGGCGACAATGCCAGGGCTGTCAGGATCGCCACCAGGATGAGAGACGACGGCTTTGATATCCGTGCAATCCGGCCACCGACGGTGCCGGAAGGCACGGCACGGCTCAGGATTGCCATCACGCTCAACGTCGACACGGACATGATCGTCGCGATGCTCGAGCGCCTGGCGACCGTTCTTGCGGAGGAACGCGCATGACGCTGCGTTTTGTTGTCACCGGCACCGACACCGGTATCGGAAAAACGGTCTTCAGCGCCGCCCTGACCAGCGCGCTGGGTGGCTACTACTGGAAACCGGTGCAATCGGGCCTGGACGAAGAGACCGACAGCCAGACGGTCATTCGGCTTGGCGCGGCCCTCGCGTCGCGCGTTCTTCCCGAGGCATACAGGCTGAAGACGCCGGCCTCACCGCATCTGGCCGCGCGGCTCGATCGCATTTCGATCGATCCCGAACGATTGATACCACCCGAAACCGACGCACCACTGGTCATCGAAGGCGCCGGTGGTTTGCTGGTGCCCCTGAACGACCGGTTGCTGTTCGCCGACATGTTCGCGCGATGGCAGGTCCCGGTCATTTTGTGCACGCGAACCACGCTCGGCACCATCAACCATACGCTTCTGTCGCTTGAAGCGCTGCGCAGCCGGCGTGTTCCTGTCTTCGGCATTGCCTTCATCGGCGATGAGAATGTTGAGACTGAGCGGATCATCACCGAGTTTGGCGGCGTTCGATCGCTTGGCCGCCTGCCGCAATTGCCCGCGCTGACGCCAAGGGTACTTGCCCGCGCCTTTGCCGAAAACTTTGACATCACACGCTTCAAGGAGGGTTTTGCGTGACCCGCTCGGCTGTATGGCATCCCTTTACGCAGCATGCGCTCGAGCCGTCGATGCGCAGGATCGTCGAGACCGAGGGCGCCTATCTCATTGATGAAGACGGCAATCGTATTCTCGATGCGATTTCGTCCTGGTGGGTGATCACCCACGGCCATCGGCATCCGGCGATCGTCAAGGCGATCGCGACGGCGGCGGGGCAATACGACCAGCTGATCTTTGCGGAATACACGCACGCTCCGGCCGAGGAGCTGGCCGTGGGGCTACTCGCCCTGGCGCCGCCCGGCCTCGCGCATGTCTTTTACTCCGACAGCGGATCGACCGCCGTCGAGGTTGGATTGAAGATGGCGCTGGGCTTCTTTGCCAACAGGGGCGCGGCGCGCAATCGTATCGCCGTCATGCAGCATGGCTACCACGGGGACACCATTGGAACGATGTCGGCGGGAGAACGGGGTGTTTTCAACGCTGCCTATGAGCCGCTTCTTTTCGGCGTCGATCGCCTTCCCTTTCCCGAACCCGGCCAAGAGCAGGAAACGCTTGACGTCTTCGAACGCGTCTGCCGGTCGGGCGAGGTGGCAGCGCTCCTGGTCGAACCGCTCATCCTCGGCGCTGGAGGGATGAGACTGTTTACTCCACCGCTGCTTGCCGCATTGAAGGCAATCGCGCAGCATCATGGAACGCTCCTGATTGCCGATGAGGTCATGACCGGCTGGGGACGCACGGGCACGGTTTTTGCATGCGAACAGGCAGGTGTGGCACCGGATATATTGTGCACGTCAAAGGGGCTGACGGGCGGCGCGCTGCCGCTGGCTGCGACGCTGTGCACCGGGGAAATATTCGATGCGCATCTTTCGACGGATCGGAAAAAGACGTTCTTCCATTCGAGTTCATACACGGCCAATCCGATTGCATGTGCTGCGGCAGTCGCAAATCTCGGCATCTGGCGCGACGAGCCTGTGCTGGCGCGCGTCAAGGATCTGGCAGACATGCATCGAGAGCGGTTGTCGCGCTTTGACTGCGACAAAAGGTTCGGGAACGTTCGCCAGATCGGCACGATCGCGGCACTCGACCTCAACACCGAGGCTGGCGGCTACCTGGCAGATGTCGGCCCGAGACTTCGCACCTTCTTCCGCGAACGCGGCCTGCTTGTCCGACCGCTTGGCAATGTCATCTATCTCATGCCGCCCTATTGCGTGACGGCGGCGGAGCTTGACCACGCCTATGAAACGATCGACGAGGCTGCATCCCTGGTCGGAGGCGCTGCATGACGACCGTCAAATCGTCGCGGCTTGTGGGCTTCGGACACAGCGTTCCCGCGCGCCGGGTCGACAGCCGCGAAATCGAGATCAGGCTCGGTCTCGAGCGTGGTTGGATCGAGCAGCGGACCGGCATCAGATACAGGCACTGGGCGAGCGAGGGCGAGACCTTAAGCGGCCTTGCGGCAAACGCTGGCGCGATGGCGCTGGACGATGCCGGCGTTGAGCGCACTGACATCGCCCTCACTCTGCTTGCGACGTCGACCCCTGATCACCTGCTGCCGCCATCGGCACCCTTGCTCGCCCACCGCCTTGGTCTTCGCAATGCCGGTGCTATCGATCTTGCCGGAGCCTGCTCGGGCTTTCTCTATGCGCTGACCTTGGCTGACGGCTTTGTCCGCACGCAGGGACGACCGGTTCTCGTTGTCGCGGCAAACATTCTCAGCCGCCGCATCAATCCCGCCGAGCGCGCGAGTTCGGTCTTGTTTGCCGATGCGGCCGGCGCGGTCGTACTGGCGCCGGCGAGCGACCCCGATGCGGGCCTGCGCGGCGTTGACCTCGTTGCCGACGGAAGCGGCTACGACCTGATCTCGATTGCAGCCGGCGGCAGTAACCAGCCGTTTGGGCCTGACATCAGCGCCGAGGATTGCCTCATGACGATGCGGGACGGACGCGAGGTGTTTTCGCGTGCCGTCGCGATGATGGCGACGTCGTCGCTATGCGCACTCGGCCAAGCGGGCCTCCTGCCGCGAGATATCACGCGCTTCGTTCCGCATCAGGCCAACAGCCGCATCTTTGGTGCCGTGGGCGAGAGGGTGGGTATCGCGCCGACGAAAACAGTGAGCACGATCGCAGATTATGGAAACTCGTCGGCAGCGACCATCCCGCTATCGCTCTCGATTGCGAACAGGGCGCGCCGCTTCGACGGCGATGACAGGCTTCTCCTGGCGGCTGCAGGCGCTGGCATGACGGGCGGTGCCGTCGTGGTCGCTTTTTGAGGCAACCGGGTTTGAGCCAAAGACGACAACGGCTTGGCAGTATGGGGATGGCGGCTCTCGGGTCAGCCGTTGCCCCAATGAAGTGCCGCTGTCGCTACAGGTTGGTCCCACAGGGCGATCTGCTCGTCCGTCAAGTGGGCGAGGGTGACGGACAGCCCCTGCATGTCGAGCGAGGTGACGTAGGTCCCGACCAGCGAGCGCTCGACGCGGATGTGTCGCTGCTCCAGGAAATTGCGGGCAGCGTTATAGGCAATATAGAGCTCGGCCGGTGGTGTACTTCCAAGGCCATTGACGAACAGCAGCGCCTTGGCGTCGTCTGGCATAGCAATGTCGGCCGCAATGATCCTGCAGAGCTTTTCGACAATGACATCAGACGAACAAAAGGGTTCTCGAGAATGGCCGGGCTCCCCGTGAATGCCTACCCCCAATTCCATTTCCTCAGGCCCGAGCGAGAACGTCGCGCGCTCTGTCTGCGGAACGGTAACGCCGCTCAGTGCCACGCCCATGGATCGAACCTTGCCATCCAATCGGTCTCCAAGTGCCTTGAGCTGCGCAAGTGACATGCCCTGCTCCGCTGCAGCGCCGATGATCTTCTCGATGACAAGCGTGCCGGCAACACCGCGACGTCCGCGGCCGTCGCCGTTCCTTGCCGTTTCCATGTCATCGCTGACGACGAGCATTTCGATAGTGTGGCGGTCGCCGACCATCTCCATCGCCATTTCGAAGTTCATGACGTCACCGTCGTAATTCTTGACGATGAGAAGGCAGCCGGCTCCCGTATCCGTTTCGTCGATGGCACTGATAATCTGGCTCGGCGTTGGCGACGTGAAAATGTGCCCGATGCAGGCAGCATCCAGCATGCCGCGGCCGACAAAGCCGATATGCATTGGCTCGTGGCCGGCGCCGCCACCGGAGATGATGGCGACCTTTCCCGGCGTCAGGCCACGGCGGCGGACGCATTTGCGCTCAGCACCGAACACAACGAAGGCTTCATGGGCGCGCACAAAGCCTTCGACGCTTTCGGCGACCATAGTTTGCGCTGTGTTCATGAACTTCTTCATCGAGCCCCTCCCAAGGCGGCGATCGCTATGGCCGATTAGGCCGTGGCTGTTGCTCTGCCGGTCATTCCGGCCCCCCCGAGATCGCGACGATCTTCTGGACGAGATCCGAGATCGCTTCCTCCAGAAGGCGGTTGCGTCGTTCGTCGCCGAAATCCGGTACCATCAGAGACAGGTGCCGCAGTTTTTCGGAATGACCGAGCTCCGGTAGCTTTCCAGGATGCGCATTCTGGTAGGCGTCAAGAAAGCGGTCCTGTTCGGTGGCGCTGAAATGACAGACCCTGAAGATCGTCGCGAGATGGCGTGCCGGTAGCGGTGTCGTGTAGCTCGGGCTGGTGATCTGTGTGACAAAGCTGCGGTGCTTGCCAAGCTCGGTCGCCAGGCGCTGACGGGTGCCGGACGGCCTGTTGTCGATGATTTGCGCCAGGATGGACTTGTAGGCGATGATGGCGTCTTCGGTGTCTTCGCGCGCCATTCTATACTCCGGCTGCCGTTGTCCCGTCGGCGTTCAGGCCGACGATCGCCGATCTTATCGCGCCAAGGCGACCCGGCGCTACGGAAAAATTCCGCAAACCGGCCGCTAGAAGGGATGGCACGGATTGCGGATCGCTCGCCATATCCCCACAAATGCTGACCGGTTTTCCGGCGCCAAGTTTGACGGCCTGTTCCAAGAGACGGACGACGGCCGGCTTTGCCGCGTCATACTGCATCTCGAAATCAGTGCCTTCCCGGGCAGAGGCGATCAGGTACTGCGCGAGATCGTTGGTGCCGAACGAAAAAAAGTCTGCCGCCACAAACCTATCCAGCATCAAGGCGGCAGCGGGCACCTCTACCATCATTCCAATGGAGGGCATGCGATGGGCAATGCCGCGGCGGTCGAGTTGGCGTGCCTGGTCGAGGAATATCAGGCGCATCTGCTCGACCTCCGACGGAAAGGTCACCATCGGCAGCATGACGGCGAGTGTTCCTGACACAGCAGCGCGAAGCAGCGCACGCGCCTGGACGCGTGCAATTTCGGGCCGGGCAAGGAGCAACCGTATGCCGCGCGGCCCCATCGCAGACAATGCCGGTTGATCGCCAAGACCCGAAAGCGGCTTGTCGCCGCCGAAATCAAACATGCGGATCGTCACGGGTTTTTCCCCCGCCCATTCCAAGACGCGTCGATAGATCGCGAACTGCTTGTCCTCGTTTGCGGCATCGGCGACCGACATCACCGCGAACTCCGAGCGCATCAATCCCACACCGGCAATTGTTGCCGGATCGACGGAGGCGATTTCGGCCGGATCATTGAGATTGAGGAACAGTCTAATCTGCACCCCATCTGCTGTCAGCGCATCGCCATCGTCGGATGCGATTGCGTTGTCGCGGGTGGCGGTTGGATGAGAAAGCGCAGTCGGGGACGACGGCCGGTCGCCTTGCAGGACGATCTCGCCGCTGTCGCCATCCACCTGGATCTGGTGTCCGCCAAGTGTCGTGAAGGGACCGGCGTTGACCACCATCGGAATTGATCTCGACCTGGCGAGCAAGGCGACATGGCCCACCGTGCTGCCATCGAAAAGCGCAATGCCGCCGCCCGCCGACCAGTCATGCGCCAGAAAACGGCTCGGCTCCATATCTCTGGCCACGAACACCGAACCGGCAGGAAAGTCGGCGACTGCGGTCCCGGCCAGCGCGCCAAGCACACGGTTCTTGATGTCCAATATATCGACGGCGCGGGCGCGCATCTGTTCCTCGTCAGAGGATTCCAGCTCCCTTATGTATCCGTCGAGCGTATTGACCCAGGCGAAAGCGACGTTTTCGCCTGTGGCCATACGCGCTTCCGTCGCCTCGGCGATCGTTGGATCGTGAAGCACTTCGATCTGAAAATCGATGATGTCCCGGCTCTCGCTGTCGGCGCCCTGAGTGAGCTGCTCAAGTTGGCCGATTGCGGTTTCGATTGCTGCTGTAAGGCTGTCATATTGCCAAGCGGTCTGCAGGCGAGACCCAACCGGGAGGTCCGGCGGTTCCGCCAGGTGAACCGGGCCGGTCGCGACGCCGGGAGATGCGCTTCTAGCCTTTACCCTAAACCGTCCGGCCATGCTTCTTCTCCTCATCGAAATTGCGCTCGATGAGTTCTCTCAAGACCCGGATTGCTTCCTCAGCGAGAATTCCGTCGGCCCGTATCTTGAGGATCGACCCCTTGCGGATTCTGGCGCCCATGATCTTGATGATGCTCTTGCCGTTCAGCCAGACGTCGCTGCCGTTGACGGCGACTTCGATGGAGCAGGGGAAGGATTTGGCAAGCCGCGTGAACGTGACGGAGGGGCGGGCATGCAGGCCCACGCCGTGCTTGACTTCCACTTCCGTCTGGCAGCTTGCGTGCACTGAAGTTTCCTCTCGTTTCTCCTTATCAGGCTCGCTGGTCATAAAGGCGATAATTCCTCGGCCGTGGCGACGACTTTTGCGAGCGATGCGCCGCCGGATGCTTCGGCTGCCGCGATCACAGCGCCCTCGACMAGCGGCGCGTTGCAGATCGAGACCAGGCCCGCCCGTGGCGCGCCGAGCATCTCGATGGCCATTTCGCTGTTGGTTTCTGCGCCGCCGAGATCGACGAAGACAGCAACGCCGGCATCCGACCAGGCAGACTCGATTGCACGAAGGATGCCGGCGGCATCCGTCCCAAGCTCACCGTGCACGTTCCCGCCTGACCAGGCGAGCGGGATGCAATCTCCGACCATCTGCCGCACCATGTCAGCAATGCCCCGTGCGACGAGGGGCGAATGAGAGACGATCACGATCCCCACATTTGCGGTTTTTCCACTCATTGCGGATAGTGCTCCTCCAGATAGTGACATATTGCCGTGGTCAGCAGCGCGCAGCTCGATGCGCCCGGATCCACATGCCCGATCGAACGGTCGCCGAGATAGGATGCCCGGCCGCGCATCGCTTTCATTGCAGCGGTCTGGCTGGCAGACCGTTCCGCCCTGATCGCGATTTCACTGAGCGGCGATCGTGCCGTAAGCGCAGCATGAATGGGATAAAGGACATCAAGCAGGGTCTTGTCGCCTTCCTGGGCACGTCCGCGCCTTGCCACCGCGTCGATTGCCTGTTTCAGGACGACAGAAAACTCAGCCGCCTCGTCGCGCCGCCGAAGCTCGCGCCCCATTTCCATCAGCAAGGTGCCGTAAAGCGGTCCGGCCGCGCCGCCTATGTTCATCACCAGGGTCAGGCCGATCCCTTCCACAGCATCCGGAAAAGGCAGGGTTGACAACTTTGCGCCCTCGGCACTGACCGCCTCGCAGCCACGCTGCATGTTCGTACCATGGTCGCCGTCACCGATCGCACGATCAAGCGCGCAGAGCTGCTCGCTGTTTTCAGCGATTGCCTGACGGCAGACTTCGATCAGTCCCGAAACAAGCACCGGTTCCATCCGCACCTTCGATCCTCCCGCACCTTCGATCCTCGCCAAGGACCGCCTCGCATTCTATGCGAGGCGTGCCGCAACCTCGAACGCTCCTGCGACCGCGACTGCGCCGGGATCGGGCACGCCGGCGAGATCCCTTTCACCGACATAGGACGCGCGCCCTGCTTTCGCCTTGCGCATCGACTTCGTCGCCTCTGCACCTGCAGCCGCTGCCTTTGCAGCTGTCGCAACATTGCCGCAGGCCAGCGCGTTCAGCGCCGGCGCAAGCGCATCCACCATCGTCCGGTCGCCGACGACCGCGCCACCATAGAACGTCATCCGGCCCAGTCCGGCAAGAAGGGCCGCAGCAATATCCGGCTTTTGCGCCATTGCCTTTGCGGCGGCGGTAAAGAAGATCGACATCAGCACGCCGCTGGAACCGCCCATGCTGGTGCCCAGGATATCGCCAAGCGCGGCGAGCGTCGCGGCTGGCTGCTTGAGCGGCAGGGTGTCGATGCGGGCAAGGATGCTGCGGGCGCCGGCTGCGACAGTGGTGCCCGTATCGCCGTCGCCAACTCGGCCGTCGAGCCGGTTGAGTTCGTCCTCCAACGATATCAGATGGTTGCAAAGTGCGGTGATCAGACGCCGGCTCTGTTCATGTTCGCTCGCCGCGCCAATTGGATGCGGCTTGGCAGCCGTTGTCGGAGCATTGGCGACGGCAAGCTCGTGGCGTTCGACCACAGGAACCCAGGCATGAGGGGCGACCGCGGCCGTCAATGCTGCCTCGCGACCCGTGTCCAGCCGGATCAGCGACAGCGAGAAGCCGTTCATATTCAGCGCGGTCATCATCGGCGCCGGACCGACAATCAACCTGACCCGCTTGGCGATGGGAGAGGACAGGACCGCGTTTGCGATAACGGCCATCTCGAGCGGTGGCACTGCTCCGAGATTGTTGATGAGGAGCGCGTGGTCGCCGCCATCACGCAGTGCCGCCTGAAGCCGCCTGATCATGGTGGCGACGATATCGGTGACCGGCTGCAGCGCGATCCGCTCGACCCCCGGCTCACCGTGGATGCCAAGGCCGAGCTCGCCTTCGTTTTCCCCCAGGCGATTCTCGTGAGCCTGGCCGGGTACGCTGCAAGTCGACAGAGACATGCCGAGAGAGACGATATCCCTGGCTGCTGCGCCGGCATGGGCCGCGACTGTCGCCAGGTCTTCTCCTGCCTCTGCGTAGTAACCGGCGATCTTGTRCACGAACAAAGTGCCGGCGACGCCGCGCGGCTGATTTATGTCAGGTATGGCGATGTCGTCGGCGACGATCACCATCTCGACATCGAAACCCTCAGCGCGCGCTTTTTCGGCAGCCAAACCGAAATTCAGGCGATCGCCCGTATAATTTTTCACAATCAGCAATGCCCCCTTGGGGCCGGTGACCGCGCGGATCGCCGTCAGAACCGCGTCGACGCTCGGCGAGGCGAATATCTCGCCCGAGACCGCCGCCGTCAGCATGCCCTTGCCGACGAACCCGGCGTGCGAAGGCTCGTGCCCGGCTCCCCCGCCGGAAATGATCGCCACCTTCGACTTGTCCCAGTCCGCGCGCAGGATCACCTTGATATCGGGATAGGAATCCAGGCGCGCCAGACGGCCCTTGCCGGTCGTCAGAAGCAGACCATCCAAAGCCTCGGTGACGATGTTTTCCCTGCGGTTGAAAAAGTGCTTCATTGGTCGATACCCGTGCGTTTGTCTTGCATGCCATAATCGGTTCGTTTGGCGTTCAGGAGAGACGCTCTCCGCTCGCGCCGAAATAGAGCGGATCGCGCAGCGTCAGGTTAATCCTGTCGCCTCGTTTGATCGCAAGATATGGGTCCGCAAGTGTGACGAGCTTGTGATCCCGGACCCGGATGTGCAGATGGTTCTGATCGCCGAGATGTTCGACCCAGTCGATCTCGGCATTGGCGTCCTTCCCGACGACGATATCGAGATGCTCCGTCCGTGCGCCGACGGTTCTGGTGCCGGACGGAGGGTGGCCGCCCGGAAGCAGATCAGCCGGCAGAAGGTTGATATGCGGTTGGCCGAGGCGGGCAGCAACATGGAGGTTGGCGGGGTTGCCGTAGATCTCGCGCGGGGTTCCGACCTGCATCAGCCGGCCTTCGGCGACGATGCCGATACGGTCGGCCATGGTCATGGCCTCCACCTGGTCGTGGGTCACGTAGAGCAATGTCGAGCCCAACTCCTTCTGGATCCGCTTCAGTTCCAGGCGAAGCTCGGCGCGCAGTTTGGCATCGAGCGAGGAAAGCGGCTCGTCCATGAGGTAAATCGCGGGCTGGCGTACCAGCGCGCGGCCGATCGCGACGCGTTGCATCTCCCCGCCGGAGAGACGCGTCGAGCGGTTCTCCAGCTTGTGGTCGATCCGGACCATGCGTGCAACGTCGCGAACACGGCGATCGATCTCGTCCTTGGTCAGTCTTCGCACCGGCGCCTTCAACGGAAAGGCGAGGTTCTCATAGACCGTCATGTGGGGGTAGAGCGAATACTGCTGGAAGACAAAGGCGACATCCCGCTCCGCCGGGGCCTCTGTGGCGACGTCACGGCCGCCGATCTCGATGCGGCCGCTGTCGGGTCTTTCAAGCCCGGCGATGAGCCGCAGCGTCGTCGTCTTGCCGGCGCCTGTTGGCCCCAAGAGCACGACGAACTCGCCGTCACGGATCGCAAGATCGAGATTGGACAGGGCCTTCGTTTCGCCGAAGCTCTTGTTGAGGCCCTTGAGAACGACATCAGCCATGTTGGGCCTCCTGATAAAGCGCTGAAGCGACCGCACGGCCCGACTTGCAGTCAAAAAGCGCGAGGTTTGAATGATTGAATTCGAGCCCGACCGTTTCGCCGATGCGAAAATTCCTGTTTGCCGGAACCCGCGCCTTGATCAATCCACTGGAGGTTTCGACAGCGACCACCTGGTCGGTGCCAAGATACTCGCTGCCGTAGACGGCGCCGCGGATCGGCGAGGCGTCGCTGAAGCGGATGTGCTCGGGCCGCACCCCAAGTGCCAGCTCGCCCTCGGCCATGTCTTGCCTGACCTCGGGAACGGCAATGTCGACACCGTGGAGCGAGACAGAGCGCGCACCCTTTTGGAGGCCCGCGTTGAAGCGTATGAAATTCATCGGCGGCGAGCCGATGAAGTCGGCGACGTACATGGTCGCCGGCTTGCTGTAGATCTCCTGCGGCGTCCCGAACTGCTCGATGACACCGTGGTTCATGACGGCGATCTTGTCGGCCATCGCCATGGCCTCGTGCTGGTCGTGGGTGACGTAGACCGTCGTTGCGTGAATGCGGTTGTGGAGTTCGCGCAGTTCGTGAACCATGACCTCGCGAAACTCGGCATCGAGCGTGCCGAGCGGCTCGTCCATCAGGAAGCATTTCGGTCGACGCACGATTGCTCGGCCGAGCGCCACCCGCTGGCGGTCGCCGCCGGCAAGGCCGGAGACGGACTTGTCGAGGATATGGCTGATCTGTAGCAGGCGTGCCGTTTCCTCGACGCGGGCACGGATTTCGGCCTTCGGCATTCCCTGCGACAGCAAGGGGAATGCGATGTTCTTGCGCACGTTCATGTGCGGATAGAGCGCAAAGAGCTGGAAAACGAAGGCGATGTCGCGGGCGCTGGCCCGGTTGAACGTAACGTCCTCGCCATCGAGGTAGATCTTGCCGCTGGTCGGCAGTTCCAGTCCGGCGATCATGCGAAGCGTCGTCGTCTTGCCGCAGCCGGATGGCCCGAGCAAAGCGAGGAATTCGCCGTCATGAATGACGAAACTCGAAGCCTGCACCGCGACGAAGTTGCCGAACTGCTTGCGCAGATTTTCGATCCTGATGTCCGCCATGGTTCACTCCGGAAACTTCGAGACGATGATGAACATGACGGTTCCCGCAAGAAGGGTGACCAGCGAATAGGTGTAGAGCACCAGCAGGAACGGCTGGAACAGCATCAAGAAGCCCGCCGCGATCAGGACCGTGGCGATGTTTTCCATCGGCCCGCGCCGCAGCAGGAACGACCGTTTCGGACGGGTGGGGGGTGGTGTTTCGATCAGGTGCGTCATTTGCGGACCGCTCCGAAGGTGATGCCGCGCAGCAGCTGTTTGCGAAGGAGGATGGTAAAGACCAGGATCGGGATCAAGAAGATCGTCGTTCCGGCGGCCACGGCCGGCCAGTCCTGCCCGCCTTCGCCGATGATCGTCGGGATAAAGGGCGGTGCAGTCTGCGCCTCGCCCGATGTCAGGAGCGCTGCGAAAGCATATTCGTTCCAGGCAAAGATCAGGCAGAAGATGGCGGTAGCCGCGATGCCGGTCGTTGCTTGCGGCAGCACGACCTTGCGGAAGGCCTGCAGCCTCGTGTAGCCGTCGATCATGGCGGCTTCCTCGTATTCACGTGGGATCTCGTCGATAAACCCCTTGAGCAGCCACACTGCGAGCGACACGTTGACCGCCGTATAGAGCAGGATCATTCCAAGAGCGGTATCCGAAAGCCCAAGCTCGCGGTACATCAGATAGATCGGGATCGCGACGGCGATCGGCGGCATCATGCGCGTCGACAGGATGAAGAACAGCAGATCATCGGCGAGCGGTATTTTGAAGCGAGAAAAGCCGTAGGCGGCAAGCGTTCCCAGGAAGACCGCGAGGAAGGTGGAGCCGAACGCGATCACCAGCGAATTGACGAAGCGCGGCAGGAAGTTCGACGGGCCGGCGATCACCATGTTGCGCTTGCGCGTCACCTCATCGCAGGTCCCCGTCGGTGCAGGCAGGGAAGCGATGTAATCCGGCGTCTGCCGTGTTCTCGTGGTGAGAAGGTTGCAATAGCCTTCGAGGGTTGGCGTGAAGACAATCTTGGGAGGATAGCTGATGGAATCGGGCGGCGACTTGATGCTGGTCAGGAAAATCCAGACGAGCGGGATCAGTGTAATCAGCGCATAGAGGACCACGATTGCGCCAGCGATGCGCTTGCTGGTGCGGCTCGGTGCGACGACCGAATGGGCTGATGTCACGGAGCTCATCGTTGCTTCACCTTGTTGAGAGCCTTGACGTAGATGTTGGCAAGGCCAAACACCGCGACGAAAAGGACGATTGCGAAGGCGGAAGCCCGGCCGGTTGCCCAGCTTTCGAAGGCGGTTCGCTTTAGGGTGATCGACGCCACTTCGGTGACTGACCCTGGCCCGCCGCCTGTCAAAAGGGTCACCATGTCGAACATCTTGAAATTCTCGATGCCGCGGAAAAGCACGGCGAGCATGATGAAGGGCAGGGCCATCGGTACGGTGATCGACCAGAACTGCCGCCATGCCGATGCGCGATCCACCTCTGCTGCCTCGTAGATGTAGTCGGGGATCGAGCGAAGGCCGGCAAGGCAGATCAGCATCACATAGGGCGTCCACATCCAGGTGTCGACGATGATGATCGCCCAGGGCGCAAGCGACACGTTTCCGAGCATCTGGATGTCGGAGGTCGGGATGCCGGTGAGAAGCGAAACCGCATAGGCGAAGAGACCGATCTGCGGCTCATAGAGAAACCGCCAGAAATTGCCGACGACCGCTGGAGACAACATCATCGGAATGAGGATGATGGTGGTCCAGAAGGCATGGCCGCGAAACTTGCGGTCGATCAGATACGCCAGCGCGAAGCCGATGACCGTCTGCAAGACGATCGTCCAGAAGACGAAATGCGCCGTTGTCTGCATGGCCTGCCAGATATCCGGATCCGTCAGAACGCGCTCGTAGTTGCTGAAGCCGACGCCCTGGACGGGGGCATTCGGCCGGTTGGCGCGGTAGTTCGTGAAGGAGAGATAGACTGCCCAGATGAGCGGGAAGATGTTGATCGCGAGCAGCAGGGTGATGGCGGGTGCGATAAACACCCAGGCGATCGCCCTGTCGGAGAGGCCGCGGACGCGGCGGGCGACCGATACCGGCGTTGCCCTTGCAGTCGCGTCCGCGGCCTTCTCGACGATGGAGGAATGGGAGATATTCAAGATGTCACCTGGTCTTTGCGTATGTGAGACACTTGGCGGCCCGGCCCTGTTGCCGATCCGGACCGCCATTCTGGCAAGGATGTCGCGTGTCCAGCCGCACACTAGATCTTGCCGTCGTCCGTGAAGACCTCGGTCCAATCCTTCACCAGTCCGTCGAGCGCTTCCTGGGCGGTGCCATTGCCGGCAACGACGTAGTTGTGGACGCGTTTTTGCATGTCCTGGAGAAGGGTGGCGTAGCTTGGCTCGGCCCAGAAGTCCTTGACGATGGCCATGGAGTCGAGGAAGGCCTGGGCGTAAGGCTGGCTGGCGGCGAAGTCGGGCGCGTTGACGACGGACTTCAGGCAGGAATAGCCGCCGAGTTTCCACCATTTCGCCTGCACCTCGGGCTGGGCGAACCACTTGATGTATTGCAGCGCCGCATCCTTCTTGTCGGAATAGGAGACGACCGAGATGCCTTGCCCACCCAACTGAGCGAAGTGTGCCTTTTCGGCAGGGTTGGGGAAGAAGCCGATCCGGTCGCCGCCAACCTTCTCGTCCTTGTAGAGGCCGGGCCAGGTGAAGGCAAAGTTCATCTGCATGGCGACCTGGCCGGATTTGAACGCGTCGGCGGACTCGACCATATAGACGTTGGAGCTGCCGGGCGGTGTGCAGCAATCATAGAGGGACTTGTAGAATTCGAGGCCCTTGACCGCATCGGCGGAGTTGACGAAGCCTTCCATCTCGTAGGGCTTCTTCGGATTTTCGTACTGGAAGCCCCAGTCGTAGAGGACGTTGGTCACGCCCATGGTGATGCCTTCGGAGCCGCGTTCGGTGTAGATCGAAGCCCCATAGACGGTTTTGCCGTCGATCTCGCGCTTCTGGAAGAACTCGGCGATCTGCTTCAACTGGTCATAGGTCTTGGGGGCAGCAAGCTCCCAGCCGTATTTTTCCTTGAACGCCTTCTTCAGTTCGGGCTTCTCGAACCAATCCTTGCGATAGGTCCAGCCGACGACGTCGCCCATGGCAGGAAGCGCCCAGTAGTTTGGTGAGTTCTTCGGCCACTCGGAATAGCCCACGACTGTCGCCGGCACGAAGTCATCCATCTTGATGCCTTCCTTGTCGAAGAAATCGTTGAGCTTGACGTAGTGGCCATTCTCCGCAGATCCGCCGATCCACTGGCTGTCGCCGATGATCAGGTCGCAGAGCTTTCCATGGGAGTTCAGTTCGTTGAGGAAGCGATCCGCATAGCTCGTCCAGGGAACGAACTCGAACTTCATGTCCGTTCCGGTCTTTGCGGTAAAATCCTTCGACAGCTCGACGAGCGCATTGGCTGGATCCCACGCGGCCCAGCAGAGCGTCAATTGGTCGGCTTTCGCAAGAGTTGGCAATGCCGACGACAGCACAAATGCCGAGGCAAGCCCAACAAGGGCTTTCGATGTTTTCTGCATAAGTTCCTCCCAGAACCAAAGGCCAGCTCCTCGCCGGCGGCGCAAGTTCACCCGTTTTCAGAGAATGCCGACATGAACTCCTCAATCATCATGTTTAGCAATATGTTTAGTAATAAGCATTTTTATAAACATGGCAAGCCGTATTCGTCGCTGCAGTGCAGCGTTGGTATCGCGAGGTACGTCTGCTCGGCGGCGTGTCGTCGAACAGTGCGCCGTTTTGGCCGTGAAGACATGCACAGCAGCATCGACAAAATGACGTAGGAAGACCGCGTTGCAATGTATTTTAGTAAATTATAAAATAAAAGGCGGAGGACAAGGCAATGCGGACATCCATCGCGATACTGGTGATATTCGCCGCGCTGGGTACAGCGTCAGCGTCTGAGCGGTACATTCACATGCCGGGCTATGCATTCAGGACCGATCCCCACTGTCACCGGACAAAGCCGATCGACCAATTCGATCCAAGATGCGATGAGCCCGTGCTCGGCTACAGGGATTTCTGTCCACCACTTTGGCTTGGCATCGCCACGTGATCGGCGCCGGTTGATCAATGCCGGGATATCTCCGCTCTGGACTGTGGTCGGCTGCTGCGCGGCAAGCGCATAGCGCATGGCTGCCGTGCGGAAACCTGCTTGTCGTTTAGGCTAAAACAGCCTGTATAAATATTCATCGAAGCGATGCACCTCCTCCCGCAGAGCTTCGTGTTTGCAGGCGCCTCACTCCTCCTCAAAGGGCGCCTGCGCGAACAGCAGCACTCCTCCTCCCAGCTGCTGTTCAACTATTTCAAATAGCCTGCCGCACCTCCTCCCGCGGCAGGCTTTTTCTTT
This sequence comes from Rhizobium sp. 05L419, assembly GCF_056397845.1. Taxonomy (NCBI): domain Bacteria; kingdom Pseudomonadati; phylum Pseudomonadota; class Alphaproteobacteria; order Hyphomicrobiales; family Rhizobiaceae; genus Rhizobium; species Rhizobium sp. 05L419. The sequence goes on from NZ_JBFTOF010000007.1 coordinate 153,998, forward strand.
TGTGCATTGCTCCACGCAAATTGGCTGTCACATCGTTGTCGCGTCTACGACACCGATACGGGCTTTGACCTCAGCCTGCTCGCCGTTGCGGGGTCGGCGCGGCGGCAAAGCTGCGGCGGCAAACCTCTCATGATCAGTTCGGCGTCAGCCACTGCCATTGCGCCGATCTCGTAGAATGCGTCGCGCGTGCCGCCTGTGCGGTGCGCCGAAAGAAGAAGGCCGGGGATCTGCCGGACAGGATCGTCTGCGGCCACCGGTTCGTCGGGGAACACGTCAGTCGCCGCCCTGATACGTCCGGAGCCGACTGCGTCCAGCATTGCCGGGAAATCCACCACGGCAGCGCGGCTCATCAGCAGAAATGCCGCCCCTGGCTGCATCAGCGCAAATTCCCGACGGCCGATGAAGCCCTCGTTTTCGCTTGTGACGCTGGCGAAGACAAAGACAATGCGACTTTCGCGCAAAAGCTCGTCAAGGTCGCTTCTGATGCAGTCGAGCCGTTCGATCGCTTCCCTTGGAAGCCATGGATCGAAGACCCTGACGGTATTCCTGAACGGCCTTATGAGTTCCCGCAACTGCTTGCCGAGGTCGCCGAAGCCGACAATGCCGACTGGGGCGCCGGAAAACCGGAAGACACCTCGATTACCAGCAAGACCGTATTCTTCTGTCCCGGCGCGAAAGTCGCGGTCGGCCGCGGTGATGCCGCGCGAAAGATCAAGCGCCATGCCGAGCGCCGCTTCCGCGACGGGCGACGCGAAGGCAGACGCCGGCGTGATCACCCAGATGCCCCGCTCGACGCATGCCTGGTAGTCGATATTCGGCATGAAGTTGGATTCAACGTTGATGATCGCCTTGAGTTTCGGGGCCTTGTCGAGGCGCTGCTTGGGCATGTCCGTCTGCCCAAAGATCAGCACAGTCTCGGGAAGCAGCGCTTCGACCTGCTCGTCCGGCATCTGGCGATCTTCCGAAACGATCACCTCACCGAGTTCTTCCAGGCGCGCACGCACGTCAGGCGTCATGATGAGCTCAAGCGTTCTGGGCAAAGGATCGACTAGAATGATGTTGCGGCTCATGGTTCCTCCCAGATATCCAGCGTAGAAGAATTATCATCAAAGCGCTTTTGGCAAAGCGTTTTTCGCATCCTTGGGCGCACAACGGGAAAGGGGTGGAAGCCTCCGTGTGCCACTGGCCGATCGATGAGGGGCAAGGCTCTTTTGCAAGTCGATCTGGGATATGCATGATGATCTCGAGGTCGGGCTTCGCGATATGACGCCTCCGCCTCACCCGATCCACGCTGTGTTTCGGGGGAGGCTTCGAGACAACCGGCCGATATCCCGCAACGGTCGTTGCAACGTGTTTGAGGCTATCTTATACGCTCGACAAGGAAGTCGATAAAAGCACGTATTCTCGTCGCCAGATGCTCATGTCCGGGGTAGACGGCATGGATCCGTTCTATGTCTTCGGGGTTAAATTCCTCGAGCACGGGAACCAGCGTTCCGGCATCGATGTCAGGCTGAACATGAAACCGGCCCACACGGGCCAAGCCGGCTCCCTGAAGGCAAAGCGCTCGCACAGTGGGACCGTTGTTGCTTTCGAAATTCCCATGAACAATCTTCAGGAAGCTGGTTCCTGAAACAGGATCTCGAAACGGCCATTCCTCCCAGGTCGGTCTGAAACTGAAGGTAAGGCAATTGTGCTGGTCCAGTTCATCCGGACTGGAGGGTCTGCCGGCGGAAGCGAGATAGGCCGGCGACGCCACGATGATACGGCGGCTCTCCAGGAGCTTTCGTGCTTTCATCGCGGTATCTGTGAGGTCGCCGGACCGGATTGCCACGTCGGCGCCTTCGCCCACGATGTCGATGAGGCCGTCCGTCAAGGAGAGTTCCAGCTGGACCTCCGGATACTTGTCGAGAAAATCCTGAATGATGGGAACCACATAGCGCACGCCAAACGCCACGGAGACACTGACCCGCAGCCGACCCCGCGGCACCACCACTCCCCCCGCCGACACGACCTGTTCCGCCTCGTGGATGTCTTCGAGAATGCGCTTTGCGCGCGCGAAGTAGACTTCGCCTTCCGGTGTCAGCCGCAACTGGCGGGTCGTGCGGACGACCAGCCGGGTTCCAAGCCGTTCTTCGAGCCTGGTGACAAGCTTGCTGACGGCGGAGGGCGATAGCCGCAGTTGTCGTCCTGCAGCTGAAAAGCTCTGCAGTCTCGCGGCCTGTATAAAGACTTCCATCTCACCCGCCCGGTTGTCCACGACCACTCCTGTGAATTTGTTTCATAAGTATTTGGACGATATATCGCCTTATCGGGATAGTGAATGCCCTGCATATACCAGTCCGACATCTCAACCGCCGACCATTCGGCTCGTTCAAGCGGACCAACGCCATGCCAATTGCTCTTTTTGCACTGACCCTCGCAGCCTATGCGATCGGAACCACCGAATTTGTGATTGTCGGACTTTTGCCGACGGTTGCGTCAGATCTGCACATCACGCTTCCACTCGCTGGGTTGATCGTCAGCGTCTATGCACTTGGTGTTACCTTCGGCGCACCCGTGTTGACGGCGTTGACCAGCCGGGTGGAGCGAAAGCCTCTCCTCCTCGGTCTGATGGCGCTCTTCGTCGCCGGGAATATGATCGCGGCGCTTTCGACCAACTATCAGATCCTCCTCATTGCTCGTATCCTGGCAGCCTTTGCGCACGGCGTCTTTTTCTCCGTGGGTTCCACCATCGCTGCCGACCTGGTGCCGGAGGATCGCCGTGCATCAGCGATCGCGATGATGTTCATGGGCTTGACCGTGGCAATCGTGACCGGGGTCCCGATCGGCACGCTCATCGGGCAGACGTTCGGTTGGCGGATGACTTTCTGGGCAGTCACCGGCTTGGGCGTCGTAGCCTTTGTCGGCATCGCAGCGCTGCTGCCCAATAACCTCAGCAAAGCGGAGCCCGCAAGGCTGCTCGATCAAGTCCTGGTGCTTGGGTCCGCACGCCTTCTCATTGTCTTTGCAATGACCGCGCTGGGCTACGGCGGTACGTTCGTCGCGTTCACCTATCTTGCGCCCATCCTGCAGCAGGTGACCGGCTTTTCGGAGGGCGGCGTCAGCCTGATCCTCGTCGTCTACGGCATCGCAATCGCGATCGGCAATATCGTCGGCGGCAGGATCGCCAACCACGATCCTGTCAGGGCGCTGATTATCCTGTTTGCCCTTCAGGCCATCGTGCTTGTTGTCTTCAGCTTCACGTCGGTGTCCCCGGTCCTGACGGTCGTCACGCTTGCTGCGCTTGGTTTTCTGCAGTTCGCCAATGTACCGGGTCTGCAGCTCTATGTCGTCCAACTTGCCAAGCAATATCGCCCCGGCGCGGTCGACGTGGCCTCGGCGCTCAACATTGCCGCCTTCAATCTAGGGATCGCAATTGGTGCCTGGCTCGGCGGTCTCGTTGTCGCATCCCCGATTGGCCTGACCGGGACGCCGTGGATCGGTGCGATCCTGGTCGGCGGCGCTCTGCTCCTGACGATCTGGAGCGGCTCGCTCGACCGGAACGCGACGCCGGAACTCAAGGCCGCTTAAACTTCGGCGACGGCGACCCCGTTGCAGGAAGTCCATCAAATCTGCGTCCGAACATCCAATTATCTGCTGCCCTTCAGGCTGCGGAACCACAAGGAGAAACGAAATGCATGACGTAAACGCCAACGGCGCTTCGATCCCGGCTCTTGGCTTCGGCACCTTCCGTCTGCCGGGCCCGGATGTCCTCAAAATCCTGCCGCATGCGCTGAAGATCGGCTTCCGCCACATCGACACCGCGCAGATATACGGCAATGAAGCGGAGGTCGGCGATGCCATCAAGTTGTCAGCCGTCGCGCGCGGCGACATTTTCCTGACCACCAAGGTCTGGGTCGAAAACTACCGGCCCGCGACTTTCGTCACGTCGGTCGAGGAGAGCCTGGCGAAGTTGAAGACGGACTATGTGGATCTACTGCTGTTGCATTGGCCGAATGATGCCGTACCTCTCGCAGATCAGGTCGGAGCACTCAACGCCGTGAAGGATGCAGGCAAGGTTCGCCACATTGGAGTGTCCAATTTCAACACCGCGTTGATGGCCGAATCAATCAAACTCAGCACGTCACCTCTCATCACCAACCAGATCGAGTATCATCCCTACCTTGATCAAACGCCCATCCTCCAAGCCGCAAAGGAGGCGGGTATGGCTGTCACCGGCTATTACGGGATGGCTGATGGAAAAGTCTTCATCGATCCGCTTCTCAAGGACATTGCGGCTTCGCACAACAAATCCGTTGCGCAAGTGGTGTTGCGCTGGCTGGTCCAGCAGGACGGGATCGTCGCCCTGTCCAAGACGGTTGGCGAGGCGCGAGCTTCCGAAAACATCGAGATCTTCGACTTTGCTCTCACCGCCCAGGAGATGGCCGCGGTTCACGCTCTCGCGAAGCCGGACGGCCGGATCGTCAGCCCGGACGGCCTTGCACCAGTCTGGGATGCTGCAGCCTGAGGACTATCTGCGTGAGAAGGCACGATTGTCTTCTCATGCAGCCCGCAGGGACGCTTCAACCCCTGGAAACGGGCCCCGAGACCGGCTGGTGGTCGGCCGCTATCAACTCTGAAGCTTTGGACCCGATGGCCATGGCAGGCGCGTTCGTATTGCCAGAGGGTATGAACGGGATGATGGAGCAGTCGATGACCCGCAGTCCTTCTATGCCGCGCACCCGCAATCGCGTATCGACGACTGCCATAGGGTCTCTGTCGGGCCCCATGCGCAGACTGCCTGAAGGATGGTAGTTGGTCTTGACCGTCTCGCCGGCAAATCTGGCCAGCGCACCTTCGTCCTGCAGCGCCTTGCCTGGCAGGAGCTCGACGGCGATCTTCGATTTGAACGGTTCCGTCTCCAGAAGATCTCTCGCGGTCTTCAGCGATGCGAGCGTCAGGCGAAGATCATCGGGATGGCCGAAGAAATTGCAGTCGATCACGGGTTGGGCGGCGGGGTCTGCCGAACGAAGTCTGACGCTCCCGCGGGCCCTGGGGCGCAGCAGACACGAGGTGAACGTGACCCCATGGGTCGGTTTTGCGCAAGAGACGTCTCGATCGAGGTAGACGATCGGTGCGCAGTAGAGCTGGATCGTTGGCCGCTCGCCACCGTCCGGGTCGTAGAACAGGCAGGCCTCGATGCCCGTCGTCGTCACGGGACCGGAATTGAAGAGCAGATACTGCAGGCCGTTACGGATCATCGGCCAACCCTTGTCCTCGCCGAAGTAGCCGGATTTTGCCTTGGTGGTCGCGACGACAGGAACCTCGTGATGGTCCTGCAGGTTTGCGCCTGCGCCTGGAAGATCGGCGTGAACCTCAATGCCATGCTCGCGCAGATGATCAGCCGGCCCGAGACCGGACAACATCATCAGCTTGGCGCTATTATAGGTTCCCGCGGCGACAAGAACCTCGCGGCCGGCGTGAACCGTGTGGTTTTCTCCGTTCCTTTTGTAGATCAAGCCAACGGCGCGTCCGTTTTCGATCAGGATGCGGTCGACGCGCGCATCCGTTACGATCTCCAGGCGCTTGTCGCCCGCAAGCGGATCGAGGAACGCCTTCTTCGCATCCGAGCGTGCTGTCCGGCCGCCCCATGTCCCGAAGGTGTGCTGCATGATACCGACGCCGTTTTGCCTGGCGCCGTTGAAATCCGGATTGTAGGGATGGCCAAGTCCCTGCGCCGCGAGGATGAAGTCTTCGGTCGTATCGGAGATGTGGCGCGGCTCCGAAATACGCAGATTGCCCGATATGCCGTGATACTCGTTGTTGAAACGCGTGTTGGCCTCGACATATTTGAAATGCGGAAGCAGGTCGGCGTAGGACCATTCGCTGCTGCCGCCGAGATAGGATGCCCAGCCATCGTAGTCCTCCTTCTGGCCGCGCATATACACCATCGCATTCACGGCACTGCCGCCGCCAAGGACCCTGGCGACTGGAACGATGGGGCCACGGCCGCCGAGCTGCGGCTGGGGCACGGTGTGATGCATTTCCAAAAAATCGTCGCGAGCCAGATATTTCATGTAGCCAGCGGGGAAGCTCATCAAACGCGCGATCCGGCGAGGCCCGCGCTCGATCATCAGCACGGAGAATCCGAAATCGCGCACCAGTCTCATCGCTGTAACGCATGCCGCCGAACCGCCACCGGCGATGATGAAATCGAAATTCTCCGCCAAAGCTCGTCTCCGGCCCAAAATGACTGTTATGCGCGATGAGATTCGCACGCCGCGTATAGGAGTACGCGGCCAGGCGAGAAAGGCAACGGCACCCACGACGACAGCGCACGACATTCTCACGTGCGAAAAGGGAGTGCTCAGAACCTTGATCGCGCGACTAAGCTCGCCTTATCCCGATCTTTCCGTCGTTGTAGAGGACGGGCTTTACGTCATCGTAAGACGATAGTGTCGGGTGAGCGGTTTCGATCTGGTGATGCTGTGCGGCGGTTACGACCATCACATCCGCGCCCGCTGCTTCGCCGGCCAGAATACCCGCATGAACGTCTTCAAAGACAAGGCACGCGCCGGGATGCGCGCCCAAGCGTTCTGCCGCGAGAATGTAACAGCGCGGATCAGGTTTGCCGATTGCAACATCCTCGGCGGTTACGATGGAGGTTGGCACGGGTAAGCCGGCTGCCTCCAGTCGACGCCGAGCGAGACGTAGAGGTGAGGACGTAACAATGGTCCACCGCCCCGGCGCGAGTGCAGCCAGGAAAGCCAGCACACCAGGTAGTGCGACAAAGCCCTCGACGTCGTCAATTTCCGCCTCGGTTATCGCTGCAGCTTCCCGCTCGGGATCGATACCCGGCAACCCAAGGCGGGCTATCGTGTCGATGCCGCGTGAACCGTGCATGGTCGGAAGGAATGCATCGACATCCAGCCCCTGCCGTTTTGCCCATCTGCCCCAAACCCGTTCGGCTGAAGCAAGAGAATTAAGGATCGTCCCATCCATATCGAACAAGAAAGCCGCGTAGGGCTTGTCGAATGACGCGGGTATTTGGGGCATTGCGAGAGGCTTTCTTGAGCAGGGCGCCGCGGCTCAGTCCGGCATTCGGTAATAGGCTTCCAGCCTGTATCCGTCCGGATCTATGACGAAGGCCGCATAGTAGGTTTGTCCATACTCTGGCCGAACACCGGGCGGTCCATTGTCGCTCCCGCCGGCGGCAAGTGCCCTGGTATGGAACTCTCTGACAGCGTTTTCGCTGGGGGCGACAAAGCAAAAATGAAGTCCGGAGTCCATATCCGCAACGACCGGCCGCAAAGCCTGGGCAACCCAGAAGGATACCCTTTCAGGGCCATAGCCCAACATCCGTTCCGATTTGGACAGCCTCTCATACCCGATCGCCGCAAGGGCAGCGTCGTAGAAGGCCTGTGAACGGTCCAGATCGGCGACGCCAATTGATATGTGGTCGAACATGCTGCGATCTCCCTGCCGATATGGGATACGACAGCCCGCGCGATGTCAACAGATGATCCAGACGCACTTGTCCGCGGCCAACCGCGTCCCTTGCCCGAGACGTCCCCACCGGATGCCATGGCCATCTATGGTTGAGCAGTATTACTAATATAGCGTATTGACACGCAAGCATCCATCCGTCCAAATTGCCAGGGTTAAGCTCAGGTCGCGGCAACGAGGAGACGTGATTGATGGCAGATTTGTCAGTCTATATTGGATGGGATTCCCGTGAAGATATCGCATACGAGGTCGCCAAAACAACTTTGCTCGAAAATGCCTCTATCGATGTCGATGTACATCCGATCAAACTGCAAGAGCTGATCGACCAGGGTGTTTATACCCGTCCGGTCGATCCGCTGGCCTCGACGGAATTCACCTACTCTCGCTTTTTTACGCCTTGGCTTGCGGGTTACAAAGGCTGGGCCCTGTTTTGCGATTGCGATTTTTTGTTCTTTGGCGATGTCGCCGAACTCGCTGTGTTCCAGGACGAATCAAAGGCGGCCTGCTGCGTCCACCACGACTACGTCCCGAAGGAAGGCGTGAAGATGGATGGCAAAGTGCAAACGACCTATCCAAGAAAGAACTGGTCGTCCTTTATGCTCTTCAACTGCGAGCACCCGTCAACCAGGACGCTGACGCCCGAGCTTATCAATACGCAAACCGGAGCGTTTCTGCATCGTCTCCAATGGGCAGCCGACAGCGAGATCGGGCAGATTCCGGAGGAATGGAACTGGCTTGAGGGGTGGAACACGAAGCCATCCGCCGGCTTTCCCAAGGGGGTCCATTATACGAACGGCGGCCCTTGGTTCCACAACTGGCAAGACGTCGAGTATGCGCAGATCTGGCGGGACAAAGCGCGCGCGATTGATCCACAGTTCGTCCCTGTGTGACACGTGAACCTCGGATTTCTGGTCAAGCTGCGTTCGTATTGTTCGAGTGGGTCTTTAACGATCGGGAAAAGGCCGAACATGCGCTACTGGCCGCGGCTGCGCTGGGAGCAGGGCAAAATCGAGATCGGGGACCACATCTGGACCCGCTGTGGGATCGTGATCGACGCGCAGAATGGTGACATCAAGATAGGAAACAACGTCTCGATCAACGACTATTCCATCTTGCTGGGGCATGGTGGCATCACGGTCGGCAACAACGTCCGTATCGCCGCTCACGTTGCGATCGCCTCGTTTGAACACGCCTACGATGATCCTGCCGTTCCGATAAGGCATCAAGGTATCAAGAAAGCGCGTGTGATCATTGAAGACGATGTCTGGATCGGCGCGGGTGTGAAGGTATTGGCGGGTTGTCACCTTGCCCACGGGTGCGTCATCGGGGCCAACAGCGTCGTCAAGGGGGAAACGGTCCCTTTCGGCGTCTACGTCGGAGCGCCTGCCCGCCTCATCAAATTGAGGACAGATCAGCACGGCTGACGAGTTTCGTTGCTTCAGACACACGTTGATCGGCTGTAAAAGTAGAGTAATGTTACCGCAATCACAGATAGCTGCGTCGTTAAAACCGCTGGGAAAGCTCAGATGACCTTAAGACCCGGCGAGTAAAAAGACATCTTTCATCACACTGTGAGGAAAGATGTTCGAATGCACGACGTTCAGAACGCGAGAAGATCCGACAACAGGGTTCACGATATGATGGATACTACGATGTCGAGCATTCGCTCCGAGGAATGGATGTCGCTCTTTCTGGGCTATAGCGACATCGTATTGGTCGCAAACAGCGAGGAGGTTGTCATAGCTGACCTCATGTCGCGCTTCCCGGAAGCTACGCTCTTCATCTTCTTCAACAAGGTTTACAAGGTTTTGCATGAGCCGTTCACGCGCAAATCGCTTCTCGTCTCACGAAGCGGAACGCTGGGTGCAAACCTTGTGAAAAGTGGCAAGGTGCCCAAGGTTCTGCAATATTTCGAAACGAGCAGCTTCCTCGGCGTTCTCAATCTAACGATTGGAAACAACGAGCAGTTCAGTCCTGCTGCTGCATTTGGCGATGTCAAAGTCAGGCACGTGGACCTGGAGGAACTGTTCGCTCCTTTTTATCCCCGCGCCAAAGTCGCGACGACGGGCTTTGCACTGTGCTATTGGCTCACAACACTGGACCTTGGTGCAAAGATAACGCTGGCGGGTTTCTCGTCGAAGCGAGGCGAGCGCTACAAGGTTCTGGACGTCCACGACTGGACATTCGAGCGGGTGCTCTTGCGTCTGCTCTATCGCAGCGGGAAGATCGACATAATCGAAAGCCCGCTAGCCAATCCATATGCCGAGCTTGCTGCACATTTTCCCGAATATTCTCCAGCGGAGATCGCCCTGACGGCAAACGAGGTGCTTTCAGAGCGCCTGGAGAATTTGAGTTCGGTCGTTGATCGGCTGATGCATGTGACGCGCTTCCTTCGCTTTCTTGATCGGACATTCCACAGGCTGAAGCCGAAGACCCGGAAAGAACGGCTTTGGGAGCGGATGGAGGGCAAAGGAGACCACGACGCCCGATCGGGCGGGACTTGAGATTGATGCTGCCGACAATCGCATCGCCAATGAAGGCATGCTCAGTCGGCCGTACGGCCACAGCTTGAGAAAAGTGGTGAGGCCTTCGTTCAAGGGGGGTGACGCTTAGACCCGGACTGCTGGTGGTGTTAGGGATCGGTGTGTACGTGGCGATTTGGCTCGTCGCCATATGGTGATCGACGAATCGTTGCCCGTGCCGGGGGAACGTCCAGGAAAGCCCGGTTCAATGCTCTCGAAGGGAACTCGCGATCAGAGGCACATCGGCACTTCTGGCCGCGATAGCTGCGGCTTGGCGAAGGAGGGCGCGGCGGGCGGGCACGGCTTCGTTTTGAAGACTGATCTCAGCCGTTCCTGTGATGCGGTATCGGCCGCACTCGGTACAGCTGATCTCGCGTTGGTCACCGATCTTCGGCAATGCTTCGCCGCATCTTCCCATGCATACAGGACAGGTCTGGCTGATCCAGTTCATCTTGCTCCCCCGGAACTCACGCACAGCCAACAAACGATATGACGAGCCGCGCAGCAATTCGTCAATTTGGAGGGTCGGCCAGAAGGTGGTGGTGCGTCCGCATGCAGCCATGGCCACAAGGACGCAGATCGCGACCACCGGCAGATGCGGGACATGGTGGGAGACTTCAGTCGCGGCAAACATTGGCGCGCCGCGGCCCTGCTGCGTGGTCCCAGACCAAACAGCCGTTCTTGTTACCTGTTGCCTTTGGGCTATCTTGCGACCACCGAATCGAAACCGATGAATTCGGCTCATCTCTCAATTGCCGCAAATCGTGGAGCTGCCAAAATGAAGACATTCGAGCTCGCCAGGTCCGGAATCCAGGTCTCGAGCGTCATCCTCGGCCTGATGCGCATCGCCTCGTTGGAAGATGGTCATATTAGATCGCTTTATAGGACGGCGCGAGAAAGCGGAATCAACGTTTTCGATCATGCCGACATATACGGCGGCGAGCCCCACCGGTGCGAGGCGCGCTTCGGAGCGGCGATCGGCATGTCTGCGGCAGAACGCGAAGAAATCGTGGTGCAGAGCAAGGTCGGGATTAGGCCTGGTTTCTTTGATTTTTCAAAGGAGCACATCCTGCAGCGTGTCGACGGGTCGCTGGCTGCGCTCAAGACCGAATATCTCGACATTCTGCTCCTGCATCGCCCCGATGCCTTGGTCGAGCCGGAGGAAGTCGCCGAAGCGTTCGAGACGCTACACAGTGCAGGGAAGGTCCGGCATTTTGGCGTATCCAACCACACGCCCGGGCAGATTCAGCTTCTAAAAACGGCGGTTAGCCGACCGCTTGTTGCAAATCAGATTCAGCTGAGCGTTGCTCATGCACCGTCCATTGCATTTGGCGTGGCCGCAAATATGGCGGACTTCGATCAATCGGTGGATCGGGATGGCGAGCTCGTCAACTACAGCCGCGTCAACAATATGACCCTGCAAGCCTGGTCTCCGTTCCAGAGGGGCTTCTTCGGTGGCGTCTTCGTTGACGACCGGGAGAATTTCCCAGAGTTGAACGTTGTGCTTGATGAATTGGCGGCGAAATACGGGGTTTCTGCCTCGGCGATCGCCGTGGCTTGGATCGCACGCCATCCGGCGAACATTCAAACTGTTCTCGGCACGACCAATCCGGAGCGCGTGAAGGGTTCTGCGGCTGGCGCGGATGTCTCGCTGTCTCGGCAGGAATGGTATCGTCTGTTCACATCGGCCGGCTATACGCTGCCGTAATCCTTGCCAGCGCCAAGCGGGACGGTGGATCAGCCACTGTTTCAGACACATGTCGCATAGGAAGCCAACCCTGCTTGCAACCTGGTTTACGTCAACTCCGCAAGCCGTTCTCGAGCAGAACCTGCCCAGGCCACAATCGCCCAACCAAATCTTGCGGATAGCAAGACTTCGAGGGGTTAATTGAGGATTTCCTTAGTCATTTGGCGCGATCATGGTTTCAAACGGAGAACTGCGACAATGCGATCTATTATCCTTGCCATAGGTTTTCTGTTGATCGTTGCTTCCGCTGCGTCTTCAACCGACCGCTTGCGGGTAGCCACCGAGGGTGCCTATCCCCCTTTCAATTTCGTTGACGACAGCGGAACGCTGAAGGGATTTGACGTCGATATCGCCAAGGCACTGTGCAATCAGCTCCATGCAGATTGCACATTCCAGGCCGTCCCGTGGAATCAGATAATCGAGGGCCTAGAGGGTGATAAGTACGACTTGGTCGTGGCGAGCATGGCCTACACCAAGGAACGTGCCGAGCGGATGGAATTTTCGGCCCCATACTATCGGTCCCATTCCGTGTTGATCGGAGACTCCGAGAAGTTCACCGACAGTGCTCCTGCAGCATTGGCGGGGGTGCGCATCGCCGCAGCCGAAGGGACTATTCAGGCCGACTACGCAAAGCAGGCCTACAAGGAGAGTATTACGGTTCTCGCCAAAGATCAGCCCTCGGCTCAAGAGCTGCTGGCCGGGAAGAAGGCTGACTTGCTGATTGGTGATGCGATCGAGCTTTTGAGCTTCATGCAAACACCGGAAGGCTCCGAATATGGCTACGTCGGAGATCCGATATCCAGCGATTTCCTCCAGAGCTCCGCACACATCACCGCCAGGAAAGGTAACTCCGCTCTCGTTCTAAAAGTGAATGAGGCTCTTAAGCAGATCAAGCTCAACGGCGTGTACGACAAGATCAACGATCAGTACTTTCCCTTTAGCATCTACTAGGGGAAACCGTTGAAAGAACCTCGCTTATCGAAGCCGCACGAAATTTCGCTCCGGTCGGCAGGGCGCATCCTGCTGGCCGTGGTGGTTATCTATTCTGCAGTTGCGGCGGCTGGAGCTGCGCTTTTGCTGACCAGAATCGAACACGAGGCGATCGCCACTCGCGAACGCCAAATTCCGCAAATCCTTTCACAGACCCGGAACGCGGTAAAAATCGAGCGCTTGTCGTCGCTTGTGCGGGCGCTTTTTCTCACGAAGGACCGACGTCTGGAACGCCAACTCCAACTGCAAATTCAAGCGCTGGCGCAGGGTTTCGGATTTGAAGGAGCGTCATCTCTGGTTGACGGATCTCGCGAGGTCGCGAACCTCGCCAAAGTCATCGTGAACGTCCATGATGGTCAGCGGGACCATTTTGCCAATCAGGCCGTCGAGCAGCCGAGTGCTGAAACGTCCGGCCAGTCGACGAAAGACCTGATCGCCTACGAGGGCGCGATGCGGGTCATTGATACCATGGGTAAGGAGGTAAGCGGCAATTCCGCCTTGGTTGCCGACGACATCGCCGGAGGGATCCAAAAGAGAGCGGTCGCTGTTCGTTACCTGGTAATCGTCGTTCTCAGCGTGCCGGCGCTCTTTGTCGCGCTACTGTTGTTGCTCGCTCGCCGCCACCTTGCGGCTCCAATCGTCGCTGCCATCAGAAACCTTGACCGGGTCGGCAATGGCGAGACATTGGAATTGGCGAAGAACAGACCTGTACTCAGGGAACTGGCGTTGATCGGCGACGCGATTGTTTCTTACGGAAACACCGCCAGCGAGCTTCGACGCACGAATGTGGTGTTGCAGGCCCTCGCAGAAACGGACCCTCTGACAGAGTTGGCAAATCGTCGGACATTCGAAAAATTCTTGATTGCCGCCATTCAGCGCGCGTCTCCCGACGCTGGTCCTGCGGTTCTCCTCATCGATATCGACCATTTCAAATCGATCAACGACCGGTTCGGTCACCCCACGGGTGATCGTTGCTTGAAATCGCTTGCCTTTCTTCTTGCCAACATTCCGGATCTGTCGAACGCTCTCCCAGCCAGATTTGGCGGCGAAGAGTTTGTCCTGGTCTACGATGCGCCATCAGCCGATCACGCACTTGAGTATGCGCGCTTTCTCTGCAGGAAGATCGAGCAGCTGGAGACGGAAAGCGTTGACGGAACGATTGTGCGATTTACAGGAAGCATCGGCGTGTCCTTCACAACTTCGCCAACGGTGGACCTAACCAGTCTTCTAGAAAGGGCCGACCGGGCGCTCTACTGCGCCAAGCGGTCCGGACGAAATCGGGTAGAAGCCGACCCTTTCGTGGACCATGGGGACGCGAAACAGGCGCGATCCCAACGAATCCCATAGATCTGTCGTTGGGGATTTCTGCGTGGAAGATGCCGCCGCGCGTGCGTTCTTCATGGGCTTTTGCGGGCTGTCTGTCGCACGGGCAATCTCACGCCATTTCCTTCGAAGCCCAGTGTGGTACCTTCCGTTTTGAATTGTTCCTGGGGGTCCGATTTTCCGATCTGGTTCCGAAACACGCTCCGACTTGAGGTCTAATCTGCATGAATTCGGCATTCCAGCTAGCCGCTTGCGCCGAGATGCTGTGGCGCGATCAGCCGATCGAATGGCGGGTGAGCAAATTGAAGGATCTGGGTTTCGGTGTCGGCCTCTGGAACTGGCCGGAACACGATCTGGCCAAGCTCGCAGAAACGGGCGCCACCTTTACCATCATGAACGGCTACTTGCAGGGTCGTCTCACTGACGATGAAGGCGCCGCCGAGCTCCTGAAGTCCGCACGCCAAACGGCGCAGGTTGGCAAACGCCTGAATGTGCGGCGTCTCAATCTTCACGGAACAGGTTTGGGCGAGGGCGGTTTGCCTGTCCAGCCGGTCGAGTTGATCACCGGGTCAATGTGGCTGAAAGCACGAGATACGCTTTGTCGTATCGTCGAATTGGCTGAAGAAGAAGATGTCACGTATACGCTTGAAAATCTGAACCTGTCAGTCGATCATCCGGGTGTGCCGTTTGGCCGCGCCGAAGACACGCTTGCTCTCGTTTCGAGCGTGAACCATCCCCGGTTGCGGCTTAATCTCGATCTCTATCATGCACAGATCGGCGAGGGTAATCTGATCGAGCTCTGCCGGAAATGCCTTCCATGGATAGGAGAGGTCCAGGTCGCCGACGTTCCCGGTCGAATGGAACCAGGCACCGGCGAAATCAACTGGAAAGGCGTTGCGCGCGCCTTGAAGACAATGGGCTATGCGGGGCCGGTCAGCATGGAGGCGTTTGCCTCCGGAGATCCCGAAGTAGCCCTGGCGTCCTTCCGCGAAGCGTTCACGGTTTGAAGGCACAAAGATCGGATCCGACCACGGCGGCCGGGAGGATTTCGGATCGAGGCTGATGGCGGTAGAGATCTTCACGATGTCTTCCGGTTTTTCATGGCGGGTCGGAAAATCTGCCTCGCCGCTCCCTAGATTGGAGAAAGGCCACGCGGCCGCGCGATTGCCAAAACAGATATTGAAAGCGAGATACGATGGGCAGCAGGGAGAAGTTACATCTGGGGGCATTCATACGGCCGGTCAGTTTGCATACGGGTGCATGGCGATATCCCGGATCCTATCCTGACGCCAACTTCAACTTCCAGCATCTCGTGTCCTTTGCTCAAAAGCTCGAGGCGGCGAAATTTGACGCCTTCTTCATGGCAGATCACCTGGCGGTTCTCAACATGCCGACAGAGGCGTTGAAACGAAGCCACACTGTGACGTCCTTCGAGCCTTTCACGCTCCTGTCGGCAATTGCTGCGGTGACCAGCCGGATCGGGCTAGTCGCTACCGCTTCCACGACATTCGACGAACCTTACCACGTGGCCCGGAGATTTTCATCGCTCGATCACATCAGTGGCGGCCGGGCGGGCTGGAACATTGTCACGACGTCCAATCCGGACGCGGCATTGAATTTCGGTCTCGATGAGCAAGTCGAGCACGGCGAACGATACCAACGCGCGCGGGAATTCTACGACGTCGTCACGGGTCTTTGGGACAGCTTCGCCGACGACGCCTTCATACGCGATGTCGAGTCCGGCCTGTTCTTTGATCCTGCAAGGATGCATATCCTCAATCACAAGAGTAACGAATTCAGCGTTCGTGGGCCGTTGAACATTGCACGAGCGCCGCAGGGCTGGCCGGTCATCGTACAGGCAGGACAGTCCGACCCCGGCCGACAACTGGCTGCGGAAACCGCCGAGGTGGTATTCTGCGCCCCGCGGGACTTGCTTGCTGGGCAGGCGCTCTATGCGGATATAAAGGGACGGATGCGGAACGTCGAGCGTGATCCAGATCATCTGAAAATTCTTCCTGCCGCCTTCGTCATCATCGCCGATACCGTCGATGAGGCGCGGGGCAAACGGGCCAAACTCGATAGCTTGGTATACTATGAGAGTGGCATCGCATCCTTGTCGATTGCCCTTGGCCACGACGCCTCAAAGTTTGATCTGGATGGGCAGTTGCCAAATATTCCCGAATCCAATGCAAGCAAAACCGGACAGGAGAACGTGCTGAAACTCGCCCGCGATGAAAAGCTGACGGTCAGGCAGCTTGCACAGCGATATGGCGGATACAACGGTCTTGCATTTGTCGGCACTCCACAGACGGTCGCGAACGAAATGGCTGAATGGTTGGCCACCAACGGCTCTGACGGGTTCAATATCGTGTTCCCCTATCTTCCCCAGGGTCTCGATGACGTCGTTGAACGCCTCGTTCCGGAGCTGCAGCGAAGAGGACTGTTCCGGGCCGACTATGAAGGGTCGACGCTGAGAGACCACCTTGGTCTGCCAAGGCCGGTGAACCGGTATTTCGACAATGCCCTCTCGCAATGATGCGAACGCCAGTCGGACGTGAACGTGACAATGGTGTTGTCTGGCATGTCCCGACGTTCAGACGATCATTGTGCCCTATTCGACTTGCACCATTGCATGCCCGGTTTGCTCCCGGGATGTCATGCCCCTTGCCAGTATGTATTTCAACATTGTGAGCTGTGTTCACTGCACACGATGGAGATGGTGAATGCAGGACTTTTTCCGGTTTCTTCCTGTGGCCAACGAAATGGCAGCCGAGCGCCCAGCAATTCCGTCGAGCTCAACGGTCCGATGCCACTGAATGTGGGGTGCGACGACGGAACTACGCCTCTACGCGCTGCTGAGTCTGTTGATCGAAGAAGTGAACCTTGGCTGTTTCGAACGAGAGCTTAAGACGCTGTTCAGGGACGAGCGCCACTCTCTCGCGCACCACCCAAGTGAGTTCCTTGCCTTCCACGTTGACGGCAACGTGGGTTTCCGAGCCAGTTGGTTCAATGACCTTCACGACCGCGTCGATACCGTCGTCGCCGCCGAGCGCGATGTCTTCCGGGCGGATCCCGAGCACCAAGGGCCTGTTTGCCGACGCGGTCGGGGCGCGTGACAGTTTTGCTCGGGAGCCACCTGCTAGCGTAAATGCAGGACCGCCGGAATCCTGTAAACTTCCCTCCAGGAAGTTCATCGCGGGCGAACCGAGGAACCCGGCGACGAACACGTTCCGCGGCCGATCGTACAGCTCCAAAGGGGTGCCTATCTGCTCGACGCGACCGCCCTGCAGAACAACGATCTTGTCGGCCATGGTCATGGCTTCGATCTGATCGTGAGTAACGTAGACGATCGTCGTCTTCAGGCGCTGATGAAGTGCCTTGATCTCCGCCCTCATCTTGACGCGCAACTTGGCGTCGAGGTTCGAGAGGGGTTCATCGAAGAGAAACACTTTTGGATCTCGAACAATGGCGCGCCCCATCGCAACGCGCTGTCGCTGGCCGCCGGACAACTGGGCGGGTTTGCGCTCAAGCAGAGGCTGCAGTCCAAGAATGGCCGCAGCCTCGCTGACTTTCTTGTCGATCTCCGGTCGCTTGACACCAGCGAGCTCGAGAGCGAACCCCATATTCTGGGCGACCGTCATCTGAGGGTAGAGCGCATAGTTCTGAAAGACCATCGCAATGTCGCGGTCTTTCGGCTGCAGATCGTTCACGACTCGACCGTCGATGCTGATCTGGCCGCCCGAAATTTCTTCCAGCCCGGCAATCATGCGCAGAAGCGTCGATTTCCCACAGCCCGAGGGGCCGACAAGAATGACGAACTCGCCATCGGCAATATCAACATCGACGCCGTGGATGATATCGACCGAGCCGAACGACTTCTTGACGTTCTTGATGTTCAATCCAGACATTTGGTACCCCTTCAACTAGCGCTTTGCGCGAACGCGCAGCGCCTGATGCGGCTTGCGCGGAATTACGACGCCAAAGGCCGCGTCCGGCTTTCCACCGCGCACGACTGCGCCATGGCGTACAGGATGTGTGATGGGGGCAGCTACCTTCTTGGCGGGCGTGACAGTCATTTCCCACGTGTCGATGAGGTCGACGTCGTAGTTGTCGCTATCCATGGGCAAACCAGATGACCAGATTACCGGCTGATGCTCGCCGAAATAGATCAGGCGGAAATCGCCGTCGCCATCACGTGCGCCAGAGACGCGTGACCAGGGCCATTGCGTCACTGGACCGAGCGGATCGAGACCGTTCTTGACATCCGCATCGAGGAGGTCGCGGAGGAAACCGATGCGCTTCCAGGCTTCTCCGTGGAGCTCGCCGCCCTTTGCCCACCATATTAGGTCTTCAGTATGGGAGTATGTCTCACCGTGGCCGGTGTAGCCACCACGCGTAGCTGTAATCCAGTAGCGGTGGACCAATTCCTGCGCAGTCAGGTTACCCCAGGACTCCAGAATGTCGCCTTCGTACTCCGGCTCGTCGTTCACTACGGGCTTGCCGTAGGTGTCGCGCCATTCCTGAGTACGTTTGACGTCGGGGTTCTGGATGCAGGTGTGCGTCACCCATGGTTTGCGGTGATCGTAGTTCGAGTTCACGTCGCCGTTGTGGATCGAACGGAGGTGCTGGTACGGGTCGTTTTCCTCCAGGATGTGGAAGTAGCGGTCCCACTGCGCCATCGGCTTGGTGTCGATCAGGAAGTCGTATTCGTTCGCCAGAGACCACCAAATGTTGCGATAGGCCGACAGGCGCGCTGCAAGGTAGGCGACATAGCGGTAGTCTTGCTGCGCGGACATGTCAGCATATCCCCACCGGTCATACGGGTGGAACATGATGATGTCGGCCTCGATCCCAAGTGCGCACAACGCAGCTACCTGCTTGTCAAAATGCTGGAAAAGTACTGGGTTCGGGCGATCAAAGTCTTCTTTTCCGTCAGCGCCCTTCTCGAAGCAGGCATAGAGCGGCTCATTCACGTTGTAGGGATAGTCCTTCGGGAAGACGCCCATGCGAATCTTGTTGAACTTCGTCTTTTTCAACGTCTCCAGCGTCTGCTGCTGCATCTCGAGCGGCTGATGCGTCCAGGCATAGCAAGTGGTCCCGAACGAGAAGAACGGTGTTCCGTCCGCATAGGCGAAATGGAACCTGTTGCGCACTCGCACTGGGCCGTGGTTGCCAGACGAGGGCATGGTGGCGACCAAGGACCCAGTCTTTCCGTCAAGCGTTGCGGTCTTGGAACTCGTCCGGAAAGACCATTCACCTTCGATGTCAGGCATGAAGCGCACGCGATAGGTGCCATCGCCGTCGTAAAATCCAGGCACCCGTACCTGGCGGCTCTTGTGCGCAAAGATGGCATCGAATGCCACATCGAGATAGGGGTTTCCGTCAGAGGGCCCTTTGAATGAAGCCTCGAACACTCCCCATCGTTCGACTGTTGCATTGGACATTGAATTCTCTCCTCGTAGAATATCTAGTTGTCTCAGCCCTTGACCGCACCGGACGTAAGACCGGACACGAAGTAGCGTTGGAACATGAGGTAGACGATCGTCGCTGGCAGAACCGTCATGACGATGGCCGCGTTGAGTTGTCCGTAGTTGCTGGAAAACTGTCCTTGGAACGACATCAGGCCGAGCGGCAGGGTCCACATGTGCTGATCCTGGAGCAGGACGAGTGCCATGGCGAATTCGTTCCAGGTGGAAACGAAGTCGAGAATGAGCAGTGCGGCGAGAACGGGCAGGCAGACGGGAAGGAATATCCGCCTGAAGATCGTGAAATGGGTCGCACCGTCAATGAGCGCCGCCTCCGACAGCTCCTTCGGAATCCCCTTGAAGAAACCGTGCAGGATGAAGACCTGATATGGAACACCGAAGGCGATGTAGGGAAGGATAACGCCCGGATAGGTGTCAATCAGCCCGAACGAATTTACCAGCGTGAATAGTGGCGCGAGCATCACCTGGAAGGGAATCATAGTGCCGAAGACGACAATCAGCAAAAGGAACTTGCTGAACTTGAGCTTGATCTTGGCCAGCGCGTAGGCCGCCATCGCCGAAAGCATCAGGCCGAGCGGCACCTTTATAACGGTAATGATGACGCTGTTGACGAACGAGTTCGCGAAGTTGCCCCGGCTCCAAGCGCCGCTGTAGTTGTCGAAGGCAAGCTCCGTCGGAGGCATGAACGCGCCGGTACTCGTCACCGCCGCAGGTGTCTTTAGCGAAGTGAAGACAATGAAGACGAACGGAGCGACCCATATCAGCGCGACGATCACGAGCGCGATCCAGAGACCGATCAGGATAGGATCCCGCCTCACGGAAGAGGGGGCGGCAGGAAGATGCATGCCGGTGGCTTGGGTCGGTACCGCTGTCACGATTCGGTCTCCTCGTGCTTCTGCGTCCATCTGAGGTAAGGGATGACAACCGCCATCGTGATCAGCAGCAGGACAACCGAGATGGCCGCGCCGCGACCAAAATCGAAGATCTGCATCGCCTGCGTGAACGCCCAAAGGGCAAGCATCTGCGTTGACTGGGCCGGGCCGCCACCGGTCAGGCCGTACACGATGTCAAACGCCTTGAGGGACGAGATGATGGAAAGCACCAGTACAATGGTGATGGTCGGACGCAAGGCCGGCACCGTCACGTGCTTGAACACAGCCCAGCGCCCGGCGCCATCGATGCGTGCGGCCTCGACGAGCGTCTGGGAAACGTTTTGCAGTCCAGCCAGGAACAGAACCATCGAAAATCCGACGGTTTGCCAGATGTAAGCGACGAAGACGGAATAGAGGGCGATGTCCCTGTTGCCCAGCCAGTCCTTGATCCAGGCCTGCATACCCCATGAGGTCAGTATCTGGCTGAAGAGGCCGAAAAATGGATMATACATCCATTTCCACATGGTCGCGACAGCTATGGGCGCGATGATAACCGGCAGGTAGAAGATGGCTCTAAGGCTGTTGCGTGCGAAGATCTTCTGATTGAGGCTGAGCGCCAACAACAGGCCGACCATCGGCGGAAAGACTACGCTCATCACAGTCCAGATGACCGTATTGCGGAAGGCCACCCAAAAGACGGGGTCTTTTGTAAAGATTGCCGTGTAGTTCGCTAGTCCGACGAATTGGCGGTTTGCATCCAATCCGTTCCATTTCTGGAAACTCAAAACCACGACGTTCAGCATCGGGTACAGGGCGAACACCGCGTAGATCGCCAGCGCTGGGACGAGCAGAATGAGCGCCTGTACGCGCGGATCATGTGTTGATTGACGAAGCGACATGGTCTCCTCCTGGCAGTGGAAAGACCCTGCCAGCTCATTAAATGGTACACCAGCCGACGGACGCTGAGATCGACCGGCTGGTGCTCTGGGAGGAATTAAGTCCGGCTTGCGATGAAGCTCTGGAGCTGCTTTGGCGCTTCCGCGGGCGCAACGTTGCCGGACGCGACTTCGTTGATGATGCGGAAGTATTCCGTGGTGACGTCAAGTGGGAAAGCCTGGTCGCCGTTCATGTACACCTTGCTGTACTTCTTGAAGATGTCGAGCCACTCGGCTTCAAGAGGCTTCTGGTTCGTGTACTGAACATTCTTGTTGACCGAGATCGAGCTGATCTGTCCGACCAGATCCTGCTGAACCTTGTCGGACAGGAAGTAGTCGAGGAATTTTGCTGCCAGGTCAGGATTCTTGCTCTTGGTGCTGACGTAGTTGTACTCGGCAAACCCATAGAGGCGATCGGTGTTCGTCGGGAAGGGGAAGATGCCGTAGTCGTCGAGATTTGCGCCGCTGCCGTCGAGCTGGCTGACCAGCCAGTCACCTTCCAACATCATTGCAGCGCGGCCTGCCGTGAACAGGCTATAGGATTGCTTGTTGTCGATGCCCATGAAAGGCTGCAACGTGTAGTCCTTCGTCCACTTCGCAAATTCCGCGAAAGCGTCGGTCGCGCACGGCTCCTTGGTCCAGTCGACCTTCATCGCCTTTAGCGCGTCATGCTTCTCAGCACCGCATTTCGTTTCGAGGATAACGTCCATCAAGCGCATGACGTGCCAGTTGACGGTCCCACCGAACGTGAAGGCAGGAATACCCGCAGCCTTCAGTTTTTCTGCAGTGGCCAGGAATTCTTCGTAGGTTTTCGGCTCTTCCTTGATGCCAGCCTGCTCGAAAAGCTTCTTGTTGTAGTAAACGGCTTCGCCTTTGAACGTGAAAGGCACACCGTGTTTGCCGCCCGGATAGAGGTCGGCGAATGCTGCAGCCGACGGCAGCAGCTCGTCGTTCCACTTGTATTCTGTGTAGTACTTGTCGAGAGGCAGCGACAGGCCCGCCTTAACGTACTCGCCGCCGAGGCCGAGGCCCGCCCAACTGAAATAGATGTCCGGGCCCTTGTCGGATCCCGCAGCGACGCGCAACGCGGTTTTATGCTCGTCCACGGCACGTTGGACAATTTCAACATGCGTGCCGGGGTTCGCGGCTTCGAAATCCGAGGCAATCTTCTTCAAAGCAACATTGGCAGCGTTGTTGTCGAAGTTGAGCGTCCACAGAGTGACATCGTCAGCCAACGCGGACGTCGCCGACAGGGCAGCCACGGCCATTGCAATGATGCTCGCAGACTTCAGTTTCTTAGATAGGGTCAGCATTACCGTCCTCCTCTTTGTAAGCCGAGACCCTTTTTGCAGATCAATATTGACATGTCAACTGGTATGACGAGATAACCATCATGACGCTCTGACGAATGACGATATGGCTTCGATCACTATTGCCGCCGACGCTGTCCCAGGATAGATGTGGCCTATCGAACGGTCTCCCAGCCTCAACGACCGCCCCTTAGCCGCCACCATCCCCCTTGTCGACGAGCAGCCCTGCGAGCCGCCCGTGTGGCTGCCGCAAGGCACGAATGAAGTGAGGCTCCATTTGCCCGCGCTCACGCCAATCCTCCCCTTCGAAGTCCGATGGCATCGATGCAGGTGGGGCAGCGGAGGTCAATGCGCAAGCGGCCGAACGGCGACGCCGAACGGCGCTATCGCCAAGCTCGCACCAGGCGGCGCAATACCGCTCGACCCGCAGTCGACCGTTTGCTCTTCGTTGGTCACGTTGACGATGTGAAGCTGCGAACCCGAAGGGCCA
The DNA here is from genome assembly GCF_056397845.1 of Rhizobium sp. 05L419. Lineage (NCBI taxonomy): Bacteria > Pseudomonadati > Pseudomonadota > Alphaproteobacteria > Hyphomicrobiales > Rhizobiaceae > Rhizobium > Rhizobium sp. 05L419. Next base: position 177,158 of record NZ_JBFTOF010000007.1, read on the forward strand.
GTCGAGGCGAACGCAAGAACTTTTGAAGGCGAGGATGAGACACATTCCTGCCAGTTGCTTCCTGCCAATGCTGAGAGCTTGCGCACGGTGTTGAACAATGGACGCCGATCGCCTTCCTTGCAAGGCTCGTGCGGACCTGCCACTAGCCCGAAGGGACCGGTGAGCGCCGAGAGCGTCAAGCATTCCAGCTCTGCATCGAGCACACATATCGCATAACCGAGCGCGAAGGCTTCTGCGAAACGTCCGTTATGGCGAGGGTCTCGATTGGCCATTGGAATGCGATCGCCAGACGAATTTTCCATCGTCCGGCTCCCGTAGGGGTTCTGGCGCATCGGAATCGTAGAGGGGCCAATCCTGTAGGGTTTGTCGCCATAGATGGCACGAACCGAGCGGGTTATAAACGGCAAGGCTTCCAGTGTTTGCATGACGCTGACATCGTCGGCGGCATGCACGATCGGATTGGTGCAGTGACTGACGAAGCCTAGCCCGTCTGCGGGAACGCGCTTTCGGTTGAGTTCGGTAAAAAAGCTGAGCATGCCCCCGCCAATGCGGATGCCGGAAAACGCTGAATGCGCGGCGGCATAGACCTCTTCGAGGGGAGGGCACTCGGGCCAGTTGCTGCCGGGCGGCGTGGACTGCCGATCTACGGACGGCGAGATCATGATCGCGTCCGGTGTGAACGAGGCCGATCGAAGAATGTCAGCGATTTCTGCCGTCTCGATAGCCGGCGACCGCTTACAGGGCAGGGCGATCTCGAGCGTCGAACGACTGTGCCGGTCGTTCGCAATGGCCGCGAACTGTGCGATTGCGTCTATACCGTGGCCGGCATTTGGATCGAAATGAAAGAGGATTTCCTGAGGCGCTACCTCCGACAGCAGCGACTTGGCCGACAGCGTCGCATTGGCTTCCTCCGGAGTGACGATCAAGCCGATGCCCGGCATCGTCCCTGTACGTGTCCCGAGCTCAAGTCTGACAACCTCACTGGAAACCACGGCGGGCGAGCGGCTGCGACGGTCATCCTTGATGATCAGGGATGTCCTCTGCCGGACGGGGCTACCAGCTTCGATTTGATAGGGCCACGGGAGTGCGAGCGGTCGAACGTAAGTCTTGTACGATGCGTCCGACCAGTTGCGCTGGTCCTCCATCTCGAACGTATTTCCCTCCATACGGCATTCGGCCGTAACTTGGGGCGCGACGGTGTGGGTGATGGCGCGCATATCCTTGAAGGGCTGCCAAGGGTCGATCAGCTCGGGAAGGCTGGTCGTCTGGACGGTACCGTCGACGTGCTCGACGATAGCGGGCTTCCCGGCCACACCGACTATTGGGTGGAGGATACAGAATCCGCACCGGTTGGTCTCAAAACCCGTCTCCGAGATGGCGTTCGCCTCGAAATCGAGACGATCGGAGGTCCCGACGATCCGGACGTCGATCGCGAGCACCGTATTGTTCGGGCCGTCGCAGCGGGCACGGTAGGCGATCTCGAATCGATCCTTGTCCTGAGAGAGCAGAAGATCGGAAATCTCCGGACTGTACGTTCCCCAGTCACGATCGCGAACGAGGTATGAAATCGCTCTGAGGACTTCTGTCCCGTCGTAGCGGATGGTCCGAAGGCTGCCTTCGATCAGATCGGCTTCCAGCTTCCCGGCAGTGAGCCGGACGGCAGGAGTTTCGACGACATGTGTGCCGTGCAGTGCGAAAGGATCGACCGTCATCGTAGCAAGGCTCCGACATCCACCGTCTGTCCCGTCGCAGCGCTCTCGTAGGCTCCTTCGACAAGAGCGAGTGTTTTTAGATTGTCTGCTCCCGAAGTCGAGTGTTCGGCACCTCGCCTCAACTGCTCGACCCAGTGCTGCTGGATCGCGTAGACGCTTTCCTGGATGTTGTGCCAGGGTCGCGATGCCCACGATAGCAACTTGGGGGAGACGTCAGTCGTACGCGTGCCATGAGCATTGGTGACTTCGAGTTGATAGCCCTGGCTGAGCCGAATGGTTCCGTCGTACCCGTCGACTTCGATCAATGTTTCGGGGAAGGGCTCTTTGGACAGCTTTGTGGCGTAGCTGACGTCGACGATCGATGTCGCTCCACATTCATGGTCGAGTAGGATGGTTGCTACGTCCTCGCCCTTTATCTTTGGATTGACTCGCTTGGTGCGTGCCGTCAGCGTTTTTACATCGCCAAGAATGTAGCGGGCGATATCGAGTGTATGAATGCCGAGATCCTCGATGATGAAGCGCTCTCCTTCTGCGAGGTATGGCTGGCCCGAGAACACATCGTAGCCGGAGCGGAATGAAAAGCGGCCCCAGAACGGCGCACCGATCGCACCCTCGTCAAGGGCCCTTCGAACAGCTTGGACGGGTGTCTGCCAGCGAAAGTTCTCGTGTACCATCAAGGGAATGCCGGCGCTTCGGCAAGCTTCGACCATTGCCTTTGCATCAGCAAGCGTTCTGGCAAAGGGTTTCTGGCATATCACTGGGATGCTGTTGCGGGCGGCCATCTCGACGAGCGGCCGGTGGCTGGGAACGGTCGTGGCGATATCGACAAAATCGAAGCCGCCGTCGGCAAAAAGGGTATCGGCGTCCCCGTAGCGGCGCTGGATGCCAAATTTATCCCCGACCGCCTTAAGGCGCTCCGGATCGCGGTCGCAGATCGCGACGATCGTTGCTCCATCGACATCGTTCCACGCGTGCATCTGGTTGACCGCGAAAAAGCCGCAACCGATCAATGCACCGTTCAATTTCGTCATTTCAACCTGCCTTTGCCATCTGCATGAGAGTAACCCGCTGCTGCAGGCGGCGTTGCGCCTGATCCACAACAACAGCAATGATAATCACCAATCCCTTGATGACCATCTGCCAGAAAGACGAGACGCCCATCATCACCAGTCCGTCCGAGAGGATGCCTATGACGAATGCGCCGATGATTGTGCCTCCGATGGTCCCGCGCCCGCCCGACATCGAGGTGCCGCCGAGGACGGCCGCGGCGATCGCGTTGAGCTCGAAGCTCTCGCCGGTTGCCGGGTGCGCGGCCATCAGTTCCGAAGAGATAATGACGCCAACGATCGCAGCGCAGAGGCCGGAGAACATGTAGACAAAGATCTTCACAACGTCGACGCGGATACCCGACATGCGTGCTGCGCGTTCGTTGCCGCCGACGGCAAAGATGTGCCTGCCGATAGGCGTCGAGCGGGCGACGTAAGCGGCGAGAAGGGCCAATCCGATGAGAATCCAGATCGAGACGGGGAGACCCAGGACACGCCCCGCGCCGAAGAAGTCAAAGCCGGTCGTTGCATATTCGGGACGGCCAACGAGATTGGGAAAGGTCTGGCCGTCTGAGGAAAGCAGAGCCAGACCGCGGGCGATGTAGAGCGTGCCGAGCGTCGCGATGAAAGGCGCGACATTGAGCTTTGTAATCAGCAGGCCGTTGATGAGGCCAATCAGCAACCCGATAGAAAGCGTGATGAGCACGATCTCGAAGAGATTGAAGTAGATCGTGTAGCCGATTGGGAGTTCGATGCCGTAAAGGATAAGACCGCCGGCCACCATGCCGCAAAGCCCGACAATAGATCCGACCGACAAATCGATGCCTCCGGTGATGATGACGAACGTCATGCCCATGGCGAGAAAGGCATTGAGCGCAACGTGCTTTGACATCAAGATCATGTTGGCCGTCGAGGTGAAGTTCGGCGCAAAGATCGCAAAGAAGATGATCACGGCAAAGAGCGCGATGAACGTCCTAAGCTTCATCAGCGTGAGCAGTACAGATCCGTTCATGCCGGCCTGTGAAGATGTGGATGAGGTAGCCGCCGTCATGACGCGAGTTTCCCTTGATGTCCGTGTCCCTTGGCCGAAGCCGTGATGATGGCGTCTTCAGTCGCCTCGTTTCGGTCGAAAACGACAACCAATTGGCCATTGCTCAAGACTGCGATGCGATCGGAAAGCGCCATGACCTCTTCGAGGTCGGAAGTCGAGAACAGAATGGCTAGTCCGTTTGCCGCCAGCCGGCGCATGGTGCGGAATACGTCCGCCTTGGCACCGACATCGATCCCCCGGCTCGGCTCGTCCATCAGCAGAACCTTCGGGTTGGTCATCAGAGCCTTGCCGATCACCACCTTCTGCTGATTGCCGCCGGACATTGACGTGACCTCGAAGTCCGGATTGGGGACCTTGATCGACAGATCTTTGATTGCGTCACGAATGGCGCTCTTTTCGGCGGTTGCGTTGATATGGAAGAGGCGCGTGAAACGGCCGAGGCTCGCCAGCGTCAAATTGCTGGCAATTGACAGCACTTGCACGAGACCTTCCCGCTGGCGGTCTTCAGGTATCAACGCAAGACCGCGGCGGATTCGGCGCGGCACGTCGCGGGCGTGCACCTCCTTGCCGTCAATAAATATCTTTCCCGTCGAGTGCATGTGGCGACCGATCACACACTCGAAGAACTCGCTTCGTCCCGCGCCCATCAGCCCGTAGATGCCGAGAATTTCCCCCGCCCTGACCGAAAGCGACACATTGTCGACGGCGAGCCCGCCGGTCGGCCGTGGCAAACTGATATGTTCTGCTCGAAATACCTCCTGACCAACCGCGTGATCCACTGATTTGGCGAAGTCCTTGGCGTCTGAACCGATCATGGAGCGTACGATCCAGCGCATGTCGATGTCGCGCACTATCGCCTGGCCGGTGATCTGGCCGTCCCGGAGCACGGTGATGTAGTCGCCAATCCGCATCAACTCTTCCAGTCTGTGAGAGATATAAACGATCGCGACTCCTTGAGCCTTCAGCTCAGCAATCACCTTGAACAGAATTTCGACTTCTGCTGCTGAGAGCGCCGAGGTCGGTTCGTCCATGATGAGGATGCGCGCGTTTAGCGACATCGCCTTGGCAATTTCGACGAGCTGCTGCTGGCCAATCGGCAGATCTTCGACCATCGTTTCTGCGTCGATACCGGCGTCCAACCGTTTCAGGAACGCGTTGGCTTTGTCGACCTGTGCCTTATGGTCGATACCCCGCAAGCCACGTGTTATCTCGCGCGTGGCAAAGATGTTTTCGGCAACCGACATGTTGGCGAAGAGATTGAGTTCCTGAAAGATCATGCCGATGCCGTGAGCTTGTGCATCGGCAGGGCTATCGAATGATACCGGCTTTCCGTCGAGGATGATGCGGCCGAGGGTCGGGCGCTCGACGCCCGCGATGATCTTCATCAGCGTCGACTTGCCAGCTCCGTTTTCACCGACGAGAACAGTCACCGCGCCGCGGCGAAGCTCGAGATTGGCGCGCTTAACAGCGATGATGCCCGAATAGACCTTCGACACGTCATCGAGGCGCAAGATCATGTCGTCTTTGGTTGCCTGGCTCATGATCCCACCGTCAATTCAGAAGGTGTGACAAGCGCAGGCTGCCCGCCATTCGACAATGGAAAAGCACCAATCACGGTTACGGTCTTACCAACGAGGCCGTCTCGCGGCATGGCGGCAAGAAAAGCTGTATTGGCCTTCTCGTTGAATGCCTTGCCGAACTGAGCCCACTCGATCTGATTCTTGAACTCGTTGAAGTTGACGAAATCCAGCGTGTCGCGCAGGGCGGTGCCGCGCAGTGCCGGGCCGAGTTGCACCTTTGCGTCAGCTTTTCCGTCGCCGTCGGTATCGACATCAAGCGTTGCTGCGCGCGAAGCCGTATCGGCAGCGATCACCTTTCCGCTGAACTTGACCGCATAGGTCCAGGGCGAGCTGCTTTGCTTGCGAGGGTTGCCGTATTTTTCTCCCGCCTGATCAGGGTTGGAGGCAGCAAGCTGCGTCACGTCCTTCAGTTCGCCTGCGCGCTTCTCGAAATAAGGAACCACCTGTGGCTGCCAGATCGCGTCGACTTTGGCTTTTGGATCAAAAGCGCTCTTGGCCGCGGCCGCGGCCTTTTCCTCGGCGGTGGGTGTTTTGATAATCTTGCAGGCGGGCAATACCGCAAGAACAACAGCAGCAAAGAAAACGCCCTTCATTTTCCACATGCGACAAGCCTCAATGACGACAATGAAAGACAGAGGGCGTATTGCGACGCCCTCTGCGTTGACTTGGTCGCGATTATTAGTTCGTCACTGCAAAGGTCTCGAGCTTGTCAGCGTTGTCTGCGTTGACGAGAACGCAGTCCATTAGCTGCTTCTCTTCCTTCGGCGTCGTCTTGTTCTTGATGTAGGCGTCGGCCTGTTCGACGGCTAGCTGCGCCTGCGCGAAGGCAGGCTGCAGGACAGTGGCCTTGATGCCGCTGGACTTGATGGAGTCGCGCACATCGTTGGAACCGTCGAAACCGACCACGATGACGTCCTTGCGCCCGGCGGCCTGAAGTGCCGCGATTGCGCCCATGGCCATGGTGTCGTTGCCGGAGATCACGCCCTTAATGTCCGGATTGGCCTGCAAGATGGTTTCCATCTTCGAATAGGCTTCCGTCTGGCTCCAATTGGCCGACTGCTTGGCGACCGACTTCAGGTCCGGATAGTCATTGATGACGTCGTGGTAGCCCTGCGAGCGGATGCCGGCATTGGTGTCGGACTCCTTGCCGACCAGTTCGACATAGTTGCCCTTCTCGCCCATCAGTTTGACGAACTCCTGCGCGCCAAGCTGTGCGCCCTGGTAGTTGTTGGAGACGATCTGTGCGACAGCAACACCCGTCGCATTGATTTCGCGGTCGATCAGGAAGGAAGGGATGCCTGCATCCTTCGCCTTCTTCACTGCCGCCACCGATGCATCCGCACCTGCATTATCGAGGATGATCGCCTTTGCGCCACGGCCGATTGCCGTGTCGATCATCTGAGACTGCTTGTTGGCGTCGTCGTCATGCGTCATGATCAGGGCTTCATAGCCGAGTTCCTTCGCCTTGGCCTCAGCACCCACGGCTTCAGCCTTGAAGAAGGGGTTGTCATGGGCCGGCGTTATGATCGCAATGAGGTCCGCCGAGAAGGCCGGAATGGCCGTTCCGAGCGCCAGAGCGCCAGCAAAGGCCGCCAGTGTCAGTCTACTGGTCAGTTTCATATTTTCTCCTCCCGAGTGTGAATGCCCCGTCTCCCTGGGGCGGTTGAGGGGAGGCGTGCGCCTCCCCAAAAGTTCAGGTTATGCGCTGAATGCTTTGAGCGATCTCCTGTGGTTCGAACACTTTCTTCCAGTCATCGCGCATCAAGGCGGGAATACCGAACTCGATCGCCTTGTTGCAGGCATCAGAAAAGACACCGTCGACCTCTTTGAAGATGACTGCGCCGAGAACGTTCATGTGGCCGAGCAGGAAGTCGCGGGCTGCTTCTTCTGGCACGCCGCGCGCCACGCATTCGTCCATTGCCTGGCGCATGACCACGAGTAGGGATGCGCAGACAGTTTCTGAAAGGCCGGGCTCGAGCATGGCCAATTGGTCCACGGTCACGCGGTGCGACCGCATCACCGGTGCCCAGATGACCCTGGCGATTTCTTCCCCGAGCTCATAAGCGCTTTCCGGTCCCTGCATGAGCGCCGAGACGATGTGCTGCTTGGCAAAGAGGCCGCCGAAGTGGTCCTTCTTGGCCTGCATTTCGGTCTCGTCGTTGAAGATCGGCGGATGGCAGGGATGAGTGACGAAGTATGTAAGGTCATCGCGTTTGGGCAAATGGCCAGCAAAGGGAGCCGCTGCGTCAAGCGCGACTACCATGGTGCCGGGCTTCAGCTTGTCGACAACTCCGGCCGCAACCTTGCCGATCGCCGTGTCAGGGACTGCCAAGATCACAACCTCGGCTCCGTCGAGACCGGTATCCGGGCTGACGCAATCAATGCCGAGGTCATTCTTCAAGCGTGCCTTCCCGGCATCGCTGACCTCGATATGTCGAACGTCAAAGCGTGAACCCTTTAAGTTCTTTGCAAGCCGGTAGCCCATTTTGCCACCTGCACCGAAGAGGGCAATTGTAGTCATGTTTCCTCACCTTTTCTGGGTTGGATAGGAGCATATACTGGTATGATGAGTCAATCACCACATCATCAAGTAATTGAATTAGGGCAACCGTTTTTCCGCATCGAGCCGATCGATCGCATCAACGTTCCCCACTGAAGAACCTTGGGGGTCGAACTCGGACGCAAGCCAGACATCCACAATGGACTTGGCGAGTTCGGGTCCGATCACACGCGCGCCCATGGTGATGATCTGCGCGTTGTTCGATTTAGCGGCGCGTTCTGCCGAATAGGTATCATGCGTTAGCGCGGCACGGATTCCGGGCACCTTGTTTGCCGAGATGCAAACTCCTATGCCGGTGCCGCAAATCAGGATGCCGCGCTGATGTTCGCCATCGACAATGGTCTGCGCGAGTTTCTGCGACAGGTCGGCGTAGAAACCGGATTGGCTGAGATCATGGACTTCCAAGTCCGCTTTGCCTGCGAGGTGGGCAGCAATCACATCCAGTAGCGGTTTTCCGGCGCTGTCCGCGCCTATTGCGATTTTCATGGCAGCTTCCTTTCAGTGGCCTTCAGGCATGAGTTTTGATCGCCGCGGAAGCGCGGCGGAGAATGTCGAGGTAACCTTCAACGGACCAAGCGGACCGACCGATGAACAAGCCACCGATATGTGCTTGGGAAATGAGTTCGTCGCAGTTTTGCGGGTTCACACTCCCGCCGTAGAGAACCGGAACGGACCGACCGAGGACGCCTTTGGCGATTTCGGCGATTCTGCCGTGCCGCTCGCAGGCGTAGCTCGCCGTCGCCGGAATGCCATTCACGCCGATCGCCCAAACGGGCTCGTAGGCGAGAAGGATGGGTGCAGGCTTTGCTTTTTCTGCAACAAGCCCCAAAGCCTTCTCTACTTGCCGTCGTAGGACGTCGTCAGCATGCCCGGCCTGGCGCTCCTGTAACGTTTCTCCGATGCAAATCAGTGGCGTCAGACCATGGCGAACGGCGGCCGCGACCTTGAGGCCAACGGTTTCATCCGTTTCCCCAAAATGTTCACGACGCTCCGAATGGCCGAGTTCCACAATGTCGAGCTGACAATCCTTAAGCATCGGGGCGGATATCTCGCCGGTCCATGCACCAGCGTCGTGCCAATGCATGTTTTGCGCACCTACCTTGACCGACGTTTCCGCAAGCACGCGTTTCGTTTCGCGTACAGCGGTAAACGACGGAATGACGAACCGCTGTATGCGGGCATCGCGCTCATTCTCAGTCTCTGCGAGACGCCGCGCGAAAGTGAGAGCTTCGTCGAGCGTCTTGTTCATTTTGAAGCTGGTGCCGACCCAAAATGTCATTTCAGTTCGTCCTTCCGTCGCGAATCTGCGCGAAGTAGCCGTCCGTTCCGATCTGCCCGCCCTTGAGGGCGATCTGCAGGCCGTCGGTCGGCCGGTAGCTACCGTGGGCGAGGCACAGCGGCGAGCCGGGCGTCTGCGGGAGCGGGAGAAGGGTGGTCAGCGCCTCTACCTTCAACTGCCTGAGAGCGTGACTTGACGTATCGCCGCCGGCAATCACCGCTCGGGAAAGTCCTTCGCGCTCGACCATCTGACGCAAGATCGTACCCAACGCCCGCCCGAGTTTGTGGCGGGCGCCCGATATCCTGTCGATGTCGTTTCCGACATCTGCCGAGGGCCCGAGAGCCGTATGGAGGATGACGCTCTTGCCCTCTTTAAGCCTCTCGATCCCGTCCTGGACGGCTGCCTCTACCGAGCGCTCGCTGTCGTCCGACACCAGTGCAAGCGGATCCAGCGCAACGTCTGCGAAGCCATCTTCCCTTGCCTTTCTGATCTGACGTTCGGTCGTGGGCGACACGCTTCCGGATACGACCGCGAGCCGGTCAACGGGGCCGATCGTCGGAAACTCTGCGACACCCATAGTCAGGCCCCTCTTTCGCCATGCGTTGATGAGCGCGTACTCGATGCCGGACGAACCTGCGACGAAGCTTCCAGTCCGACGCGAAAGTCGAACTAGCTGCTGGCCGGCGGCCGCCTGCGTCGGTTCCGAATCGACATCGATGAGGAGAATGCCGGGGCATTTCGACGCAACCGCATCCACGAGCGCGTCGGCATCGCTTGATGCAAGAGTGACAAGATCGACCAAGCTCACCGGCAGCGTTGTCTGCTTCGACAGATGAACAGCCAAGTCGGCTTCACTCATCGGAGTGACCGGGTGGCGGCTCATGACCGGATGGCGATCAATGCGGTAAACGCTTCCCTGATATGCGGCAAACAGGTTGCCGAAGGCGGTGTAGCGCCTCAACTGCGGTGCACCAACGATGACCGGCACAATCGACTGATCAAAAATCGCGCGGCCGATTTCGATGGCTTTTCCGATGCTGCCAACCTTGGGGCTGGAATCGAAAGTCGAGCAGACTTTGTAATGGCAAATGCTGGCATCGAGCGACTTCAGCCATTCGAACGCAGGCGTCAGTTGCGACTCCATCCATTCCGGCGTCTCACTGCGGCTCGTTCCGGCAATGCCGATCGCTTTGCTGTCCTTGAAACGCGCACGCATCTCGGGCGAGGGGATTCCGAGAAATAGCACACTCGCAATCCCGCTAGACGCCAATGCCTCCATGACGTCAGTGGAGCCGGTGAAGTCATCGCCGTAGTAACTGAGAAGCAGATCGCTCATCTCTGTCACGCGCTTCGTCCATCGCTGAACTTGGCAATCGAAGCGGCGAGTTCGGGATGGTCCTTGGCATAGGCTTCCAAAGGTATGTCGGCCACCGCTGCCTGCCAGGCTTGTTGCACGGCGCGAACGCCGGCCGCGGGACCGTTTGGGTGACTGACGATGCCGCCACCGCAGAGATAGAGCAGATCGGTGGTGCGACCGGTTCGCTGATACGTTTCTGGGGCTTGCCCTCCCCACTGGCCCGAACCGGCAACTGGGAGCGGGCAGTCCGAAGCATCGAAGAGTGGCGTACTGACCGCCTTGAAGGAAGAAATGAAGCTGTCGTCCGGCTCCCAATACTTGACCCGGATTCCGTTGATCTGAAATTGGTCGACACCAAGCAACCGCCAAAACTGTTGATAAACCTTGAAGTCCAAGCCAGCGCCAGGATCCCGCGTAAGCACGTCCCAGCCGTTTCGATGGGCATGCAGGACCAGATTGGAGCGCTTGCGCAGAAAACTCATGCCGCCGAAGCCAATCGAATTGATGTTGACGACGGCGCAATTGCCGCCGGCCGCCGCTACGATATCGTGGTTGCGCATCATCTCATCAGGGTCGGCGTGCGAGATGCCGAAGGCATACATCACCTTCTTGCCGGTCTTCTGCTCGTGGTCGAGAATCCGCGGCATGATCGCCGCGACCCGTTCCTTGAGCGGGGAGTAAACCGGGCTCATGAGCTTCTCGTCGTCCTTGATGAAGTCGACGCCGGATTCGATCAGCTCGCCGACGAGCTCCGCCGTTTCATGCGGACGTAGCCCCAGTGCCGGCTTCACAATCGTTCCAATGATTGGACGACCTTCGACACCGGTCAGCCGGCGGCTGCCGGCAATGCCGAATTGCGGTCCCGGATACGCGTCCTTGAAGACGGCAGGCAGCTTCATGTCAACGATGCGGATGCCGGTCATGCCCTTGATGGAAAACACACCGCCAATCGCGATGGTCATCAATGCCGAAAAATCGGTTCCAATCGCGTCCAACGGAAAGTCGATGTCGACGTCCGCGCGGCTAAGCGGTGTACCAGGAGCAACCTCGGGCCATGTCGGATGGTTCGTGTCGTTAAGCGGGCGGATCGCCACTACCCGCGCAGCGACACGCGACTTTAACTCCTCGGTCTCACCGGGGACAGGCACGAAGGTGCCTGTCGATTGGTCGCTTGCAATCTTTTCGGCCATCGCCTCCACGCTGCCCGGCGTTTCGATGCGATAAGTCACTGTGATCATCATAGAATTATCAGTTGCTCCTCTCGCCATGTGAGATTGTCATGGCGTCAACTCGTGATCTGGTATAATGAGTATTCCAACTGATGAAAAGTAAAATTTTGCGATGTGGTGATTTTCGAGCGCTTTGTCGTACGCGCGGAAGATGGTAGGAGGAGAAATTTGAGGCAGCGAGAAGTTATGACCCAACCCATCGATCAGATTGTGCGCCGCAAATTGTCCGACGAGGTGTTCGACCGCCTGGAGCGGATGATCACTTCAGGCGAGCTTGAGCCAGGGGATGACATGCCTTCGGAAAGGGTGCTGATGGAACGCTTCGGCGTCGGCAGGCCGGCCATTCGTGAAGCCATGCAGGCACTTGCCAGCAAAGGATTGGTCAGCATTTCCCATGGCGAACGCGCAAAGGTACTTAATCTAACCGCGCAGTCGATCTTTCGTCAGGTCGATTTGACTGCAAAAATTATGCTGTCGCGGTCCACGGACACGTTGGAGCATTTGAAGAGTGCACGTATATTCTTCGAACGCGGTATGGCACGGGAAGCTGCGCAACGCGCCTCCAAAGCGGACATTGCGGACTTGCGAGCGATTATAGATCGCCAGCGCAACGCGCTCGGAGATGCCGAACGGTTTATCAACGCCGACATGGAATTTCACACGCGCATCGCCCAGATTTCGGGAAACCCGCTTTTTGTCGCGGTCAGCGAAGCAATGCTTGCCTGGCTCAAGGAATATCACACCGACATGCTGATTTGGACGGGTAAGGAGAAGTTCACTCTCGTTGAACACGAGGAAATCCTGAACCGTCTCGCAGAAGGCGATGTTGACGGTTCAGAGACGGCAATCCTGAAGCACCTTGAGCGGTCTAGTGCTTTGTACGGGAAAATACATGAATGATTTTGATGGCAGTGGCCGCCCCGCAGCTTGAGCGGTGTCCGAGCGCCGCCAATATGAATCTCGGGATTTCAAGCCTTCTCCATTAAAGGTCCACAGGGGTATCCGTGCGTCCTAGGGTGGTCCAGTCAGGAGTTCATTCCGTCGCCAGCGCAACAAGTCGCGACCGAACCCTGTGCAACGACTGGATATCGAGCGGCTCTTCTGTCTTCAGATCGACGAAACGCATCGTGAGACGTGACGCGGCTTCGGCGATGCCCTCAGCATCCCTGTCGCGTTCTTCTACGCCTTCACATTGGGGCGGACATATTCTGGCGACATCAGCCGGACGCCATGTCCTCGCGCGACGAAAATCCGGCCAAGATGGTGAGCGTCGCAACACGCTTAAAACGCACGTCGGCATTTTGCTGGCAAACTCAATGAGTGTCTGTCGCCTCATCGTTCGGAGGACGATCACCACGCCTTTGTCGTCGACGCCGACAACGCTGCAACTATTCTTTCCTATGTCGTTGCCCGTATCGAAATCGTCGTGGATCGGCTCCTTTTCCTTCAAGGACGAAACATCATACCCGATGTCCTCGGAAGGGCGGGCCATCCCATAATCAACAGTCGAGACTCTTCCTGGACTATTGATCCAAACCTACAGTCAGAGCGTTTCGTTCCGAAATGCATACGCTGGCATCGATAGAGCCATCGCTCACATCGATCTGATTGTCGGAAAATGCAGTGAGCTAACCACTACGACCAAACGTCTCCACCGCAGCAACGCCGAGTACGCATTCTTTCGATGCGTACAGCGTCTCCACGCATCCAGTGGATCAACGGATTGCGCGGCTGCATTGGGGAGGCTTGAGGCCTATCTAGTCAGCTATTATCCCGACTTCGGAAACACAGTAGCGCACGATGGATGCGTCCCGACGAGGCGCGTCTGCTGCCTCAGGGATCGCCTGGCCCGGCTCTCGAGATGCGGAACGGCATGTCCGTTGAGCCAAAAATGAATATTCCCAAGGCCCTCAGACGCGACATTCAACCTGGCGCAAGACGGAAGGAGGGCCGGTGGTCAAAGAAATTGCGCTTGAACTTCAGGCATCAATCGCCCTAAACCCGATGGCGTACAGATCGCTCCGTGGCCCTTTGCAGGACGCCTGTACGATCTGGCAGTCTGGCACAGCCTGTGGATTCATCGGGGACCAGATCCCGCGCTAAACGGCACGCCACACCAGCAGCGTGCCACATTCATCGGGGGCTACAACCTATTTTGGCCGTGTCAACTGGTGCCGATCATTCGGCGGCAATTGATGGACGTTGGCTGTTTACGACCATCAGTCTTTTGGCGCGGCTCAAGCTGTCCGGCTGCTCGTTGCGATACCGATGCCCGATCTCCATCATCAAGACGGTGCCCGGCAGGAACTGCAGCTCGCTGAATATATCGTCCCAGTCGATATCACCCCAGCCAAGTGGCAGGTGCAGGTCGCCGATGCCGAGCGCTACCGATTCCTGGGGGAAGAATGGCTTGTAGAACCCCTGCGGGCGGCCGAAGCTGTCGTGCACATGCAGGTGGCCCGCGACCGGAGCCATCGCCCGCAGTTGCTCGCGGAAATCGAGACCACGATACGTGGATTCGATGTAGGCGTGGCTGAAGTCGATTAGTGCGACCAGGTTGGGATGGTTGACAGCCTTGACCGTCTCCGCGATCTCGGCCGGCGTCTGGCGATACTGGCCCGGCTCCGTCGTGAAGATATTCTCAAGCACGGCTCGCACGCCATAAGGCTTGGCGAATTCGGCGAGCTCGAACAGCGCCTCACGCTCGCGCCGATCGGCCGCGGCACGGTCGAAGATATGATCGGCGCGCAGGCATCCACCGTGCTGGACGAGGATGCGGGCATCGATGCGGTCGCAAATCTGTACGAGGGCCTTTGCGGCATTCAGCTGATAGGCGCACGTCACCGGTTCCATGAAATTGGAGGAGACGAGGCCATGCACCGTATAGCGGAACGGGAATTTTTTGGTGATGGTGACAAGCCTTTCGGCACGCTCCTCGATGATGCGGCCGCCACTGATGAGGTCGAGGCTGGTTAGCGCCAGTTCGACGGTATCGACGCCGAGCGCGGCTAGACGCTGCAGTTCAATCTCGAGGCTTTCCAATTCTCCGTCGATGGAGCCGGCATTGAAACCTGCGGCGATGATGTTGTTCATGTTGTGTCTCCGTTGAGGAATAGGTCGGCGTCAGGCGACGGCCTGCAATTGTGCACGCAGTTGCAGGGCGAGGTCCGGGGAATCCGAGGTCAGATGGCCGATGTCGGTGTCCAGCCAGTGGCGAATGAGCGCCTCGTCATTGAGCGTCCAGACGCACAGGCGTTCAAGCGCCACTGCGTCGGTGATCGTCCGCCATTCCGCGTCGAGCAACTCGTGATGAACGGCGATAATCTCCACGAGGCCGTCGACGCTTTCCACGAAACGGACGATGCCTCCTTGCATTTCTGCCCAGGCGGCATTCACCGAAACGAGACGGGCAATGTCCGGTGCATGATGACGGCAGTCTTCGAGCACAGATATGTCGAAGGACGTGAGATAGCTGCGCGCGCCAATGCCGAACCGGCCAATCTCTGCAGCCACCTTCTTGGCAATACCAGGATAAGGCGTTCCGGTTTCATCGATCTTGATCTCGATATGCGGGGCGATGCGCTTGGCAGGGGCCAGTACTTCCAGCACCTCGGACAAAGTGGGGATGGTTTCGCTGGTGCCCGTCAGCAGCACCGTCTTGCGTGCCTCCGGCGAAAGCGCACGCACCGGACCATGGCCGTTCGTCGTCCGCTCCAGCGTGGCATCGTGGATGACCAGGAGTTCTCCGGCATTCGTGAGGTGGACATCGAATTCCACGGCATCGACGCCGAGGTCGAGCACATTGCGGAAGCCTGTCAGCGAGTTTTCGGCCCAGAGGTTGCGTGCGCCGCGATGGCCGGTGATGAGTGTCATGGGTATCGTCCTGAACTTGCTTGAAGGGCGCTAGCGAATGGTGGGGTCTAGCTTGTCGCGCAGCCAATCGCCGACGAGCGAGATCGAAAGGGTGGTAAGCATGATTACCACTGAGGGTGCGAGCATGATCCACGGAGCCCGCGTCAGATATTCGCGCCCGAAACCGACCATGTTTCCGAGGCTGGTCTCGGGCGGCTGTACGCCAAGACCGAGGAAGGAGAGACCGCCTTCCATCAGGATGATCTCGGGGAACGTGAGCGTCATGGAGACGATTAGTGTCGAGGCGACGTTCGGCAGGATGTGGCGCAGGTAGACACGGGCCGGTGTGGCACCGAGCTGTACGATGGAAGCGGCGTAGCCCTGCGCGCTTGCCGAGATCGCAAGGCCGCGAGCGATGCGCGCATAGCGTTCCCAGCCATAGAAACCCATCAGGCAGACCAGAAGCACCATGGACGAGCCGAAGAAAGCAAGCACCGCAAGCGACATGATGAGGAACGGCAGCGCCGCCTGGAAATCGGCGAGCACCAGCACGAGATGCTCAACCGTTCCTCGGAACTTCGCCGCTGCAAATCCGAGTGCGGTGCCAAACACGGCCGAGAGGATTGTTGCACCGAAGGCGATGATMAACGAGACGCGGATCGATTGCAACAGGCGCGACAGCACGTCGCGTCCGAGTTCGTCGGTGCCGAGCCAATGCTTAACGTTGCCAGGCGTGGAAAGCCTGCTGGTGAGGTCCATCGCCGTGATACCGAAAGGACGCAACCGGTCGGCGAAGCAGGCCACCAGCACCATGGCCACCAGCCAGGCAATGCACAGCCCGACGCTAAAGGGCACGTTGCGGCGGATCAGCGAGATGAAGCCGACGCCCCTGCGACCGGCGTGAGTGGTGGAAGTTATTTCGACCGTCGTCATGCTGGGCACCTCAATGTGCAGGTTGCGCGCGAAGGCGCGGGTCGAGCCAGCCGTAGAGCATGTCGACGATCAGATTGGAGATGACCATGGTGGCGGCGATAACCAGCAGGATGCACTGGACGACCGCCAGGTCGCGGTTGCTGACCGAGACCACCAGAAGGCGGCCGATCCCCGGCCAGGAGAAGATCGATTCAACGACAACAGCACCGGCGATCAGCGTTCCGACCATGAATCCGACAATGGTGACGATCGGT
The DNA here is from genome assembly GCF_056397845.1 of Rhizobium sp. 05L419. Lineage (NCBI taxonomy): Bacteria > Pseudomonadati > Pseudomonadota > Alphaproteobacteria > Hyphomicrobiales > Rhizobiaceae > Rhizobium > Rhizobium sp. 05L419. The sequence goes on from NZ_JBFTOF010000007.1 coordinate 194,011, forward strand.
ACCGCGGCGTTGGGAAGCGCGTGGCGCCAGACGACATCGCGCCATTTCAGGCCTTTGGCAGAGGCCGTACGGATGTAATGCTGGCCCATCACCTCGATCATGGCACTGCGCGAGAAGCGGGCGAGGACGCCGATGCCGCCAATGCTCATGGTTAAGGTCGGCAGGATGCCATGTTGCCATGTATCCTGGCCGCCGGACGGCAGAACGCCGAGGATGACTGAGAAAACCAGCACCAGCAGCAGACCCATGACGAAAGATGGGATGGTGAAGCCGAAGATCGCCAGCATGATCACGCCGCGATCGGCAAAACTCTGCCGGTGCAAGGCGGCGTAGACGCCGGCCGGAATGCCGATCACCAGCTTGAGCAGCAGTGCCGGTATAGTCAGTTGCAGGGTGGCCGGAATGCGTTCGGCGACCAAGCGCAGGGCAGATTCCTTGTCGCGCATCGACACGCCGAAATCGCCGGTGAAGATCGATTTCATGTAGGCGAGATACTGGACCCAAAGTGGTTGATCGAGACCCCAGGCCTTGCGGAAAGCATCGACGGATTCCTGCGGGACATCGGGGCCGAGCATGACCTGTGCCGGATCACCGGACATTCGTAGCACGACGAAAGCGAAGGTGACGACCGCCAGAATGGTGATGAACGCACGAAGCAATCGAACGAAGAAAAAACGGATCATGACTGGCTCCCACTACGCAGCGATCGAGGCGTTGTCGCCGGTGACGAGGTGACATGCGGCGGTGCGGGCTTGGCCGATGGTGAGCAATTCCGGTATCGTCGTGCGGCAGATGTCGCGGGCGATCGGGCAGCGCGGGTGGAAGGCGCAACCTGAGGGTCGACTGGCCGGGTTCGGCGGTTCGCCCTGTAGGATCACTCGGTTCTCGAGCGGTCTGCCTGGTACCGCAACGCTGGAGACGAGAGCCTTGGTGTAGGGATGCTGCGGGGAGCTGAAGATCACGTCCGAGGACGCCTCCTCGACGATTCGCCCGAGATACATCACCGCCACGCGATCAGCGATGTTCCGCACTACTTTCAGGTCGTGGCTGATGAAGACCATGGCGAGCTGGTTCTGCGCCTGCAAATCCGCAAGCATGTTGACAACCTGAGCCTGGATGGAGACGTCGAGCGCCGAAACCGGTTCGTCGCAGACGATCAGCCTCGGGCGCGAGGCAAGAGCCCTGGCAATGACGGCGCGCTGGCGCTGGCCGCCGGACAGCTCGTGTGGAAAGCGATCTGCCTGATCAGGGCGCAGGCCGACCGCCTTCATCAGTTCGTTGATGCGCGTCTGGCGGTGTTGCTTCGGGATGAGCTTGTGTATTTCCAGCGGTTCTCCTATCTGGGCGGCAATCGTCAACCGCCGGTCGAGGGCGGCGAGCGGATCCTGATAGACGAACTGCATCTTCGCGCGCAGCGCGCGCCATTGCGGCGTCGCGAGCTTCGGCATGGACTTGCCTTCGAACAGGATACCGCCCGATTGCGCGGAGTCGATACCGAGCAGCATCCGGCCGAGGGTCGATTTCCCCGAGCCGGATTCGCCGACGATGCCGAGTGTCTCGCCGGCATTGACGATGAGCGAGATGCCGTCGACGGCGCGCACTGGCGTTGCCTTGCCAAAAAGGCCGCGTCGCACATGATAGGTACGGACAAGATCTTTGGCTTCAAGGAGGGGGGTCATGACGGCGCCTGCTCCGCAACGCGCGAAGGGGAGGGCTGCATATCGCGCGACGGAACCGGACGCAGGCAGGCGAGCTTGCGGCCATCCTCCAGTGTATCGAGCGTCGGAAGATTGGTGCGACAGCTCTCAACGGCACGTGAACAACGGGGAGAGAAGGAACAACCGGCGGGAAGGCGCCTGGGGTTCGGTACCGTGCCGGGGATGGGTATGAGGCGCTTGCGGGGTCCGTCCATGGTTGGAAGGGCGTCGAACAGGCCGCGCGTATAGGGATGGCGCGGTTCGGAAAACAGCTGTGCGACACTGCCCTGCTCGACAATGCGGCCCGCATACATCACACAGACGCGTTCGCAGACCTGCGCCACCGCACCGAGGTCATGGCTGATGAAGACTGTCGCCATGCCGGTCTCGGCGCGCACCTGCATGAGGAGGTCGAGGATCTGCGCCTGGATCGTCGCATCCAGCGCCGTCGTCGGCTCGTCGGCGATCAGGATGTCGGGCTCGCCGGCAAGCGCCATGGCGATCATCAGTCGCTGACATTGGCCACCGGAAAACTCGTGCGGATAAAGATCCATGCGACGTCGCGCATCGGGGATGCCGACCATATCGAGCAAACGCAACGCTTCGGCCCTGGCCGTCTCGCCGCGCAGGCCGCGATGCAACGTCAACGCCTCGGTGATCTGGCGACCAATGCGCTGCACCGGATTAAGGGAGCTTGAAGGGTCCTGGAAGATCATGGCGATCCGCCCGCCGCGAACCTGCTCCAGCGCTGAGCGGGGCACGCCACACAATTCGCGACCTTCCAGCTTTACGGAACCGGTGATCGCCGCCTTGCCGGGCAAGAGCCCGAGCGCCGCAAGCCACGTAACAGATTTGCCGCAGCCGGATTCTCCCACGAGACCAACGGATTCTCCGCGCTTTACGTGCAGATCAATGCCGTGGAGGACCTGCACGCCATCGAAGGCTACCTTCAGATTGCGCAATGCTACGAGACTGGAGTCCATTCGGTCCATCTCCTTCAATAAATTCAATCGCCTACGCTTCAAAGCGCAAACTTGCGGCTGCCGAGATTAGGATGCCCCGGCAGCTTTTTGGCGTGCCGGGGCAAGAATGTGCGATCAGCCGGTCCAGTTGCTGGAGCGGAAATCCATGGCGAAGGCGGGTGCTGCCTTCCAGTTGAGTGACGACTTCATGCCGGTGAAGACGGCGTTCTGATGCAGAACCTGGTATGCCGGGTCTTCGCGTTCGCAGATCTCCAGCATGCGCGCGAAGGCCTTCTTGCGGGCTGCGCGGTCTGTTGAAGTCTCGAGGATAGCAGCCATCTGGTTAGCCTCGGCGTTGGTCCAGTCCTTCTTTTGCTGAACTTCGCCGTTGGGACCGAACTGGTTGACAATCGAGGAAACCGGATCGCTGAAGGCGGAACCTGCCGACCAGTCGCGTACGCCCTTGACACCCGCCGGATCGTGGATCTGCGCCCAGTTTTCCTTCATCTGGATTTCGACGTTGAGGCCGACCTGCTTCCACATCTCCACCATGATCTGACCGTTTGCGGTCTGGTTGGTGTAGTAGTTGTTGAGAAGGCGGAACGGGATTGCGTCACCCTTGTAGTTGGCCTGCTTCAGCAGGTCCTGAGCGAGCTTCGGGTTGTACTCGGGAACGCTCCAGCCTTTAATGAACATGTCGGCATAGAAGGGAAATTGCAGCCCCGCGGGGACCTGCGTCTGCCCGGCCCAGAGAGCTTCGACGATCGCCTGACGGTCGATGGAGTGGGTCATGGCGCGACGGACTAGCGGGTCGGCCAGGACGGGGTTCTGGGTGTTGAACACCGAGATACGGTGGTTGAGAATGGTCGAGCCCTGCACCTCGAAGCCTGGAACTGCCTGAACCGTGGGGATCTGATCCGGTGGCAGGTCGCAGGCAAAGTCGTACTGGCCGGACAGGAGGCCGTTCACGCGGGATGCGACTTCAGGTACCTCGACGAAGCGAATCTGTTCCAGGGGAGGGCGGCCGCCCCAATATTCATCGAACGCCACGAGGGTCAGGGAGACATCCGGCTTGTATTCGCCGACCATATAGGGGCCGGTGGTGATCGGCTTGCGTGCCCAGTCGACGTAGGTTGCGGCTTCGTCCCAGGCCCGGCGATTGGCGATCTGGCTGCCGAAAGCGTAAAGGCGTCCTTCGATCGTCACGTCGGGGGTAGCATTATGGAAGCGCACGGTGTGCTTGTCGACGGCCTCAACGCCAGCAAGGGCAGGCCACAGACGGCGGCCAACGCCCGGCAGGGTCGCCGGCAGTTCCTTTGCCGTCGTCGGCTTGTGATCGGCCTCGAAGATTGTCTTTCCACCAGCGGGCTGGGTGTTGCCGAACACGCGCTGCGCAGAGAAGCTGAAGACGACGTCTTCGGCCGTGAGTTCGTCGCCATTGTGAAACTTCACACCCGGCCGTAGTTTTAGCTCGACTGTCTTATCGTCAAGGCGCTTCCATTCCGTTGCGAGGCCGGGCAGCGGACCCTGATTGCCCATCCAGTCGCGAATGATCAGGCCTTCCCAGAAATTCGGAAAGAACACTCGTTCACCGACGTTCGACTGCTCGTTCCAGACGTCCAGCGTGTTGTTGTTGGTGATCTTCTGAACGGCGATTGTGACGGACGGGCGCTTCCCCTGGCTGAATGCCATACGCGGTAGAATCAGGCTGCCGGCAGTCGCGCCGAATAGGCCAAGCGCGCTACGTCGGTTGAGTGAAATCATTGAAGTCTCCTTTGTGCAATAATCCGCTGTGCAATCGCGCTCGTCTTTGCGCGTGCTTGATGTCTGCTCGATAATGGTCGAATGAATTTTCTATGAAATGCCTGTTTCGGTGCGCCAAGTCCTTTGGCGGCTCGCCATATTCGCAGTTCTTTGATCGCCCTTTTATCCAGTGCACAGTCGGGCTTCCGCCTGCCGGCACGCGTCAAAATCCTGTTGGTATTCAGTGTGGGATTCATTAAGTTACAAATGCTACATTGGTGTGACATATGTAACGTCATTGGGAGGGAATCTTGGATCAGCGGGACTTAATAGTGAAAGCGTCGTGGCTCTACTACGTCGAAGGGCTGACCCAGGCGCAGATCGCAGATCGCATGAATCTCACTCGGAGACGGGTAAACGAATTGCTCGCGATGGCTTTAGAGGAGGGTGTGGTTCGCATCAGCTTTAGTTCCGGAGTGGCCGAGAACGTCGAACTGGGGGCCAAGCTATGCGCGACCTTTGGCCTTAAGGACGCAGTCATCGTGCCGTCGCCCGCCGACCCGACGCTGCTGCATCGCATCCTGGGGAGAGGGGCGGCTGCCTATCTCGATCGGATGATCGAGGTCCGCAAGCCAAGATCGATCGGAGTCGGCTGGGGGGCGACAATGCGAGAGACCGTGCGCCAGATGAACTCGCACAACGCGCCTGACATGGACGTGCACTCGATGATGGGGGGCCTCACCCGCGGCTCGGAAATCAACACATTCGAAGTGGTGCACAGCTTCGCCCAGGTGCTGAATGCACAATGCCATTATTTTGCAGCGCCAATCTATGCCGGCAGTCCGCAGTCGCGCGAAGCAATCGTTTCGCAGCCCGTGTTTCGGGATATTTTCCGCGCGACCTGCAATGTCGATATTTCCTACCTGAGCGTGGGCGACGTCACGCCGCAGTCGCTTCAGGTGAAGTACGGCCTGCCCTTCGGCACGGATGTTCAGCAGTTGCTCGCCTCCGGAGCGGTCGGCGACCTGCTTGGGCGTTACCTCGATAGCCAGGGAAGACCGATCGAGCACGTTCTCAACCGCCAGGTCATCTCACCCGAAATTGAAAGCTATCGTAAGATTCCCACCCGCATCATCGCGTCGGGCGGTGTCCACAAACACGCGATACTACGGGCGGTCGTGCAGGCCGATCTCGCGACGATCGTAATAACGGATGCCGACAGTGCGAAAGTCCTCATCGAGCAAGCGGGACCGATCTAGGAAGGAGCTGCGGGGTTGCCAGGATGAGGAGGTTGGCGGCAACCGCCGGGCCAGTGCGACCATTTCGAGCTAACCCCTCGGCGAAAGTGTTGGCCAGCCCTGTGCGGCTAGCCTCGGATGGTTGTACTGCCGTCGCGCTCTGTCCGAGCATCGCTTCCCTCGGCACGCCGGAGTAGTGGCTAGCCGCACTCTACAAGTTCCGCCTAGCGTGGAACTTGGTTCGAGATTTAAGAAAAATTTCCAGTTTTGTTCCTCTTATGCTGCTTTTCTTGAGGTGGAGCATCAATGTCGCACGTACAAATCAAACGGCCGCTTTGGGTAACAATAACAGCTTGTGGTTTTGCGGCAGTGCTATTTTCAAGCGTAGCAATTGGCACGAGCGCCTGGTATCGGCAGTCCGTCTCGAACCATGAGGCCCTGGAGCGCGAGGCGGCCGGCGATATGTCGTTGATCGAGACCGACATGGCGGCCCAACAAAAGGCTGCTTCGGCGCTCGCCATTGCGCTCGCGGGCGAGCCTGATGTGGCCAAGCTTGTGACGTCCAACGCACGTGACGATCTGATTGCCCGTTATCTCACAGCGATGCCGACCATCAAAGATGCCGGCGGGCTCCAGAACATTACGTTCGTCGATGCGAAGGGAACAGCCCTCGCCCGCATCCACACGCCCGATAAATTCGGTGATGATTTGACGGGCCGGCGCAAGACCGTTGTCGAGGCACTGGCGACCGGCAAGCTGGTGGCCGGCATCGAGCCAGGCAAATCGGCTGTTTCGATGTTTGCTTCCGCGCCTGTCATCAGTGGCGGAAAGACGGTCGGCGTTGTCGACATAGGGACCGGCTTGACCAACGCCTACTTTGAACCCCTCGCTGCAAAAATAGACGGTGACATCACTGTCAATGTCGCGGCAGATGGAAAATTCGCGGTCCAGGCGTCAACTGGCCAGAATTCCCTGTTGTCTGAGGAACAGCTGAAAAATGCCTTCGACGGAAGATCCGTGCAGGAGGAAGTCGAAAGCGCGGGCAAGACCTTTGTCGTCAATGCTGTCCCGTTCAAGAACTTTTCGGGCAAGACGATCGGCGTCCTCGAGGTGGCCTCAAACGTAAGCGATGTCGCGGCGGATGCAACTCGCGCTTTGTGGACCACCATAGTCGGAACGGTGATTGTATCGTTGCTTTCGCTGTTAGGTTTCTACCTCTTCGCGCGATCGCTTGGTGGAGTTATCGGGCGTATCAACGCAACCATGTCAAAGTTGGCCGCGGGGAACCTCGATGCTTCGATCGAGGGTGGTGAGCGTCTGGATGAGGTCGGCGCTATGGCCCGAGCTGTACAAATCTTCAAAGACAACGCACTTCGAACCCGACAGCTCGAGCATGACGCCGACCAGCAACGCGCGCTGACGGATGAGGAACGCCGCCAAAGCAGCGAGCTGGATCGCACGCGGGCGGAAGCCATGCTCCAGGCCACAAGTGGTCTTGCCGACGGTCTTCGGCACTTGGCTGCTGGTGATCTCAGCTTCCAGCTCACCGACCGCTTCGCTGATGATTTTGAAAACCTGCGCGCTGACTTTAACCGGGCCGTCGAACAGCTGCGCTTGACGCTAACCTCCGTTTCGGGTGCCACAAGCTCGATTGAAAGCGGCTCGCGCGAGATTAGCCAAAGCGCTGACGATCTTTCAAAGCGCACCGAACAGCAGGCGGCGTCGCTGGAGGAGACCGCGGCAGCTCTCGACCAGATCACGGCAAACGTCACAAACTCGTCAAAGCGTGCCGAGGAGGCCCGCAGCGTGGCCGTCCAAGCAAATGAGAGCGCGCGCCAGTCAGGAGAAGTCGTCCGCAACGCTGTGGGCGCCATGAGCAAGATCGAGCAATCCTCCAACGAGATATCGAACATCATCGGCGTCATCGACGAGATCGCCTTCCAGACAAACCTCTTGGCACTTAACGCCGGGGTCGAAGCTGCGCGGGCCGGTGACGCAGGTAAGGGCTTTGCCGTCGTTGCGCAGGAGGTTCGCGAGCTCGCGCAACGCTCAGCCAAGGCGGCGAAGGAAATCAAGGACCTGATCCGTAACTCCAATGGGGACGTCCAGAACGGTGTCCAGCTTGTCAGCGAGACCGGCGACGCGTTGAAGAAAATCGAGTCATTCATCGTTACGATGAACCAGCATATGGACGCGATCGCGACCTCAGCTCGCGAGCAGTCGATTGGTTTGTCGGAGGTCAATACGGCGGTCAACCAGATGGATCAGGTCACGCAGCAGAATGCTGCCATGGTAGAAGAAGCAAATGCCGCGGGCGCAACGCTGGCTACGGAATCCGCGAAGCTAAAGGATCTGGTAAGCCAGTTCAGTTTGGCGGCCGAAAACGGCGCAAGTGCAACGCAAGTCCCTGTCCAAACTATCCAGGGAACCCGGACCCTGGCCGTCGCTACTGCTTCGCCCGCGCGAACCATGACTGGCAGGCTGGCGCGTGCTTTCTCGGGTGGAAACTCTTCCAAAGCCGCAAGCGCTCCCGCCAATGATAGTTGGGAGGAGTTCTAAAGGCCCCGCAGGTTCGGATCATGCCAAGAACCCAATGCCTCAGGTTACGTTGAGGTCCGCGAAGTCCGTTCCCAACGTTTTGCGAACCCGAGTTGCAAGGGCGCAGTTCGATATGCCTGCAGAGCGGCAAGCTCTGCCATCAACGTCTTGCAGGAACTGGTCGGCGTCTGCAGGACGTCGGCTTCCCCCTGGGCATCAAGTAGTTTTTTCGAAAAGGCGTTTTCTTGGGACGGCCGCATGCGGTAAATCAGTCCTTCACGCGCGCTGATGGATTCGAAAAGCCGGTCGATTTTGATGTTGGACCCGTTGGTGATCAACAAAATACGTGAGTTCTAGCAGGCTGTTGAAAAGGGTCCTGGCGTGAAGACCGTGGTCGATTCACTGGGTTTGTCGAAAATCGGAATTGATGGATGCGCGGCGGCGATGTGAGGACGGGCCAACTATTCAGCTATGTCGATCTGGAGGATCGTGTTCGTCGTGATCATCCTTTGCGTGCAATTCGGCAGATCGCAAACGAGGCGCTCGTTTTACTGGAACGGGAGTTTGCAGCGCTTTATTCACCGATCGGTCGGCCGTCGATCGCGCCTGAAAGACGTCTGCCTGCCATGCTTTTGCAAGCCTTCTATTCGATCCGTTCTAAACGACTTCTGATGGAGCGGTTGGAATACGACCTCCTGTTTCGCTGGTTCATCGACATCGGCATTGATCCTTCCCGACAAGTTCGGCCAGCATATTCCGCTGAACCGTCAGCGCGAACGCTTTGCGCTTGAGGGTGTGTCGATTAGTCTGTCGACCGCAGCCGATGCCATCGGTTCCCTATCGCGGCAGCCGCGTGAATAGTTCCTGAAAGAGCTGCTCTGAGCGCTGCAGGCCCTCATCCGTCAAGATCAATGACTTCGACTTGTTCACCGGATCCCCGATCATCCCCTTCCTGAACAAGCGATCCGTCGTGGCCCAGTCGAAGCCCTTCCACGCCCGGTACCCGTCGTGACGCGTCAGCCACAACAGCGCCAGCACCACATCGTCGATCTTGTCCTCGTCGATATCCATAAAACAAGAATAGCACGCTCAAAATCGAAAATCTCGCAGGCTGCGGTCTACGCCGCATGCTTACGAGGTGATGCGGGCAGACGTAGCCGGGGGGACCATCCCCGTGCTTCCAGGAATCGGCGCATGTCTGTGTTCTCGTAAGGATGACTGCAGCATGTCGAAAGTATGGGTTTCAGCTCCGCCGCCCGAGCTGGGAGGACGAAATGGCCTCGAACTACTCCGACATCAAGCCTCGAAAGCGTAGTGGATAGTGGGGGTAGCGCCTTTGGGGCGGCCGCGGATATCGATCAAAGGTTTGACCGCTGACCTCGGTAAGTCGTCGGCGCTGGCAATGCCTCGTGCATTTTGGCCAATGCCTCTAGCCAGGCCGCAAGACCGGCCGGAACTTCTTCGTTCCCGGCCTCTAGCGCTTCGATCCATGACAATTCGCATTGCAGCGCCGACGCAATATTGATCGGCGTCCATCGGATATGGAGGAGGCATTCACTAAATCGTTCTGGTGTCATGGTTTGCGCAATTTCTCGCGGTGTCCGCTCGCGCTAGCCTCTCACATAGGTCGTTGAAGTCAATCCAGGGGAGCCCACTAGTTATTGATCGTCTTGAGCTCGCCTCGTCAACAACGATGCGCTTGACGCCCTCCGCGCCCCCATCGGGGCCAATCACTTCTATGAGCGGCGTCATCGCGACTTCTTCGAAGGCATCAGCTCTCTGCGCAAGGCTGGCCGGGTAGCGAACGCCGTCATCGAAACGGCAGCTCGTCGCGCCTGCATCGCTCTAGCCAGAAGATGGAGAGGACAGCTTTCTCCAAGGGACTCGACATCATGGGCGAATTCGAGGCGCTGAAGGCGAAGTTCGAGGATGTCACCCCAGCGCTTCATGGCGAGGAGAAGACGAAGACATTGGCCGAGGCGGCACGGTCAGCGCTCGACAGCACTCCCAACACCCAGGGCAGGGTGGTTGGCCGAAGCTTCTGGCCAGATATTCAGCAGAACCGATGGACCGTGTCGACATCGTCATCCGGTACTACCCCAGCGCAGCCGCGATATCCGGGGCGAGGAAGTCATGTACGGTTAGCCTCTGGAATATGTGAAGGACGAGGAGTGGCGGATCATCCTCGGCAAGTGGGCGATCTGCCTCGCAGCCCTCGGATCAGCGGTTCATTCCGCGATTTCTGCCAGAAAATGGGCCGAGTTCGTAGGACTGCAGTGCGTAGGCTTCAAAATGAAATTCAGAGCATTTCCAGTTCTCTGATTAAATTTCCTCAATCGTTACAAAAGCCTGACTGGGGAAGGACATCGCCAAAGATGCTAAATTCAGCTAATGATTTGGATAGGGTTAGAATACCTGCAGCCAAGCACGAAATGCACTGGCTGTCGGTGACGCCAAGCCATTCCACGACCCCGCTGGCCCAGCGGCGCTGATCAAGCGCCTCGAAAAGGCCAATCGGAAACGTCGAGGAAGACAGGCGGAATAGAGCGGCTCTGCGCGCCTTGCCGGATGGGTAGCGGAAGGGAAGCCAAAGGTGTTGCCTCCAGAGAGCCCTACGACTTCCCTTCCTCTGGCATCGAAATTCGTCCCATCAGGTCGGTCCCCGTTACGCCCTACTTAAGCCGCACCGTTCGGTTGCCATGAGGGGCATCTTAGCGAACTCAGAAACAAATGCCACCAATCTAAACGCCCAGGGCGGCCGGAATGCGCGCACTAGCGGTCATAGATAGTGACAACGCGTCTGGTCGTGCTACCACTTCACATGCGAACCGGTTGCTGCTTGGGAGGTGTCATGGCAACAAATTCTGTGAAGGGTCCTGCTTCCTATTTTCCATCTATTGAGGCCAAATACGGCCGTCCAATAGCAGAATGGAAAGACCTCATCCGTAGCCAAAGTGGGAAGAAGCACATGGAGCTGGTCGCTTGGCTCAAGCAAGAGCACGGCATGGGCCACGGTCATGCCAACGCCCTTGTCGCGGATACGCTCCGCGAGTGAGTGCCTGCCGACACTTCGTCTGCTTCGGGCCGGATAAGGACGAACCATGGTATCATTCGACCGATCATCACGGGCGACGAGGTGGGAGGTGTGGCGGAGACTTGGTTATGGACATGGCCTTATCGCCTACACGATATCCGTGGAATAAAGGCGTTCTGGTTTGTCAGAAGGGGCCACTTCAGCTAAAGAACGTATGGTAGATCTGCGTTCGGCTCGAAATGAACGGAGCGATCCGAGAGTTGGCACTCTTCAATCTTGCCATCGACAGCTAGCTCCGCGCTTGCGATCTCGTCAAGCTGAGAGTCGAGGACCTTTGGTCTGGAAGTTCGATCCGGGATCGAGCGACAATCATCGAGAAGAACACGAAGCGGCCCGTCCAGTTCAAGGTCACCGAACAGACTAAGACCGCGCTCTTGGCATGGCTTCCATTCGTTCGAAGAAACGCGGCAGTTACCTCTTTCCGGGCCGCCGCAGGACATCGCAACATCTCTCGACGCGGCAGTATGCCCGGATTGTCCACCGATGGGTCGCTTTTCCATCGGCCTGGAGACGAATGCCTATGGAACCCACTCCATGAGGAGAACCAAGGCAGCGCAGATTTATAAGAAGACGGGCAACCTCCGTGCCGTTCAAATTCTGCTCGGCCACACGAAGCTTGAAACCACCGTTCGATACTTGGGCGTCGAGGTCGACGACGCCTTCGGATAGCAGAGCAGATTGAGCTGTAGGAAACGACCATCGGCGTGAGACGGTGGTCACCCTCGCGCCAGAACCGGCCGTTCGTCGACGGCCTCCCAGACACACCGCTATAACGGTACGCTCAGCGCAGGGATGCCAAGCTTGCTAGGAGTCTGGCCAGATCAGCTCAATCCCTCCTCTGCAAGCGCCTGGATCACAGAAGGCATTGCCTTCATGCGATCCAGGCAGTTCCGCAGATTTTCCGGCAGATCAACGCCGCTCTTTGGCGCGACCATCAGAATCCAGAAGAGATAGCAGTCAGCAATCGTCATCTCATTGCTGACCAGGAATGCCTTGTCGCCCATTTGATCGGCAAGAATGGCGAAGGCCTTCTTGACCTTCTCACGAGCGCGCAGCTTTTCCGGTTCCGGGAAGTCTTTAAAGAACGGGGTATAGGCTCCATGGATTTCGGAGGACATGAAGGCGAGCGCCTCGAATGTCCGCCACCTAAGAATTTGATTTTCGGGCAGGAGCTTGCCGCTCTGTTCCGCAATATAGGCCAGAATGACCTGGTTCTCCGTGAGGATCGTTCCGTCGTTCATCTCGAGGGTCGGGATATAGCCCTTCGGGTTAATCGCCAGAAAATTGCGACCATCTTCGGTCTTTCTCTCACGGTCAATGCTGAGGAGCTTGTAGGGAAGCCCGGCCTCGATGAGCGCTATGTGATCGGCCAAGCTGCAGGCGGCGGGATAATAAAAGAGGTTCATGGAGGTCTCCGTAGGGTTTACCCGTCTCGACACTTCCAAATCGGAGACAAGGTCTACAATGTTGACCACAGCCACTTATGTAACTTAAAGATGGCCGTCAAAAGCATATTTTTAGGAGCAAGGCACATGGATGTGACCGCCAGACCATCAGGTGCCGACTGCAGAGGCGTCAGCGAAATCCTCAGCCGCGTAGGCGACAAGTGGACAATCCAGGTGGTCGTCGCACTTCGCGCGGGTTCGCAGCGCTTCAATGGAATCAAGCGGAGTGTGGGCGGTATCTCGCAACAAATGCTGACGAGGACGTTGAAGACGCTGGAACGCGACGGTATGGTCGAACGCACCGTTCACCACAACACGCCGCCGCAGGTCGCATACACGCTGACGCCGCTCGGACATTCCCTGTCCGAGACCGCGAGGCATCTCGCGGATTGGGCTGCAGCCCATCAAGGTGTGATTGAAGACAACCGCCTTCACTACGATGCTCGCCGGCTTCGATGATCCGCGATCCCGATGCTTGCCGCCGGACAAATGGCGTCAGCGGGCCTTCCTCGGCGATTACCGCGGCATATTGATGAGCGATGGCTATACCGCCTGGCACACACTGGATGGCGCGACCCATGTTGGGTGTATGGCTCATTCCAGACGACGCTTTGTCGATGCCCTCAAAGCCAGAAAGAAAGGTGGCGGACCGCCGGAGCAGGCGCTCCGGTTCTTCGAACAGCTCTATCGGATTGAACGGCAGGCCCGAGACCAGAGGCTCGACGACGGCCAGACGCAGGCCGACCGCATTCGTCGCTTTCGCCAGCAACACAGCCTACCCGTCTTGGACGCTCTCAAGGCATGGCCCGACGAAATCGCGCCGAAGGTATTGCCAGGCACCAAGCTGGGCGACGCTGTCTCCTGCATCCTGAACCAATGGGATTATCTGACGCGCTACACAGACGATGGCAGGATGCCGATCGACGACAACCTGTTGGAACGCGATATCAGAATCTCTGCCACCGGTCGGAAATCTTGATTGTTCAGCTCTATCGTCTCTCAATCATCAAGGCAAACGCACAACGGATTATCGCTCGTCGAGAAAATCGGCGTGTTGAAGTGAAGACATGTGGCATTTGCACGAGCGTTCTCCGACTGACGCGGTTCAGCTGCGCCCCTATCTTGACTGAGCGTGATTGCCTCGTTGCGGCGTTTCATCTCTGCCGCGATCTCTTCATCGGTAAACTCGCTCATTCAAAGTGCCAATATGACAGAGTTTAATTAGGATTTAGCCCTGCGCCATCCAGCCGCCCGCCCGAGCGTCAGTTTCGGAACAAAACCATCGCTCGCCATAGCGCGGCGAAATCTTGGTTTCGGCGTAAAACTTCTGTCCGGGTACATGATAGATGCGCTCACCAGTGTTGATGCTCACATTGCCCTTGATGTTGCAGGAGCTAGAGAGGTTGTGAAAGGGCGCCAGGGCGGTTACCGGGTCAGTGGCGACGTAACCGACCACACCCGCCCCGATGATGGCAACGTAGAACGCCTGCATGGTGAAAAGCGGGCGAACTGATTTCGTCGTTTGATACCTCGGTGAGAATGAGCGGTGTGTCGGCATTCGCTAGAAGAAGCGAAGTTTCGACCATCGCTCAAGTCTAAGTTGAGTCTTTGGTGAAGCAGACTTCTCTCAAAACAATAAAATGCGTGGCAATCAACCCATCCGCGTCTGGCGGCAGCGATGTGTTATCCGGCAATGATGACAGATTACAACAATCAGCTGGCCGGCTTCGGCCACGTTCGTAAGCGACCAACGGCACAGCCTTTGCTCTCGTTCAGTTCAGATACGGGATTGGTCCGACGCTATTTCAGTTGGCCAATCGTTGGGGCGTCGATGGTGAGCCTGTCGGTGATCACCGATCGAAGCGCGGCACCCATCCGCGTGTCATGCCACGGCTCATCGCGCGTTCTGCAAGCGCGAGTTGTTGGCGCAAATGCCGGATGTCCTCCAGAAGAGTGGTGATGGTGGCGTGCACGTCGTCATCGTGCCACGCGAGCGCAGCCTGCACCTCGAAATCAACGTCTTCCTTCTTCATAGGCAGCATCAGTGGAGGTCCAGGCTTAGCTGCTGACCCTTGATCACTGGCAGGGGGCGGCCGATCTCAAGCCTGCCGAAAACCTGCTTGCGGCGCTCTGCGTCGCGTTCGCGTTCAGCACGGCATACAGCCACGACGGCCAATGCGTTTGCGATGACTTCCTCTGTCCTTGTCATGTGCGAACCTCGCTGGTTGTTCTCTTTATGTTCTCATTTTAAATGAAAGAGTCAAGTCGAACATGTGCTGGTCACTGGACGAAAACGAATCACTCGCCATCTAGTAATTCGAATGTCACGGAGATGAACCGCTATGGATGTCACTCGTGTTCCCATTTCCCCACTTCAGGTAGAGATCGACCGAGTTGGCAGGTACCAAAATGCCGAATCGGTCGGGGATTTGTCGGGACTCCTTCTGAGTTCCAGTTGGCCTGGCACAAAGGGTACGCTGTTTCATCGCGCGCTTGTGAGCTCTCTTGAGGCTTTGGACTTTCATACTGACGGAAGAACAGCCCGAAAGGCGTTTGTGAAGGCGGCGCATGCTGCAGGGATGCATGTGCTGCCCGATGATATGGAAGAGATGAGAAAGCCGGGATAGTCGCAAACGCGGTGCTGCGTTCAAAGCCTCTTGTTGCCTCCGATATGCCATTGCGATCTGCGCACGTAAGCCGCGCGATCCGGCGCAGCCGCACCTTCCATTCGACCCCGATCGAGTGCCGCCGTGCCCCGTAGCAACGACCGCTCGACGGCGGATCGGGCATTTATCATTGCGATGTCTATGGTATGAGCGCACAGTCAAACGTCAGGAAGCCATTGTTTGGGGCGCTTCCGATTGAGGGCCTCCGTACCGTAGCCCCGACCGGAAGGAGAACATGATGCCCCTCCGAAAGCCTCACTGGATATCTCACCAGCGAAGGTCTTGAAGTTCTTCAAAACGTGCTCGCCGATGCCGGATACAGCGCACCGGTACGCAATTCGCGGCATTCCAAATACGAACTAATTCCCCTGGTTCTTCTGTCGGCACGAGGGGGTCTCGCGTTTCAAAGATCCCACCGGGCGCTGCCCGGCGAGGTCTGGCGCCAGTGAAACGCCGGCTTGATTGTTCAAATTTTCCGAAGCTGCCAAGCTGATGCTACGGTAATGCATTGGTAGCGCGACACACGGTGTCTCGCGCTACCAATGCGGTCGATCGCCTAAAAATCAGGGCACGAGTTCAACCTCACTCGGACGCCACTCCTTGGTAAAGAAAGATTCAAGAGGACTATAGAGGCGAAGGAGCGTGAACCACCCCTTGTCCGGAACAGTCTGTATCCAGTTGCCGCGCTTCACGTTCGTGGGCTGCGTCGGACTGAAATAGATCGTAGTGGAGCCATCAGCATCTGCTTCGGCTGCAGGTGAGGGATAGGATTGGCTGCCAGCTCGCGGATAGCGCTGCGGCGTGTCGAGCATCGACCGCGATTGATTGTCGTAGAGCGTGAACGACCAAAATGCTTCGGCTGGAATGTTCGGCGGGAGAGTCACCTTGTAGGTCTTGCCACCGTCATACGGTTTCTTGTCTGCATCGACGAAGCCCATGAGGTACTGCGAGCCAACCTTGGGCAGCCGCATGATCATCCCAGGAGAGTCGAGGGTGTAGCCGTAGTAGAACGCGGTCTTGGAGTCGAGGGTCCGAGCACCCGTCGGCGGCAACGGGGCGAACAGCCCTTCTTTGGTGATCATCGGCGGCGGGGTCTCAAAATTTGCGCCTCCTTGCCAAAGCATGTTGGCCCAGCCTGAACCGGGATAGTAGGCCCAACCTGGAATGTTATAGGCATCCCAATTGAGCACGCGTCCTGACGCGTTTCCGACTGCTGCTGCATCGGTGAGGATTTTCTTCATCCGCGCGTCTGGATTGAATTCCTTTCCCTTCGCGATACCAATCGCCGCCAGTTGCCCGGCGAGTTCCGGGTTGTAGGAGTCCGCTGGTTCGGCCTGGATATTGGCGTTGATCATCTCGAAGAACGAGTAGTCGCTCGGCGGGATCGTATTGAACGCCTTCCCACTTACCTCGTTGAACTTGGTCGCAGGCATCTCAGGGTTGCCTTCAAGCTTAACCTTTCCTTCCAGAGCGGTCGCGATGCTCGTACCCACGCCCCCTGGCGTGTACGGATATATCTTCATGTGCTCTTTGATGTTCGCGACCGTCGCCTTGGGATCGTCGTCAACAAGGTAGCCACGGGAAGCGTAGAGAACCCGGTTCGTCTTCGAGCGAGCGACGTAGAAGCCACCTTCAGGAACCGAACCGTCGTAGCCGGGTGGAAGGATGAGGTACCTCCCGCCTTCGCCGCGGTCGGGACCGGGGAAGCCGATGTCGATGATCCACTGGAACCACATGTCATTGATTGTGCCGACCCCCTTTGGAGGCTGCTCTATGACTATCGGTCCTTTCGTCAGGTCGACGACGCTGAAGTAGTAAACGGTGTCGGCGTTGGCTGTAAGGAATAGCGACTTTGAATCCATCAGCGTAGGAAAGATAGTAACGGTATTATCTTCAGCGCCGATGCCGAGAAGGCCCCGATGGATCGCATAGGCGGACGCACCGCCGTAACTATTGAGGAACGCATCGAGGCCTCGGGTGAATGCGAGTGTGTCATACACCTTCTTTGTCGTTTCAGGGCTCGGAGCGCCATCCTTAAAGTCCAGCGTGCCGATGCTGGACTCTACCTTGTCGGGGGTAACCAGAATTGGTGGAATTTGTGCCGCTTGGCCAAAAGCCATGCTTACGCCGCCGAGGGTGGTCGCGGCAATAAGAGCTGCCAGAGACGAACGGTTGCTTCTGATCGATGTCATGCTGTCCTCCACGATTGAGTTGGGATCAGCTCAGACGCCCCCTACGAGGTGGACGCGTGCGCTACGCACGTCGTTAATTTCATCAAAATGCCTGTCAGCCGGGTCGCTAGCATCGGAGCATCTTGAAGAGTGAAAACCTTCCACGATCCTCCGGAATAGCAAGTACGCAACAGTAAAAATCGGCGAAAATAGCACGAAGGACGTAGCCACCCGGCTTGGCCATTGCCTGGCTTTGCCGGCTAGCCCTATTGAGACTGAGGTCCGATTTTTGCCGCCGATAGGAGCTCGTTGCCTGATGTAGTCCCGCCTTGGTGAAACTCCACCCTTATGAAGTCAATCTGCAAGCCTATTTGAGCACGCTCACCGCCATCGTCAACGGCCATAAGCAGAGCCGGATCGATGAACTTGTACCGCGGAATCATCCGACCTTGTGATGCAAATGCTTTCAATGACTGCTGTTGGCTCGAGTGTCCGCTGCTCTGCAGGAATCGGGTGGTTTCGCTCTAATCCTTTGAATATCTCAGTCCTATAACAAGACAGGAGAAAGCCATGGAACTCTTAGGCAAAACAATTATCGTCACTGGCGCGAGCAGCGGAATTGGAGCGGCGGCGGCGAAGCTTTTTGCGTCGGAAGGAGCCAATGTCGTATTGGGTGCACGCCGCATGAACGACCTGCACATGCTGGCCGACGAAATCTCCGCAAGAAACCAAAGAGCCGTCTATCTTGCCGGCGATGTAACAGACCGAGAGTTTGCACAATCATTGACCGATCTTGCCATCAAAACATTCGGCAAGCTAGATGGGGCGTTCAACAACGCGGGGGTTGTGGGGGACATGATCAATGTCCTGGAAATGTCCATCGATAATTGGGACAAGGTGATAGCGACTAATCTGACGAGCGCATTCTGGGCAGCAAAAGCTCAGATTGCTGTTATGCAGAAGCAAGGCTTTGGCTCGATCGTTTTTACGTCCTCATTTGTTGGCTACAGCAACGGCGGGATGCCGGGCATGGGGGCTTATTCAGCATCCAAGGCAGGGCTGAACGGGTTAGTCCAATCCCTAGCGTCAGATCATGCTGCAGATCAGATTCGTATCAATTCTCTTCTCCCCGGAGGCACAATCACGCCTGCAGGAGGTGAGGGAAATCCGGAAGCTCTTGAATTCATTGCCGGATTGCACCCAATGAAGCGGATGGCATCGGCAGATGAAATTGCTCAGGCCGCGCTATTCCTTTTGTCAGACCGATCGCAATTCATGACCGGTAGTCCCATGGTTGTCGACGGTGGCATGTCGGTACGCCTCCTGTGATATCAACTACGGCTCACGAAGCATATTGATCGCTTGTGAGCCGCAGCAATTTGATGTGGCCAGTCCAATGCGCAGTCCGTTCTGCCAGGGTGATCGAGGCAGCAACGTTCTCACGAGATACGGATGCGGCGTGTCACCTGGCCATTGCTTTCCCAGTATGTGTGTTTTTTGGCGATCAAAGGATCGTCCATTGCCGGCTGAATCTGCCCAGTGGTACTGATCGCGCGTGCGGTCACAGTGTGTTCTCCAGGAGAGGGATTTGCCCAATCTAAGGACCAAATTATCCAAGCGTGTTCGGCTTCTTCACTGTGATCAATGATCGCTTGTTTCCATGGCGTTTGATCGATTTGCACTTCGACCCGGTCGATCGGTGCCCCCCATGCCGCGCCGACAATGCGGTAACCTGAGTCTGTCCGGGTGACTTTGGCGGGTGCGGACTTTATCAGCGCTCGGCCGACGGAAGTCTCGGCCCAGACGGTCTCCCCGTTGTGCTCTTCCTCCCGGATGGTGACGTAGTCTCTCGCCATCAACAGGCTCATGAAGCGGGTATCGCGAACTTCGATTCCCTTGAGCCACTTGACGTTGGCGATTCCGTACCAGCCCGGAGCAATCAGCCGCAACGGGAAGCCGTTGGGCGTCGGCAGGCTCGCGCCGTTCATTTCATAACAGAGAAGATTGTCGGGGTTCATCGCGTCGGCGAGCGACATGCTACGAGCGAAGTGCTGTGGCATCTTGATGTCTCGTATCGTGACATCGCCGATGTCGCTACCGAAGAAGACTACCTCTATACCTTTATCAAGGACGCCGGCTTCCTGCAGAATCGGCGCAAGCGGCGTGCCTGCCCAGCGGGCATTGCCGATGCCGCCCGTGAAAAATGGGAAGCCGTGGTTGCCCGAGCATTCCACTGTAAAAACGACCTCCTGTCGCGGTCGCGCCTTGATGTCAGCGAGCGTCAATTTAATCGGCTTCTTGACCAGACCGCCGATATCGAGGGACCACGATTTCTCGTCAATCGTCGGTCGATTGAAATGCGAGATGCTGAAGAACTTGTCATTTGGAGTTATGAACGTATCCAAATCTTCCCAGACGAGCTGCGTCTGGATACCGGCCGGATTAGGATTTTCCGTCGGCTGATCGAGCCATGGAATAACCTTCTCGCCCGTCTGCGTCGGAAAAGCGTTGACCTCCGAAGCGTACAGACCAGCGATTGCGGCGAGAGCCGCACTTCCTTGAACGATAAATTCTCTGCGTTGAAGATCAGGCATGTTCTTCCCTCCCGGATGCCATCCGGAACGGGCTGCAATGCGCCTTAGGCCGGAGCCCAAAGGACGGATATGCGCAAAATGGTTACCCCACCCGGAAATGCCCCCGAACGAAGTCAAGCGTCAGCTTCGCATATCAAACATGCAGCACCGGACGACTTCTACTTTGCCTCGTATATGCGCGATTGCGAAAATAGTCCATAGTTGTGGGCAGAGTATTAGAGGAACCTCAGGACAAGCGGCCGCTATGGGCGGATATTATTGATTTGGGCGGCAGCTAATTGGCTTAGGTCGAGTGTGATTCACTCTGCTTATTGCTTCGACAGGAGCGCGCAAGGGCGTTGGCTGCTACGTCGCTCCGAAACATCTGAGGACAGTCAGCACCGATACCGCCTGACGCGACATACCTTGGCGAATCTGGCCTGATCCAAACCTCGTTGATTCTGCGTCCTCTCCTGCCTGAGAACCGCTCCTATTTCGGAATCGAATTCCGCTCCCCGCGACATACTACTAGAGGCGTCCAGCTGTGCGAACGGGATAAGCCATTTTGGAAATGGCGTGCTGGCCGCGTCCTGTGGAGAGGTACGGCAAAGTTCCGCCCAATTCGATGATGTGGCGATCGTTAGCGAGCGGCGGCGCAATGGGCATCAGTGTACGTTCGGCCGGATCAGATGGACTTCCGCTGTTGATGCTAGGCCGCCTATGAGGCTTGGAACTGCCCGTCTGCAGACAGCACGGCCTGGTGCGACCCAACGGGAGCTTGGGAGTGCGTTGAAACGATCCAGTGTTTTACATTCCCACTGATCCAATTCGACAATTTCCGATAGAAAATGACTGTTGTACAGGTAAGCAATTGTATTTTATTGCAAAATATCGAGCTTTCCAAGCTGAATACTCATCGCTGCAATCGGCCCAAGAGGAGGGTAGTTAGCCGAGCCGACTTATTTTGCGTCGTATGTTGCCGCTATGCACTTGCGCAGACGGGCGGACTCTCTCATCGTCTCTGCAGCGTTTGACCGGGGGGTCCTGCATGGCTCCGCCGGTTTTTTTACGACGTGCAGGTAGGAGCATGACTTTGGCATCAGGTTCGCTCAAATCCTTAAGCTACGCCGTACTTTTGACATCGGTAGCGGCAACGGCTCATGCCCAATCCAACGAGGAATTGGCGAAGAAGCTCTCAAACCCAATTGCATCGCTGATCAGCGTTCCATTCCAATTCAACTACGACCAAGGCTACGGACCGCAGGATGGCGATCATGCTACTCTGAATATCCAACCTGTAATTCCGTTTGCGCTAAACGAAGACTGGAACCTTATTTCCCGAACAATCCTGCCTGTGACATGGCAAGACGATATCGCTGGAGCGTCAGGGGAGCAGTTCGGCCTCGGTGACACGCTGCAGAGTTTCTTTCTTTCACCAGCAAAGCCAACGGATGGAATCATCTGGGGCGTTGGCCCGGTGTTCCTTCTTCCAACTGCAACCGACGAGTTGCTCGGAAGCGGAAAGTGGGGCGCTGGTCCAACCGGCGTTGCTCTGAAGCAGGACGGGCCATGGACCTTTGGAATACTAGCCAACCACGTATGGTCGTTCGCCGGGCAGAGCAACCGGGCGGACGTCAGTTCGACATTCCTTCAGCCCTTCATCTCTTATACGACGCACGAGGCCTGGACATTCTCGTTGAACACGGAGAGTACATACGACTGGGAAAATGATGAGTGGTCGGTCCCGATTAACTTTGAGGTCTCAAAGATAGTCAAGTTTGGGGAACAGCCTGTGAGCTTTGGCGTGGGCGCGCGTTACTGGGCGGAGTCGCCGGAAAACGGACCTGATGGCTGGGGTGTCCGCGCAGTCGTGACATTCTTGTTTCCGAAATAGGATGTCAGCAGAGGGGTGGTCTGGCTACCCCTTCACCGGAACTTCCTCTCACGAGCAGCCATGTGCACCACGCTGATAACAGGAATGCAGCGACTACGCCCCATACAGGATATCCCCAAGCGCAGTCATCAACAAACCGAGCGCTGTCCCCGCCCGCTGCTCCGAAGGCAGCCAAAATATCTTGAGCCATCACACCCGCCATCGCAGGCCTCTGGATCCCGGGCCGGGTTGGAGTCAATCCGGGGTGTGGCCCCATCGTATGCAAAGCCGAACTTGGTGGCGACGACGATCTTGTCGCGGATCGGCGCGATGGCCTTCCCCAACACTTTCTCGTTCTCGAACGGCCCATAGATCTCGGCCGTGTCGAAGAACTTGACGCCACGGTCATTGGGGGCGTGGATCAGTATGCTGCGAGATTTGGTCTTCTGCTAGGTGGCGGTGGGCGAGTGGTTGAGACAACGTTTGCGGAAGGAGATCGTTCAGACGTTTCAGGCCTGTCCCGCGCCACCGTCGACCTCTATGGCATGCCCCGGGCGACGCTCCAGTCGCCGCGTCCACAGTGAGCCGTAGTGGCTCAGTGCTGCAATCAGCGTTACAATAGTACCGTAGTTTACAAAAAACCGGGCGGGCGACTCGTTGAAGTCCCACATGTCGAGCGTGTACGTCAGCAGAAGCTTCGCGCCAAATGTCGTCTCGAAGCTGCTTCTGACGCCCAGTACCGCCAAGAAGATCACTGCTGTTCTAAGAAACAACGAACGCAGTGCATTAGGTTTAGAGATGCCGAACATTCTGCGGAAGATCATCATCACGACCGCCCAACGTAGACCCAGGTGAATTGCCACGATCAGCACGACCCAGTACGCGCCGAACATGTGGACCTCCCGCACGCCGAATGCGCCGTCAATGGACGCGAAGGCGAAAATGTTGCGGGATATCAGAACACTGGTCACGAGCATCAAGATCATTGAGATCGCCAGGCCGACGATCGTTGCGGTGTTGAGGCTTCGCGCGACGCCGTAGCGGCCACGCACGATGGCGCCGTACCAGCGACGGTTGATGGCGATATGCAGGATCACCAGTGCAAACAGCAGGGTGCCGAATACCTCGTGAGCGAGGTGGTCGAGCCACCAGTAGGCGAGACATGCGACGAGAAGTCCCACGGCAACGACGTGCAAAAACAGACGAAGGGGAAACGGCATCATTCGAATTCGAAGCGCCGCATGTCGCTATGGGTATAGAGAAAGTCCCGGTCCGACCTAGAGGTGTGACATGACTGGCAGCGTGCAGTGTTTTCGGCCATGTTGATCGTCTTGTCGGGCTTGAACCACTGGAACTGCCAGTCTCCGGTCCTGCGGTTGTCGTCGTAGTCTGCACCCCAGCCATCGCGCTTCTCCATCACGAAGTAGCGAAAGACCTGACCGTCGCGGTAGTCGACAAGAACGACATGAGTGTTTGGAGGCACGGGCTGGTCATTCTTGACCGCCTCGATGGCTTCGCGCGAAGTCATCATGTGCTCGGTGACTTCACCGCGCGTGACGGTCGTGTAATGGATCAGCTTGTCGATCTCCGGAAAGGTCGTGCGGTTCTGTTCCGCGTGCACCTGCCATCCGACCAGCGCAACTGTGCACCCGCAGACTAACGCGCCTGCGATGACGCCTGCGACCTTCCTCATTCCGGACGCCCTTCCGAAATCTCTTTCTCGATTCCGACCGCTGCGACAGCATGAGGCCAGCCGGCGTGAGTGCTAGCCGCCCATTTCGTCGAGGACTGGGCACACACGGCTCCCGGCAGCGCCGCCAACACGATGCCGGCCGTCAGAAACATGTTTGCAAGGATGTTCTTCAAGACATTTCTCCTTTCGTCCCAGTCGAGCTCCGAGCGCTTGAGGCGAGCGGCGGCTTGTCTGCGATTTGGAGAATAGGGCAGCGGTTACTGGAGGATTAGACGGTAATATCCGCATGTTGTCATAAGTCGGACTAATCAATCACGGAGCGTTGATTAACTCGTTACCTCCGGAGGCGGAGCGCCTCGACAACGAGCGCGAAGGCGGGCGAGGGATACCGACGGTTCGCATAGTAAAGATGATAACCGACGAACGGCGGACACCAGTCCTCCAGCACTCGAATGAGTTCGCCCGTCGCCAGATCTTCCTGCACCTGATCCTCCGGCATGTAGGCCAGCCCTAGGCCGCGCAGTGCAGCCTGGCGTCTCATAGCCAGATTGTTGAACACGAGCTGCCCCTCGACGCGGACGCGCAGTTCGCGATCGCCCTTCTCGAACTCCCACGCGAAGATGTTGTCGTGGGTTGGTAGGCGCATGTTGATGCAGTTGTGGGCGGTCAGGTCCTGGGGCGTTTCCGGCCAAAGGTTTTGGCGGAAGTAAGCAGGCGAACCCACCACTGCCATACGCACGTCGGGGCCGATAGGAACTGCGATCATGTCCTTCGCCACCTGCTCGCCGAGGCGGACGCCGGCGTCGAAGCGTTCGGCGACAATATCGGTCAGGCCGTAGTCGACGATGATCTCGACCTTAACGTCGGGATTGTCGGGCAGGATCTTTTCAAGGGCGGGTGCCAGAACGGCGACCGCCGCATGTTCGCCCGCCGTGATGCGGACCGTGCCCGTCGGGCGATCCCGCAGCTCGCCTAGTGCTGCGAGTTCGGCCTGGATTTCCTCGAACCGCGGCCCGGCGGTCTGGAGCAAACGCTCACCTGCCGGCGTGGGGGAGACTCGACGGGTCGTCCGGGTGAGCAGTCTCATTCCCAGACGAGCTTCCAGTCCTCGGATGGTCTGGCTCAGCGCCGACTGGGAGACGCCCAGCCTCACAGCGGCCTTGGTAAAGCTTTCCTCCCGAGCGACTGCGACGAAAGCGGCAAGATCGTTGTAGTTTTCGTTCGGCATTCATAAGTCCTGCTAATAGGGAGATGCGGATTATAGCACCTAATCGCCGGGGTCAGCGAGGGCTATATTTGAGACCGTGAACCCAACGCGTCTCGAAAGGATTTCCAATGGCAGACCGGAAGAAACTCACCATGGGCCGCCGTAGCTTCCTCGGAGCGGCAGGGTCTCTCGCTGCTGTCCCTCTCGTGGAGCTTGGTTATTCCCCCGCCGCCGCGTCTACACCTGCCGAGAACCCGCTCGGCCGGCGTAAGCTCGGATCGCTCGAGGTTTCCAGCCTCGGCATCGGCGTCCAGAATATGAGCCGCACATATCAAACCACCATCCCCAGCCGTCCCGAGATGCACGCTATCATACGGACGGCACACGAGCGCGGCGTCACCTTTTACGACGCCGCGGAAGCCTACGGACCGCACGAGGTCGAGCGAATCCTTGGCGAGGGTATTGAACCCTTCCGTGACGAGGTGGTCATCACGTCGAAGTTCGGCTGGAACATCGATCTCGAGACCGGCAAGCGGATGCCAGGCCTTAACAGCCGTCCCCAGCACATCAGGCTAGCTGTCGATGGGATGCTCAAGCGTCTTCGCACCGACCGCATCGATCTTCTCTACCAGCACCGCGTCGATCCGGCTGTTCCGATCGAGGACGTCGCAGGCGCTCTCAAGGACCTTAAAGCTCAGGGAAAGGTCCTGCACTGGGGTTTGTCCGAGATGGGCCTCCAGACCGTGCGCCGCGCGCATGCCGAGTTCCCACTCACGGCGATCCAGAGCGAGTACTCGATGCTCTTGCGGGGGCCGGAGGATGCTGTCCTACCGCTCTGTGAGGAACTTGGCATCGGTTTCGTGCCGTGGAGCCCACTAGGCGTCGGTTTCCTGACGGGTGCCATCGATGAACGCACAAGATTTGCCGAGGGCGACATACGCGGCGTCGAGACCCGGTTCTCGCCAGAGAACCTGCCAAACAATCTTGCCTTGGTCGCGTTGGTGAAGACGTGGGCCGAACGCAAGGGAGCGACGCCCGCCCAGATCGCGCTGGCATGGCTGATGGCTCAGAAGCCATGGATCGTGCCTATCCCCGGCAGCACGCAGGTGGCGCACATGCAGGAAAACATCGGTGCGGCATCCGTCAGGTTCTCGTCGGACGAAATCGCGGAACTGAACAAGGCGGTCGTCGCCATTCAGATAAAGGGCGCCCGTCTCCCTGACCAGGTGCTGGTCTATTCCGGCGTCGAAGCGCCTCCGCGGACGTGATCGGGCGGGAGGAGGCCACACAAGAAATTGAGACGATACGAATGGAGACACAATGGCGACCTGGATTATCACGGGCTGCTCCACGGGATTGGGATGGAGCCTCGCTGAAGCGGTTCTTGCCGCTGATCACCGCACAATTGCCAAATACTGTCCTCGCAGTCGCCCTTAACGTCAAGGACAAGGCGCAGGTGGACGAAGTCGTCGGCGAAGCGGAAAAGCGGTTAGACTCAATCGACGTGCTCGTGAACAATGCGGGCTACGGCTACCGCGCGGCGGTGGAGGAGGGCGACGATCAGGACGTCGCGGATCTCTTCGCTAACGAACTTCTTTGGCACCGTCCGGCATCCGCATCACGATCGTCTAGCGGAAGCGTTCAGGATCGACTTCGCGGGCCGATCGCTGCAGCAAGCGAAAACGAAGATCGATGATTGCGCCGCCGCTGCCGGACCGCACCGCAAGGAGGTGACAAGACCCACGGCACCCAGCCGGGCGACCGGACATGGGCGGCGAAAGTGCTTCTCGATCTCGTTGCGAAATCGGAACTTTCAGCCCGGCGCCTCCTCCAGAGCGACGCCGTCAAGATCGTCGGCAACGAAGTGGACGGCCAGCCGCAAGAGATCGACGCATGGAAAGAACTCAGCGTCAGCTCGGACGTCCAGTCCGGCGAATGATGGCGCGCAGATACCAAGGAGACGAAAATGCAGAAACGTAAGCTAGGCAAGTCCGGTCTCGAAGTGTCGGCTCTGGGCCTCGGATGCATGGGCATGACCGGCGTGTACGGCATGGGCGGCGACAGGGAGGAAATGATCAAGCTCTTGCGCGACGCCCACGATCGCGGGGTCACCCACTTCGACACCGCCGAGGCCTATGGTCCGTTCGCCAACGAATCCCTACTTGGCGAAGGCCTTCGGCCGATCCGCGACCAGGTCACGATCGCCACGAAGTTCGGCTTCGACATCGACCTGGAGACCGGAGCGCGACCCGGCGGCACCAACAGCCGGCCGGAGCACATCAAGGCCGTCGCGGACGCCGCGCTCAAGCGCCTGAAGACTGACCGTATCGACCTTTACTACCAGCACCGCGTCGATCAGAACGTTCCGATCGAGGACGTGGCAGGCGCAGTCAAGGATCTCATCGCCGAAGGTAAGGTCATGCATTTCGGGCTGTCGGAAGCTGGCGTACAGACCATCAGGCGCGCGCATTCCGTCCAATCGATTGCCGCAGTCCAGAGCGAGTACTCGTTGTTCTGGCGCGGGCCGGAGAAGGAACTGCTGCCGGTGCTCGAAGAGCTGGGCGTCGGCTTCGTCCCCTTCAGCCCGCTCGGGGCGGGGTTCCTGACAGGCAAGATCGACGAGAACACTAAGTTCGACGAAGGCGATTTCCGCAACATGGTGCCGCGCTTTTCACCCGAAGCCCGCAAGGCCAACCTCGAACTTGTCTCGGTGATCAAAGGCGTAGCCGACCGGAAGCAAGCGACCCCTGCACAGGTCGCTCTCTCATGGCTGCTGGCTCAGAAGCCGTGGATCGTTCCTATTCCCGGCACCACCAAACTACACCGCCTTGAAGAGAACATCGGGGGTGCGGAACTCGAACTGACGGCCGAAGACCTGACCGAGATCGACCGCGAAGCGTCCAAGATCGAAGTGCAGGGCGATCGCCTGCCGGAAGCGGTTCTGAAGATGACAGGCCACTGAAATGGACTGGTGCACGGCGCGCGCGTCGAGTGGCGGCTTGACTCCTAGAAAGGACACCAAATGACAAACGTAATCGTTGTGATCGGCGCAGGCCCCATCGGCCAGGCGATCGCCCGCCGGATCAGTTCAGGCAAGCATGTGCTGCTCGCCGATCTTCGAAAAGACACCGCGAACGCCGCCGCGAAGGTGCTGAGCGAAGCAGGATTGGCTCATCACCGGGAGCGATTTCCTCATCGATGGCGGCGTGACTGCATCGTTTTTCTGCGGTGACCTGGCGTCCCGATAACGGGATGCTTCACCAAACCAAATCGGACGGAGACGGGTTCATGAAGAACATTGCAGCCACCATCGCAATGACCACATTGGCAGCCACGGGCGCGGAAGCTGCGGAAAAGCGCCACCGCGTCGCGCCGCAAGCGGTGTATGAAACCGCGCCAGGTCTCGGCCATTTCACGGACGACATCCTCTTCGGCGAGGTATGGGAACGCGCAGAGCTTTCTCCTCGGGACCGAAGCCTCGTCACAGTCGCCACGCTCGTGTCGACCGGCAGGGCCGCCCAGACCGGCAGCCACGTCCGGCGGGCGCTCGACAACGGCGTGAAGCCGGAGGAGATCGGCGAGCTGATCACGCACCTTGCTTTCTATTCGGGTTGGCCGAACGCGATGTCGGCTGTTACCGAGACGAAGAAAGTGTTCGAGGAACGAGGGATTGGCGCCGTCGCCAGCAGCGATGCGGCGCGGATCGAGCTCGAAGCCGCCGCCGAAGCGGCACGCGCAGCCACGGTCGACATTAACGTTGCGCCCACGGCATCGGCTCTTGCCGAACTCACCAATCGGGTTCTCTTCGGCGATCTCTGGCAGCGCCCCGATCTGACGGCCCGCGACCGCAGCCTTGTGACGATGGTGGCGCTCATTGCAATCGGCCAGCCGGAGCAGCTCCCGTTCCACGCGAACCGCGCGATGGACAACGGCCTGACGCGGGTAGAGACTTCGGAAGTTATGACACATGTCGCATTCTACGCAGGATGGTCGCGGGCGATGTCTGCCGTTCCAGTTCTCAAGAAGGTTTTCGAAGGTCGGGAGGCCTCATCCCAGACACTTGCCGCTCATTCGAACGTGAAAGTCACGCGGGCAGGCGAAGGCAGGGCTGCAGCGCCGGAGCAGTATTTCACCGGCAAGGTGGAAACATCGGGCTTTTATCGCGGCGACGCGCCCGCGCGGATCGGTGGGGCGACTGTGTCGTTTCCGGCCGGAGCGAGAACCGCGTGGCATACCCATCCACTTGGCCAGACCCTCTTCATCATATCCGGGCGTGGCCTTGTTCAAAAGGAGGGCCACCCGGCCGAGCAGGTTGGTCCCGGAGACGTGGTATGGATTCCAGCTTTGGTGCGTCACTGGCACGGTGCTTCCGCGAAGGAGGCGATGACCCATTTCGCGGTAGCCGAAGCCCTCGAGGGGAATAGCGTGACCTGGATGGAGAAGGTCTCCGACGAAGAATACGCCGTAGGGCAGGCAATCGACTGATCCTGAATGTTGTCCATAAAGATCCGAATGCTTCGACGCCACTTCGGCTCGCAGCAGCGGCCGTCTCGTCCGTTCCCGAAAGTGCGATGGCACAAGCAACTGGCCCTCCCAAGACCTTGGTTGCCTACTTCTCGCGGACGGGAAACACGCCGGCGATCGCCAACCAGATCCAACGAAAGACGGCGCTCTGTTCGAGATCAATCCCGCAGCCTCGTACCTGGAAGACTACGAGGTGACGGTGGCGCAGACCAGCCGTGAGATAGCGGCCGGCTACCTCCCGCCTCTGGCGACCGCGAAAGCCTCCGTGAATTCTGCGACGATCGCCTTGATCAACCGACCCGTGATCCTGTCCTTCTGCCAAAGCGCCGTCATCTCGACAGGCGAGGGCCGCCAGTTCGGCAGGACACGGACAAGCTCGCCGGAGGAAAGCGCGCCAGCGATCATGAAATCCGGAAGATTGGCGACGCCCAGTCCCGAAATCGCGGCGTCGATCAATATGGTCTGACGATTGGCGGCGAACCCGATCTTCGGATGCACGTTCACCGACTGCCCGTCATCGCTTTTGAGATCCCATTCCACCAGATCGCGGCGGATCRCCAACGCCGCTACCGCATTGAGATCCCCTGGCGCCCTCAATTCCGGATACTTCGCCAGGAACGCCGGACTGGCGACGAGCGTTCGCGGAAGCGAAGCAATCTTTTTGAACATTAGCCCGGAGTCGGCCACAGATCCCATCCGGACAACGAGATCGTAACCCTCCTCGATCAGCGATACCCGTCGATCCGCCAGCGTCATCTCGATGACGACGTCCGGATAGCGCTCCTTGAAGCGGATCAGGATCGGAGCGAGCACTTCGGTCGCCATATCGAGCGGCAGCGAAAGCCTGACCGTTCCCGACAAGGCGACCTTTTCGTCCTGGACGTTCGAGACCGCTTCCTCGGCTATCAGGAACGCCTCCCGGCTTCCGTCAAAGAGCTGCTGGCCGTGATCGGTCAGAACGATCCCCTTCTTCGTCCGCCGCATGAGGCGGACGTTCAAAGCATCCTCCAATGCCGTCAGCCGGCGCGAGAGCGTGGCCTTGGAAATGCCGGTCGAGCGTTCGGCGGCAGCCAGGCCTCCGGCTTCCGCTATTCGAATGAACAGCGCGAGGCCGTCGAAGTCTCCGAATGTCTTCATGTTTCATAAATGGAACATAGCCTCGGCATTTTTCAAGTCTCCCCAGCCTATCGTTCCAAGATTATCTTCACCGTCGAGCGATGACGCTCTTTTACTGAAGGAGATCACATCATGTCCAAGCTGTTCACACCCGAGAACTCCGCACTGCTCCTGATCGACCATCAGGTCGGCACCATGCAGTTGATCAAGAACATCGACGTCGAGCAGGCCAAGCGCATGTCGCTGGCGCTTGCCAAAGCGGCCAGCATCCTCGGCATTCCGACCGTGCTCACCTCCAGCCAGGAGGAACGCCTACAGGGTCCGCTTCTGCCCGAGCTGCAGGAAATCCTGCCTGACGCATTCGAAAAGCGCGTCAAGCGCGAAGGCATCGTCAACGCCTGGACCGACGCCAATTTCAAGAAGGCCGTTGAAGCGACGGGCCGCAAGAACCTGATCATGGCCGGCGTCACCACCGACGTATGCCTTGTGTTTCCTGCGATCGACGCCGTCGGCGAAGGCTACAACGTCCAGGCCGTGATGGATGCCTCCGGTTCTCCGTACGAACTGTCCGAAGACATGTCCCGCCGCCGGATGCAGGACGCGGGCGTCGTTCTTACCGCGACCAACACCATGATCGCCGAACTCGCCCAGAACTGGGGCACGGAGAACGGCCAGAAGCTCATCCAGTTGCTGTTCACCGACGTGCTGCCGCCGATCTCGGCCTGAGGAAACGCGCAAGAAAGGAATAGACAAATGTCCGCTGAAGTCAGACGCATCGAAGAAAACGTCGCGGTGCCGACCAGCACCCACCTGCTCAGAACGCGTGGCCCGTTCCAGGTGCGCCGCATCCGTCCAGGCGTGGCGCTGGGCCAGCCCGACGATCCCGGCTTTGGCGGACTTGGAACCATCGACCACGCGACGCTACAGCCCGGCGTCGTCGTCCGGATGCACGAGCATCGCAACGACGAGATCATCAGCTACATGCGGGCAGGCAACATGAAGCATACCGACTCCGCAGGACGGAGCGAGGTCATCTCCTCCGACCGGCTGATGGTGATGAACGCGGGGCATGGCTTCTCGCACGAGGAGGAGACGGTCGCAGACGAGCAGATCGAAATGCTGCAGATCTTCGTTCGACCTGATGTCGCCGAGCTTGATCCCGACGTCCAGTTCGTCGAACTGGACGCCAAGGAACGAGACGGCCGGTGGCGCCTGCTCACCGGGCCCGTTGGATCTGGGGCGCCTACATCCGTCCGCCAGGCGATTTACCTCTACGACGCGCACCTTTCGACGGGTTCGAGCATCGACCTCCCGCTCAAAGAGGGCTTCGACCGCTGGTTCTACGTGTTTGCCGGAGAGGTCGCAGTGGGCGGGCAGACGCTTGGGAAGTACGACGCCCTGATGGTCGGGGAGGGTCAGACCGTCACCGGCGTCACGGCCGTCAAGCAGTCGGACGTCGTCGTCTTTCTCGTCGACCGCAGCAACAAGTTTTCCCGCTCGGGGACAATGAGCGGCTGACCTCGACTGCTCCAAAAATGGAGCAGCGGTGTTCGGCGAGCTCTTCCCCGCCAATCCGGACCTTGCCTGTAAAGAAAGCCCGGCTCCTAATGAGCCAGGGAAACCGTCAAGCTAATTCTCTTTGGGATGACGGATCATTTGATGCCCGCCCCGTGACCGATCGCGCGGCAGTCTCTGGTTCCGCGTGAGAAGCGTTGAGGCGGCGTGCTACGATATCATGGTTGAGCCATTGAACAGGACCTGAAGGCGATGACGATTCGCCAAAAATCAGCTGCCCCGTCGCCTCCACCACGAGAGCGCTCAGATGGTCGCTGATAAGTGCCTTGCCGTCCCGATGCATCTGTGTGATCTCTTGGGAAGTGCCGATGGTCAGGTCCGACTGGGCTTGGCTGTTTGGCATCGGCCATGCCAAGAAATCATAAAACGGGATCATCACTTCGCTTGCCTGCAGGTCGGCAATCTTGCGGATGACATCGTCCACCGTGAATCCGTCAGCCAGAAGCTCCTCGCAAGCGCGCCACTGTTCGGCCGCCCACTCACTTCCGCCTTCTTTCCTCAATGCAAGCAGAAGGGGGATCAGCGGCAGCTCGATGCCCGTAAACACGTCTGAGGAATTGGTGCGGATTTCAGGGCAGTTGTAGACGGTCGCTTTGACGCCCACGGCCCATGCCTCTTCGGCGATGCCCTCGAGCCGCATCTTGGCGTAGCCCTGTGTGTAGTTGGTGTAGGTCTGCCAGCGGTAGTCCCCGTCGACAAGGATTCCCGTTCCGTGGTACCCATAGGCCGTATACCGGACCTGGCCGCCCGACGCCTCTATGCGCTCGCGGATCGCTGAGCTGAACTCGATCAGATGCCGGAAGGTGTTCGCTGAGACCTCGTCGAAATTCCGAAGGACCAGCTTACCCAAGTCGCTGTTGAGTAAAGCCCGCGACGACATATGGCGGGCCCCCGTTCCCTTGTAGATGCGGTTGGCGAGAACCAGGAATACCTTCGCCTTCGGGATGCCTCCCGCCATGGTGTGGGCGAAAAATACATTCCGACCGGACGGTACCATCCCGTCGAGAACGTCCATGACGTGCGCCATCGCTTCCGTGAACCGTTTGGTTCCGGCTTCCTGGCATTCCTCGATGTAGGCCCAGTCCAGTTTGTCGGCCTCCCAGCTTTCCAGCGTCATTTTCGTGAGGAGATCGGACGGGGTGGGGCCTCCCACAGGCGCATCGAGATCGAAGCCGGCCATGAGCGGAACATTGATGATCTTGCCACCCAGCCGTGCCTCGGCTGCCGAAAGCTCGTCGGCGTTCAACGGTCGCAGTAAATTGTTCTCATCGCGGCGCCCCACCGTGATTCCAACAATGTCCATGCCGGCCTTTCGGGCCTCTTCCAGCAATCCGGTCGCATAGCCGCGCCCGAACAGTTCGCCGAAGAGGACGAAGACGTCACCTTTCCGAAAAACGTTGTTTTCAGAAATTCGTTCTAAAGCGATCGGGTTCTTCATGTTGCATGTTCTTTTGATTGGGCCGTCACTGGCTCAGGTAGTCTCTGGTAGTCACTTGAACCAATCGGGTCGGAATAAGAAGTAATTTTGAGTGACAGACCATTTCACAAAGTGAAGCGCTGCGAGGTTGTTAGCTTTCAGCAAACGCATCTTCGGGCGGCACTGCGGTCTAACGACAATTGCGGAAGGATGAGAGCAGGCGACGGTCAGCAACGCTGTCTGTCTTTCGAGGCCTGCGGCTTGTCGGAAGCAGCTGTCTGCGCGAACCTCGTCTCACCGGCCTTCGACCTTGCGACCGTCCCGCAGGCTATTCTTAAGGCACGAGCCGATCGAACTGAGTGCCGCGCCCGACCTGAACGGAATGAGCAGTATCATCGCCGCTTCCGCCACCACCGTCCTCACGGGAGAGCGCTCGTTCCGCAGCACGGTGAAGAGAATTTCAGGAGCCGCCTATCGGGCGAGGGAAACCAGATGTCCGGAGCTGACTGAACGCTACCCTATGATCGGAGGCTGATAGTCTAAGGGACGAATGGGGCTATTTATCTCCTCATCTACAGTCTTTCGTTTTTCTGCGCGGCGATCAGGATCGGGAACCGGCACGGCCGCAATTAGGCGCTTGGTGTATGGGTGTTGGGGATTCTCGAAGATAGCCGATCTCGGGCCGATCTCTACGATTTCGCCGAGATACATCACCGCCACCCGATCACTGACCCGCTCGACTACAGCCATGTCGTGCGAAAGCAGCATCAGATTGATGACCTGCGCCTTGATGGAGACGTCCAGCGCCGAGACGCTCTCATCCGCAACGATTACCTTCGGCTCTAGCGCCAAGGCGTGGACGATGCATATACGCTGACGCTGGCCGCCGGAAAATTCATGCGGATAGCCCGTGACCGTTTCTGGTGAAAGACCAACCTTTGTCAGCAGGTCTGCCACAACATCCTTAGCCTGACGCGCCGTGCCCATCGAATGTTCCAGAAAGGGTTCGGCAATGGTGGCGTCTACCGTCATGCGCTGGCTGAGACTCGCGTAGGGGTCCTGGAAGATCATCTGCACGGATTTGCGCATTTCCCGCATGCTTCGTCTATCGAGCGACAATACGCACTTGCCTTCAACGACTACCGAGCCCTGGTTGGGTTCGATGAGGCGCATGATCGCTCGACCCGTGGTTGATTTTCCGCAACCTGATTCCCCGACAAGGGACAGCGTCTCACCGGCATGAAGGTCGAAGGAGACATTTTCCACGGCATGGACCCGACCGTTGGACTGACGCGGTGTTTGGCAAGACCATGCTGACGCGATCCGTGCGCTGTTGGTTGGGCGAAATGTTACTTTGTCGTTCGGCAAAACGTTAGTTAGACTAGCGGAAGAACGAGAATTGCAGCCATGGGCCTCTGTCCTTCGAATTCTCTTTCGGACGAGACATCAAGATCATAAAGTGCGATCCCGATAGGGGGATTCTCATGCATACAATTCCGCGTATTCCGCCGCTTGCAGGCGCGGGGGTTTGGCCAATTCAGCGAAGAGCGGTCCTTGATTGGTTGATGAATGAGACGAGTTCGCAGCGCTTCTTGGACAACTTATTGTTGGACCTATGCGAGCGGTTAATTGCCGACGAAGTCCCTGTTGCGAGATCGTCGCTCCACCTCAGAATTCAGCATCCGCAGTGGCAAGGCGCTCGAATACTCTGGCGCTCACGCATGGCTGAAGCTCACATCGATACCTTTGACTACGACGTCGACACTACAGAGCTTTTTCTGCGAAGGCCTGCCACTGAGATTTACAATGGCGCGTCCGAGATACGGCAAAATCTCGAAGCGGATGATCCCAACAACACCAAGTACCCGCTCTTCCGCGAACTCCGAGAAGAGGGGTTCACGGATTACGTGGCATGGCCGATTCAGCACACATGGGGGAGGCGCCATGTCGTGACCTTCGCAACGGAGCAGGTTGGCGGCTTCGACGAAGACGACATTGAGTATCTGAAGGATCTGCTGCCCGCGCTCGCGCTCACAACTGAAATCCGAATGAAGAACGCGATGGCGCGTACGCTCCTTGAAACCTATGTTGGTCCCCATGCGAGCGCGGAAATCCTGGCTGGTGCGACAACCCGTGGCAGCGGAAAGACGGTGAGCGCGGCTATAATGATCTGCGATCTCCGCGATTTTACAGCCCTGTCGGATCTATGGCCCCGCGACGATATCATCGAGCTCCTCAACGGCTACTTCGACGCGCTGTGTGATCCTGTGGAGGCCCGTGGCGGTGAGATCTTGAAGTTCATGGGCGACGGCCTCTTGGCTATTTTTCCCCTGAGTAAGGCTGGCGCATGCAGTGATTTGCTTAACGCAATCGAGGACGGTCGTAAACGAATTGACGCTTTGAATCTCCAGATTGCGGAGCAAGGCAAACCTGCGTTGCGCTACGGCGTCGGCGTTCACGTCGGTGATGTAATGTATGGCAATATAGGATCACGCAAACGTCTCGACTTCACGGCGATTGGACCGGCCGTCAATGTTGCTTCACGCTTGGAGGAACTCACCAAGGAAACAAAGCGACCGGTGCTTTTCTCCTCGGACTTCGTGGAAATTTCGGGAGGTCCGTTCGAGTTTGTCGATCTTGGTTCGCACGCACTACGGGGCCTTGAAAAGCCGGTGAATGTATTCGGACTCGTCGATTGACGCTTGGCATGCGCGATCAAAAAATCGCATACGTCCTGAAACGTAGGCAATAATATTAAAGAACGTCAGAAATACTGGTAATCCGAACGACTTGCTCACACCTCAAGCATTCGTTCGAAACGAATTTCCTACAAGGAGACCATTGATGGCTGACGAGAACACGAAGCACGCCCTTGCCACTGACGCGGGCGCCGAGACACCTGCAACGACGCCGAAACCGAGGAAGGTGCGCGGCCCTGGTCGAAAAAAGGTTGCCGTAGAAAGTGTTGCCGCGGCGGCGGAATCGACCGCAGCCAAGTCAACCCCAGTGAAGCGCGGAAAGCAAAGCAGGACGATGGCGGAAACCCTGTCTAAGGCATTGCCCCCCACTTCAAAGACGAACAAGGCCAAGGATGACTCCAAGACGACCGGCCGAAAGGTCACGGGTCGTTCCGTTCAGGAGAAGGCGCCCACAGCTTCCCCCGCAATTGCCGAAATGGCGGACCTCCTGCAGCTGGAAGAAGAGAACAAGGGCCTGCGCAAGGCCTTGGCTGATAAATTGCGCTCGGAAAATGCCGACCTGCGGAAGCGGCTCGGACAGAACTGAGTGCTCAGTTCGGGGGGCACCCGATACTGTCCTCGAAGGCACAAAAGTAACGTGTCGGGCTTTAATTAAGCCCGACCGCGACGACTCATGGTACCCTCCAGTAGTTGGTTGTGAGGGTAGATTACTATGAGCATTCCGTGGAAATTTCTGACAGGACTCACGTCACGTCGACGGCCAGAGAGAGATGATACCGCAAAAGAGAGTACCGCTCGTACCCACAGCATCGAAGAGATATCGCCTGCGTCCACCGTTGTAGACCCGGCGGTTGAGCGTCAAATCTTCCATGAGCAGCATCCTGATGAGCCCGGTGTGG
Organism: Rhizobium sp. 05L419; assembly: GCF_056397845.1. Lineage (NCBI taxonomy): Bacteria > Pseudomonadati > Pseudomonadota > Alphaproteobacteria > Hyphomicrobiales > Rhizobiaceae > Rhizobium > Rhizobium sp. 05L419. The sequence goes on from NZ_JBFTOF010000007.1 coordinate 231,141, forward strand.
CGGAGGGTGTTACCGAAACCCCTGTCGCCAAACCAACAGAGCTTTCATACAAACGGTCAATCCAAGAGCCGAAGGTTCAGCGTATACCTCGCCCCAAGCCGATCCGTGGTGTTCGACCCCTCGACGATCCAGCGAAAATCGATATTGGCCTTCGTCAACCGACTTTTGATGAGCAAGCCAGCGCCAAGACACTCGATGCAGAGATCCTTCAATTGAGAGATCAACTAGCGAAGAAGTTGCGGGTTCAGAACGCGCAGCTACGGCAGATGCTTGAGCGTTTTGAGGTCCAGTAGGAAAGCCGATCGCAATTCCAGCCAAGGTATGCACAAAGTTAGCGGCTTATTTCAGGCTGTTACGCTCAACATAGCCGACGGATTGGCCGTTTGGAGCTCGTCTGCGTCGCGCAAGGAAATCGCGACTTGAAACAGTGCTCCTTTCTCCACCGATTAAAGTTCGATCCGGCCGATACTCCAATTCGCACGTTGTCGTTGGGCGATCGCAGACGCCTCAGTCGACATGATTACTTACGACGCCATATTGTAAGCTCGTAGGTCACCCCACTTATCATTCGGGCTGCTGACGGGCGATCCAGAAAGATGAACGCCTCGGCAGAAGAGAAATACTACCATGACCACCAGTTGATCCTGCCGCGATCGGTCGACTGGCTTTTCAGAGCAAGTGAGGCGATCACAAGCGCCATCCGCCCGCTGGTCTGCGTCACCTGTCAATCGACCTTGACAAGCGCGTCCAAGTCGAGAGGCTATTGGCCTCGCAACGTCGTAGAAAAACGAGGATAGGATGAGGTTCAGCAGACCGGCAGTCGCAGGCGTGGCAGCGTGTGTGTTTGGTGCGTGCCTTGCGGCATCGCCTGCGCTCGCACAGGAAGTCGAGCCGCCCGCTCCATGGGTTAAGCTTACCGGTTCGCATGCCGGAGCGGTCGGTACATGCTCTATCGTTGATGCGAGCGACATCGAGGCTTGTTACATGGTCCGGTGCGACGCCAAGAACGGTCTCATCTTCGAGATTGGCGATGCCACTGTTGGTGAGAACGGCCTGCGATTGGCGCGCTTCGAGATTGGGAGGTACAGAGAGACGATCCGCCTCGACGGGAACAGTCCCGATCGGCGAACGATTGTTCTCTCAAAGCATCCGAAGCTGCTTGCCGCCCTCACATCTGGCGCTGATTTCGCCACTATGTTCGCCATCAAGGCCGGTGAGATAGATTATAGCACCGGCTTTGAACTCACGGGCGCGCGAGACCAGATATCTCGCCTGGCAAAGGGCTGCCCAACAAAGCCGTGACGACGGGCAAGGGTCCTGACCGACCATAACGCCCGATTGCCCAAATCTGCGTTTTGCGGTCGCGCATCCGATGATGCCGCAGGACTGTAATTGGCGTTGCGATCGCTTCGAGAAACACGACGCTCTTCGCCCGGACCCTGGCCGTAGAAACCGCATCTGAGATCGGCTGGTCCGGGTCTGCCGCGGTAGTCGTTGCTGCCCAAGCGTCCCGTGTTCGGCGATCACTGACTGTCGATTTATGTTGTCGCGCTGCCCAATGATGCAGCGGGTGCTTACCGTTTCAACGCGCGCGAACTTGATCTCCTTGGTAAGCGATGAACTGAGGCCGTTACTTCTGGAATTTCCAGGGCATGAGTGCATCGAGATCGCTGGCCGGCCAACCGGCCGCGATACGTTCAAGGGTCTGCGTTAGCCAAGCGAGCGGATCAACATCGTTCATTTTGGCGGACTGAATGAGGGTCGAGATAGTCGCCCAAGTCCGGCCACCGCCGGCGTTACCCGCGAATAGGCTATTTTTCCGAACGATTGCCTGGGGCCTGATTGCGCGCTCGACGATATTGGAGTCGATCTCGATGCGACCGTCGTGAAGGAACTGTTCGAAAGCTCCACGACGGTTGAGGGCATAGCGAATGGCCTCGGCGAGCTTGGACTTGCCGGAGATTCGAGGCAGGGTGTCCTGCCAGAGCTTGTAGAGATCGGCAACGATGGCAGCGGATGCCTGCTGGCGGGCGGCAACGCGGACATCCGGGCTTCGCCCACGCACCTTTTCCTCGATCGCCCAGAGGGTAGCCATCTTCTCGATCGTTGCAGTAGCTATCTTCGAACTGCCACTGGCGTGCAGCTCGTAGAACCGACGTCGACTGTGTGCCCAGCACCCCGCCAAAAGTGACCCCTCGTTTCCACCTTTGGAACGCGCAACGCGATTGTGGGCCGAATAGCCATCGATCTGCAGGATGCCGAGGTAGCCTTCGAGATGGCGAGCAACGCAATCACCGGACCGATTGTCTTCAAACCGATAAGCCACCATCGGCGGGCCACTGCCACCGAACGGYCGATCGTCCTTGGCATACGCCCACAGATACGCCGTCTTGGCAGACCCCAAGCCAGGGACAAGCGTCGGCAATGTCGTCTCATCGGCAAATATTCGTTCGCCTTCTTTGATCCGATCAAAGATGTAGTCCGCAAGGATCTGAAGTTCGAACCCGAGCTTGCCCATCCATCGCGCCATAAGACCGCGGTCGACTTCGACATCGTCGCGTAGAAAGATCGCCTCCTGCCGATAGAGCGGTAGGCCGTCGCCGTATTTGGATACCGCGATATAGGCGAGCAGCGCTTCCGTCGGGATGCCGCTTTCAACGATATGTGCCGGCGCCACGGCCTGAATGACACCGTCTTCGTTTTTGAAGGCATACTTCGGACGATGGGTGACGATCACCCTGAACTTCGGTGGAATGATATCGAGACGCTCGGAAGTATCTTCGCCAATCAGGATCTTCTGCTTGCCGGCATGCTCGGGAAGCTCGTCCGGTTCAATGACCACATGAATGCGTTCCAGATGCGGTGGGAAGCCCTTGCGCGGACGTGCACGTTTTGTAGCGTCTGGATTTCGGCCCTTTTCGACCAGCGCCTTGATGGCGGCAATGCCGGTCTCGATTTCCTCGAAGACAAACGCACCCTGCTCGTCGAGATCCGCGTCGATGTTTTTGCTCTGCTTTTCCGAGCGTCTGCCATATCGATATCGGTCGAAGGCTTTGAGGACCTGCTTCAACTTCGCGATCTGCTCGTCTGCGTCCGCATTGCGGGCCTTCAGATCCGCGACTTCGTTCTCCAGTGCGTCGGCGCGCGCAGCCTTCTCAGCCATCGCCAGGATCATGGCTTTCAGCGCATCAACGTCATCAGGGAGCTGCAAATCGGCTGGTATCATGCCCTCAAGTAGAGCATATTCGGCAAGGAATTTCCTGCAGTTTCAGCCGTCTGATTCACTCTGCCGCAGGGCTTTTACCCAACAAATTCCGGCCGTTTCACCGCAACCGAGCGGACACGCTTCCAGTCCATGCCGTCAACGAGAGCAAGGAGCTGCGCGTGATTGAGCTGTACACGGGCAGCTCCAATCTTCGGCCAAACGAACTGATTTTTTTCCAGCCGCTTCGAATAAAGGCAAACGCCTGAACCATCCCACCAGGCGATTTTAATTCTGTCTGCTCTTTTGGCGCGGAAGACATAAAGCGAGCCACTGAACGGATCATTCCCAGCGTCACGCACCAGCGACAGGAGGCTATCCGGACCCTTGCGGAAGTCTACGGGATGACTTGCCAAAAACACTTTCACACCCGACGGGATCATGCAGACCTCACCGCACGGATCACCCGAGCAAGATGAGCCTCATCGACCTCAGCTCGGGCGCGGATCACCGCATCGCCAATGACGATGTCAACTGTGGGATATTTGCGGGTCGTCTCCGCAGCCAGGGGAACCTCGCTGGCCGACGCCGGCACAGCCGCAGCTTTCAGCCGCGCATTGCGGCGCCACGTGAACAACTGCGACGGATCAACCCCAATGCTGCGCGCAATTGCCGAAACGCTTGCTCCCGGCTGCATGGCATCGGCCACCGCCTGCGCCTTGAATTCCTCCGACCAACGCCGAACCTGGCGCGGCGCACCCTCCAAAGGACGGGCGGTAGCCTCGATCATATGGAAGGTTCTATGTTCAGACATAGGTGTAGACATAGCACTTCACACCAGAGCTCATTCATTGCTCAGGCACGAATAGATCCTCGGCATAGTCATCGCCAGATGGGGTCCATGCATCGCTTACTCTCCTTGCCCGTTCCCTCCGTCAGGGGCGCAACAACGCCCGACGCCAGTGCCTTGCGACGCCACCCATATAGCCGAGAGGGATCCAAGCCTTCAGACCGGGCAACCGCCGAGACATTGGCCCCAGGCTGTAACGTCGCGGCGATGATCCGCGCGTTTTCGTCATCCGACCAGTCCCGCGGCTTGCGTCGTCTTCGCACGGGCTCCGCGGTCAAAATCTCAAAGGTTCGAGGCTGATTCACACTATCACTCATAGGACTCTCCGCATGACTCATGCAGAAAATCGCCGATCAGCAGTCCGAAAGATACGTGGGGTGGCCTTCGCGCCTACGCCATATTGCGTTGTTTCTGCTGCACAATTCAACTTGAATTGCTATTTTGATGAATATCGCAGGTTGCATTCAGGGTCATCATGCTCATAGACGTGGCAAAACTCGACCGTGCCCTTGACCGCACCTGGAGGCCGGTTGACCACACTTTTTGGCCCGAGATCCTCCAAGTCGATTTGTGAGGCCAGCAATGCGTTTGGCGCAAACATCTTTGCCCTGAAGGGCATCTCTCCAGGAGGATTCATCGGGTATCGACCCGTTTCATAAAAAGCCGGTGTGTTCTCCAAAAGGAACGTCTTCGTCAAGATTGCCGCTTCCGATCCGATCGCTTTCTCCCGAGAGCTTTTCTTCAGCAGACAATTCGCTCATTGGGGGTTCGGAAGAGCGCAAATGATGATCGGGGTGCCGATCGGACATGTCGCCTTCGTTGTCCTTCGCATCGTGGGGGTCGGGCTTGCCGGGCGTCACTCCCAAACGTTCATTCTCTCTGGCAAACAGGTTCGCGGTGATTTCTGACTGCCGTTCTGCGACCCAGGCGTTGTCGGGCTCAGATGTGATCGATGTGCTACGGTCCACGCGAGTAGGGCTAGGGTGAGCAGTGGCGGATACCGGGTCCACTTTATCGACCATTGGGAACGTTCCTTTTTTACGGCTTAGGTGGCAAAGACCACCGAAAGCGGCTTACACATCTGAATAGAAACTAATTTGTGTCCAAGTTTCCGCTATTAGTCCATGCCACCAATCAGCTCGCCTAACGTTTGATTTGCCGACGCAAATTCGATCTGACCATGTCTGCAAGACAGTTTGCGAACGTCATCGAAGAATTCCTTTGGAACAGCGCTACCTGCGGTGGGCGAGGCGGTTCCGCATTAACGGCAGCCCTGCCGAAAAGGCCGATGGCCATTGTCACTTCTGAGAGATTGATACAATCTGAACGCGACATCGGGAGCGCGCGCGGCGGCGCGGAGTCGGCGGGAATGCATCTTGGACCGAAATGGGCGCGCAACCGTTAAATAGGAGGTGGCGAGCTCGTCTGGATCAATCTACTTTCAGGGTCTTCATCTTGTTCGCTTTGACTTTTTCCGCGAGCTTCTGCCGCATTTCAAGAAAGAAGCCCTCTGGAACCATACCGTAGTCGCAACGGGTGTTGTCGTGAGGCAGCGGCACCAACCGATCTGACGGCCACTCAAACCGATTGACTTCAGATACGCGGACGTAATTGGCTTCTTGATCCAATCCGATGGCCTTACAGATGTCATCTGCGATTAGAATAGAATCGTCTTCCTCCCCGACTTCAGGGTATGAGTGGGTTATCGGAGCCACAGTAACCATGCCAGACTCCTTAGAGGCTGCTTCAAAAAGAGGTGGGTGATTTCAACAGGTTATGATTCCTTCGGATTTGCGAGATTCGATGGAGAACACAATGGCCTGGACCAAAATCACCCGCCGGCAATATGACCGGCGAACGGCACGCTACGCAAGCGATATGACGGATCGGGAATGGGGTCTCGTTCAGCCTTTCCTGCCGATGCCGCGCCGCTTGGGCCGTCCCCGGACCACGGATTTGCGCGAGGTCGTAAACGCCCTGCTTTACATCGCCACAACTGGTTGCCAATGGCGGATGCTGCCGAAGGATTTTCCACCCTGTTCAACCGTCCAGCGCTATTTCTATGAATGGAGGGCGATGGGACTTTGGCCACGCATCAACCATCATCTAGTTTTGGAAACGCGCGAGTTGGAGGGCAAGGACGCAAGCCCGACAGCCGGTGTGATCGATAGCCAGAGCGTCAAAACCACGGAAAGCGGCGGCATCCGGGGCTATGATGCAGGCAAGAAGACCAAAGGCCGCAAGCGCCATATCATCGTCGATACGCTCGGCCTGATGGTCGGTCTCATGGTGCACAGCGCCGACATCCAGGATCGCGACGGTGCTCCTGATCTCCTGAAATCCATCCGCCACAGGTGGCCATGGTTGCTGCATGTCTTTGCCGATGGTGGTTATGCGGGCGACAAGTTGAAGCGGCGACTGAAGAAGGTAGGGCGCTGGACGGTGGAGATCATCAAGCGCTCAGACAAGGCGAAAGGCTTCCAGGTTCTGCCGCGTCGATGGGTGGTCGAACGGACCTTCGCCTGGCTTGGCAGATGCCGCAGATTGGCCAAAGACGTCGAACGCACCGTTGCATCAGCCGAAGCGTGGATCATGATCGCCCACATCCGTCTCATTACCCGACGGCTAGCAAGGTATGGATATCGTTGAACGCTTTTCGAATCCGACTCTTAGAAGTCAGCACAATCGCGCAGGGCCGATCCTTCCTGAAACGATCTTTATGCCAAGTGTAGCCAAAACGGATCACGAGACCCGGAACAGGGTCCGGGAGCTTCACTTAGAGATCACGCCATACTGTGCGTTTTCGATCTCAGCCAAGAGATCATCATCAATCTCGCCAGCATGCAGAACCTGAACTTCCCGACTCTTCAATCTATTGAAGTGCTCGAGCTCCTTTGGGCTGATGTAGGCACCAACCACACGGTCATGCGACGTGACCTCAATTACACCGGCTTCGTAAACCTCTTCGCGAATTTTTCCAAATTGGCGGGAAAACGCACTGGCGGGAACTTGAAGTGCATTTGCCATAGCTAGTCTCCTTTAGTACGTAAAATACGTAATTTGCGCGAAATGTCAATAGGAGGTCGGCTCAGCGCTTTGGTTCCTCAACGAGCCGCAACTCGGTCGTTGACCTCTTCATATTGGTCTATCGCCTCCCGAGGAGCCTGCGATACGCCCATCCTGTTCGGCGACCTCACAGCAAAGGCCTCCTTTAGTTCGCGATCGACTTTCAGATTGGTGAGCACCGATTCAGACATCCGCTCTCGCATCTTTACCGGGTATGGTATGTACTCGGCAATTACCAAAATTTATTCTTGGCTACGACTCATGGCATCAGTCCTAGAAAGAATTTTCGAAAAGGAAAGGGAGTCGTAATGTAGTCCATGTCATAAAAGCAAAAAAGTCTTGGGTTTGCCGAAACCACTCGACGCTATCAAGTCTGTCCAGGGTTGCGATAGTTTCAAACGCTCATTTGAGGTGCGCGCGGCCCGATGGTTCTGGCGTTCTATCGCGACCCAGGCTGCCATGCGTCTGCGGAGACGATCCGTCAAGCGCTCGTCAGAGCACATCTTTGCTCTCGCTTTTCACGCCTACAGGTGCGCCGCCTCGATCAACGACCGGCAGTCCGCTTACTCGATGCATTCGCATCAGCTCGGCGGCGTCGACGACGGTCGCCGCTTCATCGATGGTGATGACCTCGTTTGTCATGACGTTGCTCACGCGCATTTTCCGATACCTCCAGAGGCGTCGAACGCGGTGAGATAGGCCTTGGGATTGTCACACTTGGCGCACGTTTAGTTCACGCGGCGTCCGATTCCAGTTCAGCAAATCCGAACATCGACATTTGAACGCCGTGCGGGAAAAGGATTCCATTGACGATCGACAACGCCTTTTCGCTCCTATGATTGGAAAGCGAATAAAAGATTGTCCGCGACTGACGCCGTGTCTTAACAAACTGATGGCGTCTGAGTACGGTTAGGTGTTGCGACAATGCGGATTGACCTAGGCCGATCTTGGCGGCGAGTTCTTTGACGCAGATCTCGCCATAGGCAAGCGTCCGAAGCACTGCGAGGCGGTTCACATTGGCCAGGGCGGAAAAGTAATTCGCCAATTCGCCGTCATCTGCGTTCATTGCGTCCCCCTGTTTAAACGCGATGAATTTAGCCATTTTTACGAATCGCTCATTGACGTAGCGCAAAGAAATTTCAGCGGATTAGAACGTGCTGACTGTGAACATTGCGGCAAACGCCATCAAGGCCGCCGACCCGCATCTTCTTGCGAGAACCGGCATCTGTGGTTGGCCTCCGAGAATAAGCCGACCCAGCGCCAGCCACGCGGACGACGTAGCAGCGGCCGCAATCAGAAACGCAACGATTGCGTCAGGCGCGAAAGCGCCTCGAGACGGAAGCATGGTAAGCCCGACAATGAGCCCTTTTGGATTGAGAAGGGTTGTAAGAAACAGTTGCCCGAAGCCCGGCCCGGACGCCTGTGCGGGGCCAATCAAGCCCCAAAGCTTCAGCGCCAGATACAGTACCCATGTCGCCGAAATCAATTTAACGCCTTGGAATACCGCCGGGTTATCGTGAAGGTAGGGCACCGCAAACGCAGAAACAGGCACGATGACAGACAGGTAGGCCGCGAGAACGGCAGCCAGAAGGGCGCCCATTCGAGCCGGTGCCAGACCTTGCGACGCCATCACCAACATTGCGTTCGTGGGGCCAGGCAAGATCAGAAGCGCAAAAGCGCTGATTGCGAACGCGACAAGGTCCATCTTAAATTCCCTCAAACCTAGGCCCGCTATTTGCATAGCTTGAGACGGTCGTATTTGACTTAGCTCATTTTGGCTCAGGAACGTTTTGCTCGGTGGCCCGTTTCGTTGCATTGAACCGGAGGTGCCACAATGCCTCGCTTGATCTGGTTTATCCTCACCCGTTTCAGCACGGGTTTTGCACTTGGTTGCATCACAGGCATGCTAGTCTGGCAGATTCAGATCAGCGGCGTGGGTTCGGGGATGGCTTTTCCGGATTCGTTGGTAGCGCAGGGCTTGTTCATGCATCTTTTCGCCAGCACCATCGGCATCGGTTACTTGGCAACCGCTCTGTGGATCGAAAACTCCGAATGAGCTGCGCTTGCCGCGACAAACTCCCGCGAGGTTGAGCTTCCTCAAAGAGCAACGCTCCGGAACAAGTCAGTAAGGATCTGCTCGGTGACGTTCCCTTTTTGCTTGCCATGGCATACCGAGCCTTGACCCGCCCTTGCCGCAGAGGACGGGCCAAGCCTCCCAAATCAAGCGCTCGAATATTGGCTACGAGGGATTCGTGACAACTTGGGCATGATCGGATTAGGCAGGGGCGGCAAAGTCGCTCGTTACCGAACTGATTTTGCTTTCACGACAACCAAGGGCGCGATAGATGATCGAACGCCAGCACCACGAAGCAGCACTTGTCCATCAAGTCTACAGCGCGATCGTCGGAGCATCGTGGTTCAACAGGAATACGGTGACGGAGCGCGAGCTGTTGAAGCTCGTTCTTCGGCGCCTTGGCTGCGAGAACGACGAGACGGAGCCTTCCACGAAATGTGAGAGCGAAGCGCGCGAACGATTCGCACGTCGAGAACGGCACGCGCGTCAGTCCAAGCCGTAGGTATCTCGCCGCGCTTCTGGTGGACGCAGTTTAGAGCAAGGCTCCTTGGGAGACGATCGCCGCATGCGGGGTGGCGCTTTGGTGAACGCTCACAAAATCTGGTACTGCGTACCTAACGACTCGACACGAGGATCAAATCGTCCTTGTCGTTCGAAACGGCAATACCGTGGCGCCGCCTCCAGCGCCTCACGTCCTCCGCGGTTACTTCCAGTGGACCGATTGAATCCTTCTTGGAAAGCTTCTCGCGCGCAATCGCACGGAAGACTTCGATGCTTTCAAGAAATCGGCTAGCCGTTGCGCGAGGCGGAGAGGCAACGTTCAGGATACCTCTCCGTGTCACCGTAACGGCGCACGGCGATCGGTCACCCGAGTGCACGAGGAACGATCCCGTTCTACCACGCGGGTCGAACTCGATCATGCCAGCGCCTTCTGTTGCAGATTCACTCATCGGCGAAGCGGTGGCCGTGCCGCGGCGCCGTGTGTCCAGTGGATCGGTTCTTGACAGGCGAGACGGTCCATGGATTTGCGTGGAGGAGAAATGCCTCCAATGTCGCCTGCGGTTCCCCGCCCATCGATCCGCCCGTGCTTATGAATTCGAGGACGTCGAGGCGCCTGCTCTGGTTTCTTTCCTCCATCACGAACTCGCACCCGTTGCAGGCAATTCGGGTCCTCTGGCAGCCTGGCGCAAGTTGGATCGATTGAACGAGAAAGCTCTCAAAAGCTGGGAACCAAGCCGCGCCTGCTCGGCCAAGTCGTCGAATATCATCGCAGCCTCCTCGATTTCGCCCCGGTCCGTCGCTGGGCCGAACTGGTCGAGCTCCATCAGAAGTTCCATCAGCGTGGTGACCTTGGTGCGCTGTCGCAGTGCGGACAGGAAGAGCTCGCCGACAACCGCCGCGCGTTCTTTTGGGGCGAGGTTCAACAACACCTCGCCGACGACGGACGAGCAGCCGCAGTCGAGGTCCGGTCTCTTGACGAAGGCCTTGATCTGGCGGAGCGCTGAACGCGCACGCGCACCGGCCGCCGGGCCGACTGATTCATGTCCTGTATTCATCGACCCAATCCTTCTGAGTTTCTGAGCCTTGCAATCCACTCTGCGCCAACCTGCCCATGGTGAAAGCCGTTGGAGAGCGGCACGTCCGGATAGACATTCCTGAGGAGCGACGCCGCTTCGGTGGGACAGATCGATCCATCCAATAGCTCGCGATACAATTTGGAAACGGCGGTCATGTCGCAGGTCTGGGGAGAAAGCCTCAGCGAGCTCACTCCCATCGACCGCGTTTCGTCAGGATCGTCGAGAAGCGCCTGGCAGGTGTGCGAGACCGTCTGCACGCCGTTGAGCGCAAGAAATGGCTGCCCCGACAGCGTATTTACTGGAAGTCCGTCAGGGTCCTCCTGGCAAATGAACTGGCAGTTGTCCTTGGTCCGTCCCTTCGAGCGAGCGTGCGCGCACCGAGCAGAGATCGCGAGGGGAATTCGGCCGAAAGCAAACAACTCGAATTTCACCTCCGGGCATGCCCTTGCGATGTCGGTGACAGACGTCGACGGCAGTTCCGGTGGTAGGCAGATCGCGGCAGCACCGTTTCGTGCCAAGACCTTGGCCGTCGCGCCGTTGTACACGTTCACGAACGGCCCTACGGCGTGAGGACGGTTCTTCAGCACTTGGAGCGCGGAAAGGTCGTTTGCTTCAATAAGACGGGCGTCATCGTCCGCGAGCGTTCGCTGGTAGTTCGCCTCTCGGTCCAGCGTCACCAGGGCTAAGGTAGAAAGCCTGACCTCCTTGCCAGCAGCTTCTAGCCGATCGATGGCGGCAGCTAGCTCCGGCTCCATGAAATGCAGCCGCTTCGAGCAGACGGTTTCCCCAATGACGACCACGTCGACCGGCGCCTCGTCTGCGATCCGAAAGTAGAAATCGCGCCAGCGGTCGGTTGGCCAGAGGTAGAGCAAGGGTCCAAGCGTGAGTTTTAAGGAAGACTTTATCACATTATCTCCAGCGTTTTTCATAGGCGCCGTGGGTCGTCTGCTGGCCCTCGCTCAGCGATTTTAGGCGCGCCATGAGGGCGGCGCGCTCGGAGGGCGCTGCGTTCAACGTTGCGCGTAAAGTGGACACGACTTCGGAGATGTACGCCTTGCCACGCTGACGGCCCTCGACCTTGAGGGCTTTGACGCCGGCAGCACGAAGCTCGTCGAGCTGATCCATGACGTCGAGCGAAACGGGATCTTCAAACGCGTAGGTCTTACTGTCGGCGATTTCGAAGCGTCCCTTGCACAGCGTCGGGTAGCCGGCAGGCTCGTTCGCCGAGAACCTGTTGATCGTGAAGCTGCCAAGGTCCGACATCATCTCTGTGCCGACCTCGCGGTACCTGACGTGGCTGGCGGGCGAACACACGCCGTTCATGTTGGGTGATTTCCCCGTCGCGTAGGAGGATAGCGAGCATCGCCCTTCGGCCATGACGCAGAGACCACCAAACACGAACACCTCGAGTTCGCAGCTTACCCGTCGGGAGATTCGCCCGATATCTGCGATCGTCAGCGTGCGCGGCAGCACGACACGTGCTGCGCCGAAATTCTCCACCAGGTACGAGAGGGCGTCTGGATTGGAAGCGGAGGCCTGGACGGAGATGTGGAGCCGCTGCTGCGGGTGATGCTCGGCGACATGCGCCATCAGTCCAAAGTCTGCAACGATCAACGCATCGGCGCCCGCTTCCGTCGCTTCTTGCGCTCTGCGATACCAGAGGTCCTCTTTCCCAGCCGTCATAAACGTGTTGAGCGCGACGAACGTCTTTACGCTGCGAGCATGCGCATAGGACACGGCTTGCCGAAGTTCAGACGGATCGAAGTTCAGTCCCGGAAAGTTGCGCGCGTTCGTTTCGTCGCGGAACCCGCAATAGACGGCGTCGGCGCCTGCATCGACAGCTTCACGGAAGGAGGAAGGGGTCCCCGCAGGGCAGATCAATTCCATGCGACACCATGCGATTCCAGCGCGCGACGTCGTATCGACGAGAGCACGCCAACCATTGAGCGGTTCAAGGGACCGGACAACGTGCCGATGGTCTTCACCATATCGATCTCACAGTCGTCGAGAGCGTTACGCAAAGCGAGCACGGCCTCCATATCCCCGCTAACGGCGAGCTTGCGCGCGAAGAAGATCGCATCGCCATCGACTCGTCCCTCCGCCAGCGCAAGCATTAGAAGCAGTGGGCCAGCGATACTCGCATCGGCTGCGATTACATCCCCTTTTCGAAAGGTACGAATGGTCCGTTCGCTGGGTTGAATGGAGAATGCAAAAGGGAGATCGGACGGAATGAAGCCGAAACGGGCTTTTCCATATTCTCCGAGACGGTCGAATAGCTTGGGATGGCTCTTGAGAACCTGCTGGAAAAGCAGAGATGCGACGCACGCAGCGACCGGCAACGGTACGATACGTGCTGTGGCCATCAGACGATGTGGGGCAAGCATTGAGGCCTCTCAGATTGAACGAGGCATCCTAGGTCTTATTGAGCCGCCGCTGTTTGATCTGCAACAAAGACATCGACTGTTTCCTCATTGATTGCATCGTCAATGCGAAACGATGATATTCGAACCCAACGACACACTGACCTTCAGGCTTTCTTGCGGGAGCTCGAACAGCGCCGCCTGCTGGTGACTGTTGACGAGCCGGTCTCTCTCGTTCACGAAATGACGGCCTTGCATCAGAGGGTTCTTAACGAGAACGGTCCGGCACTTCTCTTTAAATCGCCAATCGACGCGAAGGGCAGGCGCTCGCCTATCCCAGTCGTGGTCAACCTCTTCGGCACAAAGGAGCGCATTGAACTCGGCTTCGGTCTCGGCGAGGGCGGGCTACAACGTCTTGCGGGCGAGCTCGCGGAAATGCAGCACCCGGTTCCGCCAAAGTCGCTTGCCGACGCCTGGAGCAAACTGCCGCTGCTCAAGGCTGCGATCAGCATGCGGCCACGACATCGTCGGACGGCGCCCTGCCAGGAGGTCGTCTATAGAGGAACTGAAATCGATCTCGCACGTCTGCCCGTCCAATGGTGCTGGCCGGGCGAGCCTGCTCCCCTGGTTACTTGGCCGCTGGTGATCACACGCAGTCCTGATGATCCGAATGACGTGAATGTTGGAATCTACCGGATGCAAGTCCGAGACCCGACGTCGCTGATTGTCAGGTGGCTCGCCCACAGAGGCGGTGCAAAGCACTTCCAGGAGTGGCAACGCAAGGGATTGGACATGCCTATCGCCATTGCGATCGGAGCTGATCCTGCAACCTTGCTTGCGGGCGTCATTCCGCTTCCGGAGGGCATGAGTGAATTGAATTTCGCCGGCCTTCTCCGTGGATCACGAACGGACGTCAGCAAGGCGTTGACGGTTCCGCTTCATGTGCCATCAAACGCCGAGATCGTCCTGGAGGGCGTCGTGTCCGCTGACGAGACGGAGCCGGAGGGACCGTACGGCGATCACACCGGCTACTACAACTCGGTCGAATCCTTTCCCGTCGTACGGCTGTCAGCGATTACCACCCGGCGTTCAGCGGTCTATCTCTCGACCTACACCGGCCGCCCGCCCGACGAACCCTCGCGCCTTGGTGAGGCAATGACGGAGTTGTTCGTTCCAATTGCCAGGCGGCAATTTCCGGAGATACGCGATCTTTGGCTTCCGCCGGAGGCCTGTTCTTACCGCGCCGCGGTCGTTTCGATCGACAAACGATATCCTGGGCAGGCTCGTCGCATCATGATGGGCCTCTGGGCGATGCTTCCTCAGTTCAACTACACGAAACTGATAATCGTCGTCGACGCCGACATTTCCGTGAGGAACTGGGAAGACGTCATCTGGGCCGTTTCCACGCGGTTCGATGCGTCGAGAGATCTGGTCGTCATGGAAAACACCCCGATCGACTATTTGGACTTTGCGTCTCCCAAGGCGGGCCTTGGAACGAAGATGGGCATCGACGCCACCAACAAGATTGGGACGGAGACCGACAGGGAATGGGGTCGCGAGCTCCAAATGCCGGGTGAACTGACTGCACGAGCCGAACAACTTTGGGAAAGGATTCGAGATGACGCCGCCAAGTGAACAACTGAACGTGGTGCTGGCCGTAACGGGCGCGTCGGGTGCAGCGCTTGGCGTGGCCGTGTTGGACCAACTTGCCGCGCTTGATGTGCATGTGCACCTCGTCGTTTCAGACAGCGGAAAGCGAACTCTCGCACATGAGGTTGGGACTGAAGCTCACGGTAGAATGCTGATCAAGGCTCATCGTCATTACGACAACAGGAACATAGGCGCCGCAATTGCAAGCGGTTCCTTTCCGGTCGCCGGAATGATCGTTGCACCATGCTCGATGAAGAGTCTCGCAGCCATATCGACAGGCTTGTCAGACAGCTTGGTATCACGCGCTGCCGACGTTCAACTCAAGGAGCGGCGTCGCCTCGTTCTCATGACCCGTGAGACGCCGTTGCATCTGGGAC
The DNA here is from genome assembly GCF_056397845.1 of Rhizobium sp. 05L419. NCBI lineage: Bacteria > Pseudomonadati > Pseudomonadota > Alphaproteobacteria > Hyphomicrobiales > Rhizobiaceae > Rhizobium > Rhizobium sp. 05L419. The sequence continues at coordinate 246,297 of NZ_JBFTOF010000007.1, forward strand.
ACCTACGAAACATGACGGCCGTGACGGAAATGGGAGCAATCGTAATGCCGCCCGTCCCGGCATTCTACAACCGACCCCAGTCCGTCGGCGATATTGTTGATCATCTTGCACGTCGGGCGATCGATCTCCTGGGGCTTCCACTTCCGCATCTGTCGCGGGCATGGCTGGGCGAGTCCGGCTGGAATCATCCGAAAATCGCAATCGGGTCCGCCCCAAAGAGCAGGGCATGACCCCCGCCAAAGAGCAACCAGACACTTAATCCGGCCGCGACTGCAATGGAAATCGCCATCGGGATGTCCATCGCCAGCCCCTGACCTTTGAGGAGCGTTGCGAGCGGCAGCATGGAGGTCTTGGCAGACAAGGTTTGCCAGCGATCGCCTAAACGCCGCTTCGCGCGCTTCTCGATCATGGGAATGGCCGAGAGCGAGAAGATGGCAAACCCGCCGAAAAGAAGGACGGAACGAAGGTCTCCGTTTGCCGCGATGTGTCCTAACGCCCAGAACGCAAAGCCCCAAAGGACCGGATGTCTACAAATTCCGACGACGGCGCCGGGTTGGTCGGACGACTTGATGGCCACCGAGAGGGGGTTCGCGCTCGCGAGGCCGGCCAATACAAGGAATCCCCCGAATGGTGCGAGGACGAACGTAACAACGGCGTGCCAAGGCTTAAGATCCCACAGCGGAACGTAGTCGAGGGAAAGCGCGGCGGAAAAGAGCCACGCGAGGGCGACAATTGAGGCTGCGGAATAAGTCATGAAATATGTCGGCCTGCCTATGCGCGCAATGATCCCTGAGCGAACTGATGGGACCGCTGGAATCGAGTGAAGGATCAGGAAAACTGCAAAGGCGGCGAAGAATGGGATCATGGCGACCTCCCCTTTGGGAGGCATTGGTAACAGATCTGTGCCTTTCCATTTTTGATCAAAATCAAACAGCTTCGAAGTGTTCCCGCGTGGACGGAGCTGGTCGGCCACCTAAGACAGCGATTGCCAGCGTCCCACCTCGCGCCCCATTACCCGTCTTTGCGCCAGCGCAAAGATCCAACCCTTTCTCGTGATTAAAGGTGATGATATTAGTCATCTTTAAGGGATCGCCGTCATGTTTCGTGCCACCAGCCTTTGCTTGCTCCCAGGCCTTTTTGCGGCGATGCCGCTCGACCTGCACGCCGCCGAGTTCCCGATTGGAGCGCCTCAGGTCGCGGGAGGTATGGAGGTTGCGGCGGTCTATCTTCAGCCGATCGAAATGGACCCACCAGGCATGATGCTTCCGGCAGCTGAATCCGATGTCCATCTGGAGGCGGATATCCATGCGACCGAAGACAATTCCAACGGCTTCGCCGAAGGGGACTGGATGCCGAACCTGCATGTCGAATACAAGGCGAAGAACCTCGACACCGGCGTTGAGCAAAGCGGCGCCCTGGAGGCGATGGTGGCGAGCGACGGTCCGCACTATGGCGACAACGTGAAGCTATCGGGCGCCGGCCGGTATGCGCTCGAGCTAACCGTTCACCCAGGTGGACATGGAATGATGTCGTTCGGCCGACACGTCGACAAAGAGACCGGCGTTGCCGCATGGCCGGAAGCCTTCACACTGAACTACGAGTTCGTGTTTGCGGGCGTCGGGAAAAAAGGTGGCTACTGATGCACGCCTGCCGCAGGTCCATCTGCTTGTCGATCCTCGCCGCCGCATCCATTGCGGCGGAGCCTGCATATGCGGAGGAGGGGGATCCAGTTTTCCAGGTGCGCTTCAGCAACGGGGTGGTCTCCCCCTCGGTTATCGAGGTGCCAGCGAACAAGCGCTTCAAGCTCGAACTGCACAACGATGGGACGACTCCAATTGAATTTGAGAGCATTCCACTTCGCAAGGAAAAGGTTTTGGCCCCAGGCGCGTCGAGCTTCCTCGTGTTCCGCTCCCTTGACGCGGGCAACTACGCATTCTTCGATGACTTCCACCTCGATATGCCACCGGCGAAGCTGGTGGCACAATGAACGCCAGCCTCTTTCTCCAGTCTTTCGAGATTGCCGCAGTCGTCTGGCGCGAGTCGTTCGAGGCGCTGCTGATCGTCGGGACGCTTCTCGCATGGTCGATGCGGGAGCGAGCGGCTTCTCGGCGTACGGCAATCCAATGGATCGCCGGTGGCACGGCGGCGGGGCTAGGGCTTGCCATCGCGCTGGCGGCGCTGATGATGAGTGCTGGGGACTATCTGGATGGTGACGGCGCCGACATTCTCCAGCTTGTTTTAGCGGGCATTGCAGCGATCCTCATGGTCCGGATGGTCTTCTGGATGCGAGGCATCGACCGACGGCCCTCTGGAGAGCTTGGCGGCAGGGCGGCAACGCACGCAAGAGCGGGCAACTGGATGGGACTTGCGACGCTTTCGGCGATCGCGGTTGCCAGGGAAGGCGCAGAGACAGTCGTCTTCCTCTTCGGCCTGCTGTCCTCCTCGACAGGTTGGCACGCCGGCATGGTGGCTGCCTCGGGTGCTTTTGGACTTGGCCTTGCCGCCATGTGCTTCTGGGCGTTCAAGGCCGGCACGGCCGTGGCGTCTAAGAAGGTTCTGTCGCGCGTTAGTCAGATCCTGTTGTTGATCCTCGGGAGCGGTCTAATGATGATGGTCGTCGACAAGACGATATCGCTCGGGATTCTTTCACCAATGACAGGGCAGTTGTGGGATACGAGCTGGCTGCTCGACGACGCCAGCGGCGTTGGCGCGTTTATCGCTGGACTGGCTGGTTACAGATCGCATCCGGAGCTCCTACCGCTCATCGGTCTCGGCTCATATTGGCTGATCGCATCGCTGGCCTATGTGCCGCTTAGGGACAACAAGGTGCACGCGTGACGACAATGCAGTTGGTGCCCCGAGGATCCGTCGCAGCCTTTGGCGATATGTTGCTGCGACGGCAAACGCTTATTCGCCGCGCACAATGGGTGATAATCAGCGCGTATGTCTTCCTTCTGGCAGTGCCGCTGCTCCTACCGTTGCCGCGCAGCAGCGACTTCATATGGAACAACGTGTCGCGGTTCGCCCAGTTCGCCTTTTGGGGCGTGTGGTGGCCTTTCGTCGTGTTGGCGACCGCGCTCGTCGGGCGTTTCTGGTGCGGACTCCTCTGTCCCGAAGGCGCATTGTCCGAGTTCGCCAGCGAGAGGGGCGCCGGAAGGGCCATCCCGAGCTGGATGAAGTGGTCTGGATGGCCGGTTGTATCCTTCATCGCCACCACTGTTTATGGTCAGCTTACCAGCATTTACCAGTATCCAAAGCCCGCGGCGCTGCTGCTCGGCGGTTCGACCTTCGCCGCAATGATCGTCGGCGCACGCTACGGAAAGTCGAAGCGCGTCTGGTGCAGGTTTCTTTGCCCGGTAAGCGGAGTGTTCGGTCTCGTTTCAAAGATCGCACCACTTCATTTTCGGGTGGAACCGGAAGCGTGGCGCCGCTCTACAACGGCCGGCGCGGCTGCAGTGAACTGCGCGCCCCTGGTGCCCATCAAGACGATGCAGGCAGCGTCGGCATGCCACATGTGTGGCCGGTGCAGCGGCCATCGTGGTGCAATACGATTGGCATGGCGTAGGCCCGCGATGGACATCGTCTATGGCTCCGGGCGGATGGCGACCGCCTGGGAGACGATCTTGATCGTGCCGGTGCTCCTTGGCGTGGTGCCGGCCGCCCTTCACTGGTCGAGCAGCGCGATCTTCGGGGCTCTCAGGCAGTGGCTCGTCGAACTCTGTGTCGGCGCCCACTGGATCTGGCCGCTTTCGCTGCGGCTTCCCTGGTGGATGCTCACGAACTACCCCTCGGTAAACGACGTCATGACCGTAATCGACGGTCTTTGCCTCCTGGCGCTGATCTTGCTCGGATGCTTGTCTGCAACCGTTCTTTTCATTTGCCCGCTCGCAGCTAGCAGTCTCTTACTTCGGCGGCCCCTTACTATCCTCCACCACCTGGCTCAGGCTTTGATCCCCTTGGCGGCCGCGTCGCTGTTTGCCGGACTACTTTCACTCACGATAACGCAACTTCACGCAGATGGGGTCGTATTGCCACATGCGGACCAGACGAGGGCAGCGGCAATCCTAATGTCCGCTCTGTGGTCGCTCAGGATGTTCTTCAGCATCACCGGGATCTACAACAAGGCGATCTGGCGGAGGATAGCGGCGACGGCGATGGTATGCATCCCCATCACCCTGTTCTGTATAGCTTGGATCATAGCCTTCTTGTCGTAAGCTCATTGAGCGGCCCCCTGGCGATTCACTGGCACTGGGTGCGGAGATTTATCGTTAGCCCGCCATGCCCGCGTCAATACTTGAGGCGAATGCGACAAGACGCTTGCGATCGAAATGGCCCTCTCGCTCGAACATCCAACCAATCGCGTCGCGTAGCGCCCAGGACCTCTTGTATGGACGTATCGAAGTCAACGCGTCGAAAACGTCGCATATTGCTGCGATACGAGCAAAGACGCTCCGTGCGCTTCCACCGATCCGGTCTGGATAGCGCTTAAGGCCTTCCTGCCATTAGGCTGATGGCCGCGTGACTATGAAGGCTGCGCATAGACTCATGAGGGCGGCGACAATCGTGAGCGTCACCGCGCCAGGAGCGAGCCAAAACAGGAAGAGGAAGCTTGACGCCATCGCGGTGATCGCAGCGAGCTTCGCCCTGCGCGGGACCGCTTGCCGTTCCCGCCACGATCTGATCGGACCGCCCAGGGTGGGGTGTGACACCAGCCACCTCTCGAAGCGTGGCGACGTGCGCGCAAAGATGGCAGCAGACAGAATAAAAAATGGGGTGGTCGGCAGTAGGGGGAGGACGACGCCAACTATCCCAAGGGCAATGGAAGCCCAAGCCAAAGCGATCATCAAGCTGCGCATCAGTGTCCTCCAAGGTTCTTATCGTCTTTATGACCGATTAAGGTCATCCTCTTTGACATCCGTCAATGAAGCTGATGTCGGCTGTCAAACAACGAGACGGAGGAGAGCGCTCATGCTTCCCAGGTGTACGGCCTTTTTGAAATCGTCCGCGGAAACGGGCGTCGTTTGTGATGGAGCATGAAGGCGTGCATCGCGTGGTCGTTGTGGATCGAGAAGCACTGTGCAGTATGTACAGCCCGCCACCCGTGGTTGAAAGCCGTCGTCAGCAAAGTCTTGGAGCGATCTGCGAAATCGCCGCACTGAAGATCCTTCTCGACGGCGGCACTCCGTCGTCGTCGGTCCGGGTGTCAGGCGACATCGTCGCTTGGAAAAAAACGCCGAGACGGCTCAACGTCTACGTCAAGTCGATAGCCGCACTGCTAGGCGCCAGACAAGTTGGGCCTCCTGAACGCCCTTCTGGATGATCGGGGGCCCGAGCGTCAGCCTTCCATAACTGAATCTGATAAAAGATCGGCGAGAGTCCGCTTCTCCAAGTGGCGGACGTAGGAGCGCATGGCGTCCTTTTGGATTCTCCGCCACGTTACTAGCAGTTCGTCCCGTCGCTTGCCCGCGCGCCCCAAGCCCCTCATTGCGTCGGCGACATCCGCCAAACAGATCGCTTCGGGACATCTTGCCAACTGCAGACCTCCGAACCGCCCTCTCGTGCTTGTTAGAAATCCGCCTCGAACGAGCCGGTTGGCGGCTTTGGCGACATGGGCGTGCGATGCGTTGCAAGCATCGGCGGTCTGAGCAATAGTGATCAGTGACGGTGACTTGGTGGCCGCCAAAACGAGGAGCCGGAGGCCGTTATCGAGCAACACCGGCACGTCCCGCTACTCCCGATTGCCGTCGGCTAGCTTTAGAAGTCGTGCGGTGTCCGTCACCGTGAGCTTCTGCCGTCCGCCTTCCACGATGCCCTTTGATTCCCAGGCGCTCAGGATACGCGACACCGTGTGAAGCGTCGTCCCTGTCATTTCGGCGATGTCCTGCCTTGAAATCGGAAAGTCGATGCGGATTCCCTCCTTGACGGCGCGTCCTGCCTGTTTTGACAGGCGCAGTACCGCATGAGCCACTCGCTTCTCGACCTCCTCGGTGGACATCTCGCGGATCCTAGTATGCGCCTCCTCTAGTCGCTGCCCGATCGTCTGCATCGCCGTCATAGCGAGACGCGGGTTCTGCTCGACGAAGCGAGACCACATCTCTGTCGGCCAGCCGATGATAAGGCTCTCGGCCGCAGCTCGCGCCGTACCCGGATAATCCGACCGCCGGAGAGCCATGGCAAAACCGAACAGATCTCCCGGATGCACCATCCGAACGATAATTTGTTGTCCATCCTGGGTGACCTGGGTGACCTTTAGCCTCCCATGAAGCAACAGGAAAAATGATTTCGCCTGAGCGCCTTGCTCGAAGACGGCATCGCCCTGAGCGACGCGGCGCGGCACGGCATGCTCTAGCATCGAATCCAGGTCAGCATCCGTCATTCGCTCGAAGAGCGGCAACGACTTCAAAATTGTTCGATCAACCTTCATCGTTACTCCGATCCTTTGGGCCACTTGCAAATGTGCCAAAGATGCCTGCTGCTGCTTTGCGCGCGAAAAATTCGGCACTCTCAAGGATAGAGTGTCTTCGGACCAAGCGAAAGCCGAGATTATCGGGAGGGCTCCCGACCGAACAGCCGCCGCCCTTCGGATTTCGGACAAAGCTGCTCATGGGGGCGCGATGCTTGCCGGCCGCGATCATGATGCCGCAGTCCTTGGGATCAGGTTCCGCGGCCCTCGATGGGCTTCCAACGTCGATGCGCTTGTTGCAGGTCGTCGTCCACTCCCAGACATTGCCGGCGAAATCGACGAGGCCCGTTTCACTGATTCCAAACGACCCTCTCGCCTGTGGTCTCGGGTCGGTCGCCGCTGCTCGGCGCGCCTCGCGCTCGTAGTCCGCCAACCATCGCGTGGCGGGGTTCTTGTCGTCAATGTCGATGCCAAGTGCGTCGTCGGGAAAGCGGTCGGCCGCAGCATAGGCGAGTTCGAAATCGGTCGGCAGGTGCCACTCCTGTCCCGTATGCTTCGACAACCACGCAGCATACTGCACGGCGTCGTCGTAACTGACGCCTGTGACAGGAACGTCTTCCTGCGACAGGCTGTCTCTTCCCTCCGCGGCCGAGCAGACACCATCCGCTACGCAGCGGTTGTATTCGGCGAGCGTGGTTTGGAACTTCATGATCACGAGTGGCGTCCTTATCGCGACATCGCGTTTGGGGGCGTCGATTGCAAGGCCGTTTCGAAAATATTCGGCCGCTTCCCGATAAGCGAAGGCGCGAGGCGCTACGGTCACGAGCTCGGGCGAGGCGACTGTCGGTATCGGCTTGCCCACGGCAACGAACCCGGATTCCACCGCAACTGCTCCCGAAAATATTGCAAGAAGAGCAAAAGGGATCACGATGGATATGCCTGAAACTGCATCAGTTGCAGCGTTGCGAGCCATGGTTCTTAACGCACGTGGCGCCTTTCTAAAAAATGGTGCGCGGGCCACCCCAGCCCGCGCACCTCCCCGCCGCCTGATCAACTTGCCGATGGGGCTCTGACCGACGTCATGAGGTCGTCGTTCCACTCGCCGGTGACCTTGAAGTGGGCCGCGGCCCCCAGTTCGAACGCCTCGATGAGGTTGTGGTTCACGTAGGCGTATATGCCCGGCTGAGCGAAGGTGTAGACCGCCGCGCCTGCCGTACCGCCCGGTATGAACCAGGTTTCCTGATCGATGTCCGGCACGTTCTGGAACTTGCCGGTCGCCCATACGTATTCGCCGTGGCCGCCGATAAGGTGCGGGCGTGTGTCGCGGTTAGCCTGCGAATGGATGATCAGGACAGTTTCGCCGACCTTGGCGGTCATTGCATTCTCGCCGGTCAGCGCCCCGACAGCGCCATTGAAGACGATGTGCGTCGGGGTCAGCGTCTTCATCACGGCGACGGTATCCTCGTAGGCTTCGCCGGGGCTCTCGTACTTCTTGAATTTGCCGGTTTCGTCCCGCGGAATGTAGAAGTCCTGCTCGCCGACGTAGTAGACCTTGTCGTAGACAATCGGCTTCCCATGGCCATCGGCGAGTCCCTCGCGCGGCAGCACCATGATCGCGCCGTTCATGCCCGAGGTGACGTGCCACGGCACCATTCCGGGAGGTGCGCAGTGGTAGACGAAAACGCCTGCCTTGGTCGCCTTGAAGCGAAGAACGGTGCTCTCACCTGGGTTGACGACGGTCAGGGCGCCGCCGCCAAGTCCGCCGGTCGCAGCATGGAAGTCGATGTTGTGCTGCATGGTATTGGTTTCGGGATTCACGAGCGTAAGCTCCACGTAGTCGTCCTGGTGTACGACCATCAGCGGGCCTGGCACCGAACCGTCGAACGTCATCGCGTTAACTTCGGTCCCTTCCTTGTCGAGCACCATCTTTTTCTCTTGGATGGTGAGCGTGAATTCCTTGATTTTGGGACCGCCCTTGGCTATCTGATCGTGCGCGTGCACGAAAGGCGGCTTCACAAGCTCAACCTTCTCGCGCGGGAGATTCGTAACGTCGACGGCGGTCTTACGAGCCTTGAGGGCTTCCATCGAATGCGCGTCGTCAGCCTTCGCTGCATTGGTTGCTACGATGATTGGCGTTAGTGCTCCGGCGACAGCAGCGCCGGTCAGCATCGTGCGCCGGGTCATTTGCATGTTGTTGGTCATTTCCACTCTCCTGAAGTCGAAGACGGAGCGAACGCCGCCCGGTCGAAGTGAAAATTAGTAGAACCCCGGCGGAACTCTTTGATTTGGCGCAAACTGACAATTTGTGGCAGCGCAAAGTTCAAAGGTGTTTCTTTGCGTAATCTCAACGACTGTTGTCTTGAAACCAGGCATTGCCGTGTGATCAAATTGGAGACACTGATCATGCAGAAGACAATGGGAAAGGACGAACGCGTTCCGCGAGGAATGTCRCGCTCCGGGCTTGTCCTCTTTTCCTACGGGTTCCGTCCTTTCTTTCTGGCGTCGGCATTGTGGGCGATCGTCAGCATCGATTTATGGGCCGCCTTCCTTAGATTTGGGATTCCGCTCGCAACCGAATACGGGACGCTTTACTGGCATGCCCATGAGATGATCTTCGGCTTTGCCCCTGCGATCCTGGCCGGCTTCCTGCTCACGGCAATTCCAAACTGGACCGGCAGGCTGCCGATTTCGGGACGCCCACTTGCGGTTCTCTTTTCTATATGGTGCGCGGGCAGAGTAGCGATGCTGGCAAGCACGTCGATCGGGGTAATCCCGGCTGTCGCAATCGACTGCCTCTTTCTGCCGGCGATGCTCGTCCTGTGTACACGGGAGGTCGTCGCTGGCAAGAAATGGAAAGACTTGAAAGTGATCGCGGGGCTCGTGGTTCTATCGAGCGCAAACGTGATCTTTCATATCGAGGTGATCGCGGGGCAGAACCCCGAACTGCCCATCCGTCTCGGTCTCGGTGCTTATGTGCTCCTGGTGACGATCGTGGGGGGACGAATCCTTCCAAGTTTCACGCGGAACTGGCTGAACCAGTTCGGCCGAACAGAATTTCCGGTTCCCTACAACCACTACGATGCCGCTACAATCATCGTCGGCGCCATTGCGTTAGCCGCATGGGCCATCGCCCCGGAAGCGGTTCTGACCGGTCTTTGCGCAGCTATTGCAGCGGTGATGAACGGGATCAGACTCTATCGTTGGCGCGGGTGGAACGTCTGGCAAGAACCGATCCTTTTCGTGCTCCATGCCGCCTTCGCTTTCGTGCCTCTCGGATTCGTCGCCGTGAGCCTGGGCACAATAGGAATGCCCCAGGTGGCCGTTCTTCACGTATTTGCCATCGGAGCAATCTCCCTCATGATGCTAGCCGTCATGACGAGGGCCACGCGCGGACATACAGGCCGGAAAGTAAAGTCGAGCCGATTCACTAACTCTTCCTATATCGTGTTGGGCGCAGTCGCACTACTCCGGCCGACCGCCGAGCTGTTGCCGTCGCTCAGCACCGAGATACTGATGGCATCGGCGATCGGCTGGACAGTGGCATTCTGTGTGTTCGCGCATGAGCACGCGCCGTTCCTATGCCGGGAACGGAAACCACTAGGTCCCAAGGGACATTGAATTCCGAGCAGGTCTGGAGTTCTTCGCGATCTCTTGCTTGAAGGTGGCATCTTCGACGTAGGCGGACGACCGCATGCCCGCAGGGCGTCGCCGTCCCGTGGACACCGGAGCCCCGAGCGACCTGCCGAATTTCGGGGTGCGGGCAGCGGCGGCGTACGGGGTCTGTGGGAAGGTCAAAGCGCCACCTTTTTCAACGGATTCTTAGCTTGGGAGCCATCTCGATCCGCTACTTGGTCCGGTTGCGGTTTTCGAAGTCTGTGTCGTTGGCCGAGAACAGCGGGGCGAGCCTCGGCAGGGCCCCTTTCCCGTCAACGGACCACAAGGACTGGCACGGAGCTAGTCGTGAGTACCTCTGAGGTCTGGCTCCCTAGCAGAAGCCTTCCAAGGCCACGACGGCCATTCGATGCCATCACGATTAGATCGCACTCGTAGGTCTTCGCTGCTTGGACAATGGCCTCGGCCGGTTCCGCTTCGGAGATATGAACGGTTTTGACCTCGGTTCCGAGATTTGCGGCCGATTCTTTCACTTTTGCCAATATCCTCTCGGCCGCTTCCGTCTGGGCTGCAGCAAAAGCCTCGAATTCACTTGGTCCAATGGCCGTCCATCCTCCTGTCAGGCCGGGCGAGGGGTAAATCGGATAGCGCTCTGTCACAAAAACGGCCGTCGCTCTCGTCCCCAAACATTTTGAAAGTGCAAGACCATGATCGACTCCCTTTTGTGAAAGTTCAGAGCCATCCGTGCAAATCAAGATATGAGAATACATGGCGATTCCTTGTCACATGAGTCACGACAATTCAGTTCCAACGGTCGCCCGCGCTTCAGCAGCGCTACCATCTCGGCTCGCTGTCGCTTGAGATTGGCAGAGATTGGCAGACATCGCAAATCCAAGAGAATAGGGACGGCATCCTCGCTCCCTTAGTAGAGGGCGTCGCGAGCGCTGCCCCCATGGACAGTCTGTCGATGTACGATCAAGTCTCGACGGCCGCGGCCTCTTTTTCATGAAATCGAGAGCATGGCGGGCGAGTTCGCAAATCAGTGAATTTACCTCTTCTACGATTTCCTTTTCGAACACTTTTTATACGAGCTTCGATGCAAAATCTGACACGACTGTAGATGTCTGATGTCAGAAAGGTGCGCCAGTTAGAGGATTATAGGAGGCCGGTGACTATGCTGCAGGTCTGCGACCACGTCGGCGCCACAGGATCGTCGAGAGATTCACCTGGCGCTGTCTCTGGTCGCCTTCCACCGGGTAGACAGCGCCACTTCCGTCCTACGATGGCTCTGCGCCAAGCCTTCACGGTCGGGCGTGTTTCAGTCTGTTCTGGACGAGCTGGCGAGTGCCGGCGAGGCGACGAACCTAGTCTCCTCACTCAAAACATTGCCATCAGCGCCCACGATGGCGATCCACATTCGGTTGCCGATCCGGACAGTCAGGCGGGATCTTCCGCTATCTTCGCCGTTGCCGACTTCGACTCTGCTTCGGACAAGGCCTTGCGTCATGAACTTGCGTAACGTTTCAGCGGGGAGGTCGAAACGCGTGGCCAGGTACGCCGCATCGACGGTCGGGGCTTTGAGATCTATTCTCACGATTTATCCTTCCAACAGACCGTTGGTCGATCCAAGTTATCACGAGGGTTCCATGGTGAATAGCGCCGCCATATCCGGAGACCACGGAGGATCATACACGAGGTCAACGGCTACGTGACTGACGGAGTCCATCTGTTCGATCCGTGTTCTGACGGCGTCCACAATGAATGCAGAGACCGGACAGAACCGCGTCGTAGTCGTCATCTGTACTTTGACAAACCCGGTCTCATCGATGTCGATTCCGTACACCAGGCCGAGGTCGACGATCCCCGTCCCGACCTCGGGGTCCTCGATTTCACGGAGTGCGTCAAGGACGGCGTCGCGGGTCAGCTTAAGCTCGCACATCAGCTAACCTCCGACGGTGTAGCCCTGATCATGATCCGGTACACCTTTCCCGTTTCATCAAAATTCCCAACCCATTCGTGCCCGCGTTCCTTCAATTCGTTAAACAGAAAAACAGGCTCCCTGTTCAGGAGAGCAAAGAGGACTTCGCCGCTCTTCATGCTCTCCAGCCTGGAAAGAATTCGTTCCATCGGTTCCGGTGGGGCGAGATCGGTAAGGTCAAGGTTCCAGGTTGGATCTGGCCATATTGCCTCCGACTGCGTCACGGCGTCGGGGGTCTTCTGCGGCAGCTCATGTGGAACGAAATCGATTTCCCAGTCGTCGGCGGCAAGGCGTCTGGAAACGTGCGCAAAGCCACGTTGTTCGAGCTGTTTGATCAGAGGAACTGGCTCGAATATCACGTGCAGCCGCAGGCCTTCACCCGGATCAAGACTTGAGAAGGTATCCATAATCAATTGAAAGGGCATCCCGCCGTCACGCAGGATCTGTCGAACATCAAGTTCACGAAGCTGAACCATTGGCGTTACCTCTATGGTTGGCGGCGACGAATAGCGCCGGCTGTTGAAATGGTGCTCTCTTGGTGGCTGCCTCCACATTTACAAGAGAGCGTGCTAGCACGAGTTCGACGGCGAGGGCAGCCGTGGCAAACGTCTGAACAATGGCCGCGACTTGAAATCCGAAATCGGATTTGAAGGCGATCGCAGCCGACGCGGCGATGACCGCGAAGTAGAAGGCGCCGAGCCAGACGGCCGCACGGCGCCCTTTTATCAAGTCGCCTAGCCGAGGCGTCGGCCTGCGGCCCAGAAGAGGGCCAAACGCTTCGATCCAGGTCAAGAACGGAACGATTTTGAGGAGCTGAGCCAGGCCCAGGCCAGTTAACCAGCCGAAGACAAACAGATACGTTATAGCCGTCACGACTTCAGTTCCGGCATGAACAAGGAGGGCGATCGCAAACATCGGAACGGAGACGGCCAAGTAGGCGAAGGCCGGCAGGGATCCAGACGTGTTCAGCTCCAGCCCTTTACGGCGCCGGGAACGATAGGTCTTGGATAGCTCTACCAGATATGTGGCGACCGTGAACTGGAACGCCAGTGCGCCCAACAAAAGAACCTTATGACCTATCGTTGGCTCGAACGTGGTGCAGACGGCCGCGACCGCCAGCATCGAAACCCCGATCCATCCTGTTTGACGGATAAGCGGCGAATTGTTCATGTCGTTAGACAGCAGGAACATTGGCAGCAATTTGTAGCTCACTCCAATTGCCGCGAACGTCATCCATCCAAAGAGGCCAAAGCTGGCATGATAGGGGACGGCATTGGCTACGAATTCAACGACGCTGGACGCCTCAACCAGACCGGAGATCGTAATTGCAAAGAGCGTTCCGAAGGCAGCGGTAATGAAGAGGCACGCAATTCCGATCAGGACGAGTGGCGAGGCCGCGTGAATCGCTCTCCCACGCCAAAGGACTGAAAAGAGCACAAGACCGATCGACAAGATTGAAGCTGCCAAGGTCACCGATGCCGCGATCATCGTCGGACCGGCTGCGCCGGATCCGGCGTCGATCGATCGGAAGCCGAAGAGAAGTAGCCCTATTCCGGCGACGAGCCCTGCGAGGCTGGGCATATCGAGCCGACTGGTCGGCAGGCTCAGGCCCGTTAAAACCGGCGCGAACTGGAGGAGCGCGCCGATCATTAGAAGAGCGAGCCAGCCAAGGGTTATCGAATGCACGATGATGAGTGCATAGGGCTCGGCCACGTTCGACGATGGCACCCATGTTCCTGCCGAAAGCAAGCTTTCAGCGAAGAGCAGAAAGAAGAGCGCCGCGCCGAAATACGACATTGTCCAACGCGACAAAGTTGTGCCCACGGGCATCATCGCGCTTCTCCGAGGTTAGTTGCTGCCGCAGCAGCAGTCGCAGCCGGAGTCCAGCCGGGTAATTTCCACGCGCCAGACCTCAGGACCCTGTTCGAGATACTCCCAGGCAAACTTCCCAGGGAACGCCGTCTCAAGCTGGTAATGCAGCGGGCGGGGCTCGTGGTCGCTTGTAATAAAGAGAGCGCCGCCCGGCGTCAGGGTGCCGAGGGTTCCAAAGATGCGGGCGTGACGTTCGGCGTGAGGGAGAATCCGGACATCGATATGTGGGGCTTCGGCGGGGGTCGTCGTTGGCGCGTCAGTCATGTTGAGTTGGTTCCTTTTGCCGCGAGCTTGAAAACTGACAGGACCGCGGCTCGTCCACATGTCAATGAGCCTACGATAGGCGGCATCGATTGGCCCGACTTTGACGACGAGCAAATATCAATGAATTCGCGCGGGCCCGTAATTGATTTAGGACAAGGAACCTCGATCGGATCACGCCCATAAGACATCATGACTTTATAAAGGATGCCAAGATGTCAGATTTGGTTGCCAAGTACGGCGACGCGCGCCTTCCGCGCTACACTAGCTACCCAACTGCACCTGCCTTCGCAGCGACGGTCGGACCTGACGACTACGCCAACGGCCTTGCGACTGCGGCTCAATCCGGGCCTGTCTCCCTCTATCTTCACGTTCCCTTCTGCCGCTCCATGTGCTGGTACTGCGGCTGTCACACCACCATCACCCGGCAGGATGCGCCTGTACTGGACTACCTGGAGGTAATGAACCAGGAGATAGAGCTTGTGTCGTTCGCCGCGGGAAACACCCTGCCGGTGAAGAACGTCCATTTCGGGGGTGGCACGCCCACCATCATGAAGCCAGAGGAATTCTCTGCGCTGATGCGAAAGCTCCGGAGCGCGTTTCAGTTCGAGGACGACGCGAGTGTGGCCGTCGAAATCGATCCGCGAACACTGTTGCCCGCAATGATCGAGGCGCTAGGAGAAAATGGTGTCGATCGCGCGAGCCTCGGCGTGCAGAGCTTCGATCCAGTCGTCCAGCGGGCGATCAACCGGATACAAACCTTCGAGCAAACCAAGGCGGCGGTCGCCGGGCTGCGGGCCTACGGCGCGTCGAGCATCAACTTTGATCTGATCTACGGGCTTCCGCACCAGACCGTCGAATCCTGCATATCGACCGTCAGGCTCGCCACGGAACTGAGACCTGAACGATTTGCGGTGTTTGGATATGCGCACATCCCGGCCTTCAAGAAACACCAACGCCTGATCGACGAGTCCGCGCTTCCGGACGCCCGCGAGCGCAACGAGCAAGCAGAGGCTATCGCCGAAGAGCTCGTAGCAGCGGGCTACGTCCGAATTGGCCTCGATCACTTCGCTCTTCCTGGCGATCAGCTCGCGGTCGCTTCCCACTCCGGCATACTTCGCAGAAACTTCCAAGGCTATACGACTGACGAGTGCGATACGTTGATCGGCCTCGGCGCCTCGGCGATCGGTCGTTTGCCCTCCGGATACTACCAGAACCATGTGGCCATCGGTCGGTATGCAGAGATGGTTACGTCGGGAGTTCTTCCCACCGCGAAGGGATACGCTCTCACCGACGAAGACAAGCTTCGGGCCAAGGTCATCGAACGTCTCATGTGCGATTTCGAGGTTAACCTGTCAAAACTAAGCGAAGAGGCAGGCCATGACGTCCGCTACCTGCTGGAAAGGAACGAGCGGCTTAAGGAACTGGTCGCCGACGGCGTTGCAACCATCGTCGAGGGTCGGGTAACTGTGTCCCAGGACTCCCGGTTCATGGTTCGTGCAGTTGCCGCTGCGTTCGACGCCTACCTCGGTTCCTCAGGTAGAACTCACAGCAAGGCCGCGTAAACGGACGATACCGGGGAGCACCATTTCCGACGTGCGTTTGCAAATGTTACGGAAATCCCGTATATTCCGGAATAAAGGAGTCCTACCATGACATCGACTGTTACCGCTGCGGCAGTTTCGAAGAATTTCGGGGCCTATCAAGATGCGGCCATTCGAGAGCCGGTGATTATCACCAAGAACGGCCGGCCGCGTACGGTTTTGATCGCTTATGAGGATTATCTCCGTCTGGCGAAACGGGATCGTCGGGTGGAACTGTCGGTGGCGCTCGGCGATGAGGAACTTGCCACCATCGAAGCGTCGAACATGGAGCCTGGCCTTGACCATCTCGATGCCGAACTGCTGAAGGGCAAGCATGCTGCCGACTGAACCGAAGGTCGGTTGGGTCTTCCGATATTCCTATCTTTGGCATTGGCAGCATCTCGAAGGCCGGGTGGAGGGTGATAAGGATCGCCCGGCACTCGTGTTGGCGATCGTAGCAACGTTGGAAGATGGGACGCCTGCCGTGCGGGTTCTGCCGGTCACCCATTCGCCACCCTCTGACCCAGGAGACGCGATCGAGATCCCTCCAGCAACGAAACGGCGTCTCGGACTGGACGACGAGCGGTCGTGGATTGTTTTGACGGAAAGCAACCGATTTGTCTGGCTAGGGCCGGATGTACGGCCCATCGACACCGAGAGCGGCTACCTCGGTCCCTTGCCACCGGCGCTGTTCGAGGAGATCAAACGCCGCTTTGTCGAGCTGGCGCGAGGACAACGTCATCGAGTGACGTCACGCAGTGAATAGGTGCGATGATGCCTATTTCGACGGTCGGGGGAGGGCCGGGAGTTCGTGCCGCCAGCGCAAGATCCCATTGGCAGACCGCGCTTGACTCCGATCAGGGCTGGAACATAATAAGAACATGCGGCGAGATTGTCTCGCAAATTCACTTTGAAGCAAAAGGACGACGGCCATGTACGCTGCGCCGGTCGATAACCTGTGGGAGGATGACCCGTCGGGGACATGCTGGACACCGCACCAGCGCGTGAACGTGGCGGAGATTAGCCCGATCCTCTTGGCAAAGGTGCTATTGGTCGCTGATCGCCAGCGCGTTTCGATCTACAGCGCCACTGCCTTCGACATGGAGAGCGGTGGTCCGATCGGCCAGTTCGAAGTGGCAGTCGACCAGCAAACAAACCGGGCGTTTGGCGTGTTCGACCACTGCAGTCACGATACGCAAGCGCCGAAGGTGTTTGCATTTTGTAGAGATGGCGATGCTGCGATCGGGGCCTTCTACGCGAATGCACAGACTGAAGGCTACGTCTTGTAGCGCTGTTCATCGCTGGTTCGATCTTGGAAAATTCAGATGAGTGATATTGATAGACCATCTCTCCAGCGTGCACCGAAACTGGTCGCCAGAAAGTGCGACTGCGGCGATTGGGCCGGGTTTGGTTTCGGGAAGGGCGCTGCCGTGAATTGGTGGTACTGGAAGCACTATCCCTACAAGACATCGGCGCGTCTGGAGGCTGCGCAAATTGCGGAGAGCCTGGCGATCAAGGTCGCATAGTATGTCGAACCCGCGTGAGTTTATGCGCGGACCCGACCTGTCTGTGTTCCGGATCAGAGAACGGAGACGTTTTCTGCCTTGGACTTTCCGGTCTTTCGATCCTGGCCAACCTCAAAGCTGACCTTGTCGCCTTCTCTCAGCGAGCCACCACGCTCGAGCGCTATCCCAGCACCCACCTAACTTAGCGCTACCTTGCTATCGCCGCGCGGGAAGCGGTCGATGCGTGTCTGTGAATCATGGTTCCTGACGTCTGCAGAACATCCACAGTCAAGTCTGGTTTAGCCAAAGGCGTGCAAACCTCTGATCCCTTTCTGAAGAAAAGGAACATAACCTTCAGTTATGTCCAATGCGTATATTGGAATTGTTGCATCGCGAAAACCTGTGGCTAGTTTGTAAAAAAAGGGAACGAGAAATAGCTGGGATCAAAGCCTACCGGCCGCTCTGACGCGCTGGAAGCCTCCTTTTCTCGCACATGCAAAAGCAGTTTTGCCAGCTCACAACCAGCGCGCGCAACAGGAGAATGACGAATGAACAGCAGAAGATGGATAATCGGCGTAGCATTTTCGGCGCTTCTGGCCGCCGGAATGGGGCAGGGAGCGCATGCGGCCGAAAAGGGCGGTGTCCTCAATTACGGTCGTTATGCCGATAGCCAGTTCCTGGATCCGGTCCAGACCGAACAGAACGTTGATATTTGGATCCTTACCAATCTCTACGATACGCTCTTGCAACCGGCGGCGGACGGAAAGAGCGTCGATTTCGGTCTCGCTTCCGCAAAGTCCTGGTCGGATGACCATCTGGCCCTGACGCTGACGCTTCGTGCGGGACTCAAGTTCTCGGATGGCTCGCCGATCACGGTCGATGACGTCAAGTGGTCGCTGGAGCGCGCCAGCAAGCAAGACAATGGCACATGGTCTTTCCTACTGGCCTCGATCGCCAAGGTTGAGGTCGACGGTGCCGACAAGGTCAAGATCACGCTGAAGAACTACGATCCTGCCTTTGAGGCGGCGCTTGCCACTTTCAATGCGGCGATCCTGCCGATGAAAGCCTTCGAGGCGTCGCCAGGTGCGACCGAGGTCGAAAAGGCTCGCGCCTTCTCTGAGCACCCGATCACCTCCGGCCCGTTCACGCTTGCGAGCTGGAAGCGCGGTTCCGACATGGTGTTGAAGGCCAACCCCTATTACTGGGGCAAGGACGAAACCGGTATTCAGCTTCCCTATCTCGACGAGATTCATTTTCAGGTCATTCCCGATGACGCGACGCGCATTCTGAAGCTCACCTCGGGCGAACTCGACGGCGCAGAGCAGATTCCCTATTCGCGTGTGAACGAACTGAAGAGCAAAGATGCCGTCAACATGGAATTGTTTCCTTCGACTAAGGTGACGTTCATGACGATGAACACGCGCCCAGAGGCCAGTGGCAAGCCCAATCCGTTGAATGACGTCAAGGTGCGCCAAGCGTTGAACTACGCACTCAACAAGGCTGCGATCACAAAGATCGTCACCCATGGCGTTGCCAAACCAATGCAGTCCTATCTGTCCAGCACGACGCCGCTCTTTGCCGGCAAGGCGCAGCCTTACCCCTATGACATCGCCAAGGCCAAGCAGCTGGTTGCCGATGCCGGCATCGCTGCTGGCACCGAGATCAGCATCCTGACACTGGGCGGCAGCCAGGACGAGATGCAGATCGCCACGGCTGCCCAGCAGATGTGGTCCGCTGTCGGCGTCAAGCTGAAGATCGAGCAGGTGGACAAGGCGACGCGCGCGGCACGCCAGAAGGCCAATGACTTCCAGATGGTGGTCTCCACCTGGACCAACGACATCGCCGATCCGAATGAGGCGACGTCCTACTTTGCCTATTTCCCGCTGATCCAGTCCTATCGCAGCGGCTGGCAGAACTCGGAAGTCGACAAGCTCTACGAGGCGAGCCAGCTCGAGGCCGACACGGCCAAGCGCGCTGAGCAATATGCCAGGATTCAGGATCTCTACAAGGACGGTGCGCCGATCGTCTACATGTACGAAAGCCCTTATCCGGTGGCGCTTGGCAAGAAGGTCGAAGGTTTCATCCAGATCCCGCTCGGTAACAACGTCTTCACCAAGACCTCGCTGAGTAAATAATTCATCGTAATATCGGCCGGGCGCCCTGTCCGGCCGAATAGCCTCGAACCGTGAAGGAGTTGGCCAGTGCGCAGAGGTAACGTGATCGCCGGTCGCATTTTGCAACTGGTGCCGACCCTGTTCATTGCCCTCGTGGTGCTGTTCGTCCTGGTGCGCACATTGCCGGGCGGACCCGGGATTGCAGCCCTCGGCGATCGCGCGACAGATCGGGCGGCGGCCCGCATCGAAGCAGCCTACGGTACGGACCAGACGCTCGTTCACCAGTTCGGCGTCTTCATCGGTCAGTTGGCCCACGGCGATCTTGGGATTTCCTATGCACTCAAGGTTCCAGTCTTGCAACTCGTCGGCGAGCGCCTCCCGGTGACGCTAATGCTGTCACTAATGGGCGCCTTTCTGGCTGTGGTGATTGCCGTTCCGCTTTCTCTGCTGGCCGCGCTCCGGCGCGATCGGCCCACGGATCTTGTGCTGCGCGGTCTGTTCCAGGTCGGCTTGTCCATGCCAACCTTCTATATCGGCATCATCATGCTGACGTTTATCGCGGCGCAATTGCGGTGGTTTCCGGTCGGCGGCTTCGGCAAGGGGCTGGTCGACAATCTCTACCATCTGTTCCTGCCAGCCTTGGCGCTTTCCTATAACTTCGCGGCCGTCCTCTTCCGCAACCTGCGCTCCTCGATCATTCAGGTGACGTCGAGCGACTTCGTTGCCTTTGCCACGGCACGTGGCCTGCCTCGCGCCGTGGTGCTCTGTCATCACGTGCTGCGCAACGCGCTGATTTCCACCGTCACGCTGTTCGGTCTCAACGTCGGCACGCTGATTGGGGGCGCTGTTGTGACCGAGACCGTGTTCGCCATTCCGGGTGTCGGACGCCTGATGATCGACAGCATTTTCGCCCGCGACTATCCGGTCATCCAGGGCTTGATGTTGGTGCTGACACTGGTCGTGTCGCTGGTTTTCCTGATGACGGACATCGTCCAGGGCATGCTTGACCCGAGGATTGAGAATTGATGAGTGCTGTGATCTCGTTCCGTCGCCGGCTGGCGCGCTTGCCGCTGGCGCCATCGCTCGTGATCGGCGGCACGATCGTGTTGTTGTCGATCCTGGTGGCTATCGCACCGCAATGGTTCGCCACTCACGACCCCGAAGCGTTCGACTATGAGGCGCTGCTGGTCGGGCCGAGCGCCGCGCACTGGTTCGGCACGGACAGCTTCGGCCGCGATATCTACAGCCGCGTCATGTGGGCGTTCCGCGTCGATCTGCAGATCGCTTTCTTTGCCACCATAGTATCCGTGGTGTTCGGCACAGTCGTCGGCGCAGTCGTCGGCTATTTCGGCGGCATCCTCGACACCATTGTCGGGCGGGTGATCGACGTGATCGTGATCTTTCCCTTTCTCGTGCTGATCATCGCCGTGGTGGCGCTGCTGGGACCTGGGCTCATCAACATGTACATTGCGATGACGGCGGTCGGCTGGGTGTTTTACTGCCGGCTGATGCGGGCGGAAATCCTCGTCCAGAAGAACCTCGACTATGCGGCCGCAGCCAAGGGACTGGGTTACACCCACATGCGCATCATCCTGCGCCACCTTTTGCCGAATGCCATTACCCCGGTGATGATCTACTGGATGACCGACATGGCGCTTGCCGTTCTGCTCGGCTCCAGCCTCGGCTATCTTGGGCTCGGCGCCCAGCCGCCAGAAGCGGAGTGGGGCGTGCTGATCGCCGATGGCAAGAACTACATCGAGACCGCCTGGTGGATGTCGATTTTCCCGGGCCTCGCGATCCTGTTGCTGGGGCTGGGGCTGAGCCTGCTCAGTGACGGCCTTGCAGAACTCTTTCATCGGCAGGAGCGCTCATGAACATCGAGCAGGAAACCATCCTATCGGTGCGCGGACTGACGGTGTCGCTGCGGCGGGACGAGGAAACCATCCCGATCGTGCAATCGACAAGCTTCGACGTGCGCAAGG
The DNA here is from genome assembly GCF_056397845.1 of Rhizobium sp. 05L419. NCBI lineage: Bacteria > Pseudomonadati > Pseudomonadota > Alphaproteobacteria > Hyphomicrobiales > Rhizobiaceae > Rhizobium > Rhizobium sp. 05L419. The sequence goes on from NZ_JBFTOF010000007.1 coordinate 267,607, forward strand.
GGGAGATCTTCGGGCTGGTCGGCGAATCCGGATCAGGCAAGAGCCTCAGTCTCCGGTCCATCATGCGGCTTCTTCCGAGCCAGATGAAGGTCGGCGGCGAAATCCTGTGGCATGGCCGCGACGTCAACCGCATGAGCGGCAGAGATCTTCGCCGGGTGCGCGGAGGCGAAATCTCGATGATTTTCCAGGAGCCGATGACTGCGCTCAACCCGGTCCTGACCATCGGCCGGCAGATTTTGGAAAGCCTCAAGGCGCATGGCAACCGCGATCGGCCCGGCCGCAAGGCGCGGGCGATCGAACTGCTGGACCTTGTCGGCATTCCATCGGCCGAGCGCCGGCTGGAGGACTATCCGCACCAGTTCTCCGGTGGCATGCGCCAGCGCGCAATGATCGCCATTGCCCTGGCTAGCAATCCGTCGCTGATCCTCGCCGATGAGCCGACGACAGCGCTTGACGTGACCATCCAGGACCAGATCCTGGCCCTGCTTCTGAGGTTGCGCGACGATCTCGGCGTCAGCGTTGCTCTGGTCACGCATGATCTCGGTGTCGTTTCGGCGGTCTGTGATCGCGTGTCGATCATGTATGCCGGCGAGATCCTGGAAAAAGGTCCCGCGGAAGACCTTCTGGTGCGTCCACGTCATCCCTATACGCTGGGATTGATAGACAGCATTCCGCAGGCGGGCGCCAGCCGTGAACCGCTGCGACCTATTTCCGGCTCGCCGCCGTCCCCGCGGGCGCGGCCGGCCGGCTGTCTTTTCTCACCACGCTGTCGGTTCGTTCAGCCCCTTTGCGAAACATCCCGCCCGGCCTTGAAGAAACTTGCCGGGCAGCGGGAAAGCGCATGCATGCGAATGGACACGCTGATCGAGGAGCATGTATTCCAATGACCATCACGGTCCCACCCGTCATCGCCGTCCAGAATGTCGACAAGTATTTCGATGTGAACCGCAGCCTGATGGAGCGGCTGACCGGGGCTCGCGAGCAGCGAGTAGCGGCGCTGCGTGATGTTTCCCTGACGATTGCCAAGGGCGAGACTGTGGCGGTCGTCGGCGAATCCGGTTGCGGCAAGTCGACGCTTGCACGCTGTCTGGTTCGTCTGCACGAGGTCAGCGAGGGCAAGATCCTGTTTCACGGCCAGGACATCTCTCATCTTCGCGGCCGTGCGCAGCGCGCTTACAACCGCCGCGTCCAGATGATCTTTCAGGATCCGTACTCCTCGCTCAACCCGCGGATGACGGTCGGTCAGACGATAGGCGAAGCGCTTGCAGTCAACAGGATCTGTCCTCGTAGCAAGGTCGCGGCGCGAGTCCGCGAACTGCTCGATTTGGTCAATCTTCCGGCCGATGCGGCCGATCGCTATCCGCGCGAGTTCAGTGGTGGTCAGCGCCAGCGGATCGGCATCGCCCGGGCGCTTGCCGTCGAGCCGGAATGCATCATCGCCGACGAAATTCTCTCGGCGCTCGACGTATCCGTGCAAGCGCAGATCATCAATCTGCTGCTTGAGTTGCAGCAGAAGCTGGAGCTGTCGCTGGTCTTCGTATCGCATGATCTACGGGTCGTCAGACATGTCTCCCAACGTATCGTCGTCATGTATCTCGGCTCGGTGGTGGAGACAGGCGATACCGAAAAGATATTCACCGATCCGCAGCATCCCTATACGCGGGCACTGCTGGGAGCTGCGCCTGAAGTCGGTGTTAGAAGGAGTTCAAGCCAGCAGACATTGACTGGCGAATTGCCGAGCCCGCTCTCGCCACCGGCCGGCTGCGCCTTTCATCCGCGCTGCGCCCAGGCCTTCGGCCGTTGCAGCGAGGAACGCCCGCTGCTGCTGGCGACACGGGGCGCAGACCGGGTTGCCTGTCATCTCCAGACCGTCATTTGACGGTTCGACATCACGGCCGTAGCCATTCACGGCCATACAGAAGAAGCGCATAGCCGGTCACGGCATGCGCTTCTTCTGTATTAATGGTTATCGATCGATGTGCGACTGCAAGTCGCTGCTTAGGTTTCCTGCCAAATGATCTTGTCGGTGCGACGGATCATGAACGTGTCGGCATCGGGCAGGGCAGTGAAGCCGAATTTGGCATAGACGCCGTGTGCGTCGTCGGTGCGCAGCAGCCAGTAGTTCACATAGGCCAGGTCGGGGTGCTCGATGGCATGCTGTGACAGCGCCTTGCCAAGGCCCTTGCCGCGATGGGCTTCCAGCACTAGCACGTCGCGCAGATAGGCAAACATCGCGCCATCGGTCACCACCCGGCAGAAACCGGCAAGCGAACCGTCGGCGGCGTACACGCCGATCGGCAGCGAGTTGCGGATGGCGGTGTCGAAGCGGGCGAACTCGAGATCTTCCGCCCAATAGGCCTCGGCGTGAAAATGGCCGAGCAATGCGCGAGTATCCAGCCGGCTTCGCTCGGTGCTGACGGTGTAATCCCCGAACGGCCAGCTGTACTCCCGGCTCTCGAAATGTTGCAGTCCCATCATGATCCCTTTGCCGCAAATCGCTGAATGTTGAAATCCCCGATCGGCGTGCTTGTCGACCCGGTGTCGATCAGCTCCGCCATCACATCGCCGACGCCCGGCCCGAGCTGAAAGCCGTGCCCGCAGAAGCCGAAGGCATAGTAGAGGCCACTCACCCTCCTTGACGGCCCCATAATCGGCAGGTCATCGCTCATATAGCCCTCGACACCCGACCATGTCCTGATGATCTTCAGATGCTTGAGCGCCGGTACAAGCCGCGTCAACTGGGCAAATTGCGGCAGCAAGCTTGCCGGATCATATTTGGCTCGACGTTCGTCGAGGGCGGCCGGCCTGCGGCTGACGCCGCCGAAAATTACGTTGCCGCGCGGGATCTGGCGCAGATACATCACCTCTTCCGGGCGCTTGGTCGACACGCCGACGACCGGCTTGATGAAGTAGGGCGCCGGTTCGGTGACGCCCATTTGCGGCCCGCCCGGCGTGATCGGCACGGTTTCGCCGAAGGTTTCGGACAGCCGCCCGCCCCAGGCGCCGCTAGCGACGAGCACGTTTGGCGCGCGAAATTCGCCCTGCGGCGTCTGTGCGACGAAGTCATTGCCGATCTTCTCGAGGCTGAGGACCTCGCAATTCTCGATAACGGTGGCGCCGTCACATCGGGCGGCTCGCGCGAAGGCTGGTGCCGCAAGCCTTGGATTGGCATGCCCGTCCAGCGGCGAAAACGAGCCGGCGACAGCCTCGTCGCCGGAAAACGGAAAACGCTCGCGCAGCGCCGCCTTCCCGATGATCTCCAGGTCGAGCCCGAACTCCCGCGCGTTGCGGGCGTAGTCCTCGATGACGGCGATCTGCTCGTCGCGCCAGGCAAACCGGATGTGGCCAACCTGCAGAAACTCGACGTCGCTGCCGGTCAGTGCCGGGATCCTCTGCCAGATCTCGCGCGATCGGTTGGCGAGCGGCAGTTGTCGGAGATAGCGGCCTTGGCGCCGGACGTTGCCGAAATTCGTGCCGCTGGCCTGCTGACCGACCAGAAAGCGCTCCAGCAGGATCACCGAACGGCCGCGTTGACGCAGGAAGAATGCGGCGGCGGAGCCGACCAGGCCGCCACCGACGATCAGCACATCGGCCTGTCTATTCTGCATCTGCGCCATCCAATGCCATGGTCGAAATTGCGAGCGGCTTGACCGGCGCCTGTCCACGCAGCCGGCCAGCAGTCTCGACCGGTACCTGCCTGGCTGCCGCGACGACCTCCTGGCTAGCCTGACCGCAATAGCGCCCCTGACACCGGCCCATGCCGACGCGCGAAAAAGCCTTGGCGCGGTTAACTTCCGGTGCGTCGAACGGGCCGGCGGCCACGCGCAATTCACCTGCCGTGATCGCTTCGCAGCGGCAGACCAGCGTCTCGTCCGGAATGCCGGCGGCCAGTCGTTGCGGCCAGGGAAATGCCTTCTGGATGCCATCGGCAAAGCGCCGATGCTTTCTGCTGAGCCGCAGCAGCGCCTGCACATCACGGCTTGATACATGGTGCTTTCGATCGGAGAGCAGTGCCAGGGCCGCAAGCTGGCCGCTCACTTCCGCGCCATCCGCGCCGAGCAGACGGACGCCATCACCGGCAAGGTAGACATGCTCGACGGAACTGCGGCCCATGGCGTCTGCCTGCGGAAACCACTGTCGCGACAGCGGATCAAAGACGAATCGGCAGCCAGCGAGGTCGGCAAGCTGGCTTTCGCTGCGCAGATGATAGCCCATGCCGACGGCATTGCATTGCCGTTCCTCAACCTTGCCCCTGCTTTCGAAGCGGATGCTGCTGACGCCGGAAGCAGGTTTTCCGAGAATCGATAGAGGCGTTATGCCCGAGTGGATCTCAACGCCCGCAGCTTTCAGTGCGCGGATGTAGCGGATACCCTTGATCATCTGTTCCGGTCGCGCCGCCATGCCTGAAAAGCCCGCGATATGATCGCGAAGTGACGATGTGTCCAGCACGGCCACCGGCGGGTTGCCAGCTTTCAGATACTGATAGGCGACGAGATAGAGCAGGGGTCCGGTGCCCATGAACACGACATGCTCGCCGATGGCGCAGCCCTGCGCCTTCAACGCGATCTGCGATGCACCGAGCGAATAGACGCCCGGCAGCGTCCAGCCGGGAAGCGGCAATATGCGGTCGGTCGCACCGGTCGCCAGAATGAGTGCATCAAAGGAGATCGCCGTGGTGGAGCCGCCGGCCGTTGTGTGCAACTCGCCATCAAGCATGCCCCAGGCAAGAGCGTTCGGCCGGTAGTCGATATCGGGTCGAATGCGGTCGAATGTTTGGTGCAGGTCCTCTGCCTTGCTGGCTTCGCTACCGTATAGTGTTTCATAGGCACGGCGGAAATGGGCGGGCTGCCGGCGGTAGATCTGGCCACCGCTGCGCTCGGCCTCGTCGATCACGATCGGGCGAACGTCTGCATTCAGCAATGTCTCTGCTGCGCGCACGCCGGCCGGTCCTGCGCCGACGATGACAATGCGGGGCGTCATGCGCGGATCGGCGACCATAGCCCCTCCGGCTGGCTGGTGGTGAGGCGAAGGCCGGGCGCCACTGTGGTGGAACAGGCCCGCAGACGATCGCCGTCCTCGGTCCAGACCCAGCAATCCTGGCAGGCGCCCATCATGCAGAAGCCAGCTCGCTCGCCATCGCCGAAGTCCGAGAAACGGGTGTGGCCTACCGACAGCATCAGTGCCACGAGCAGCGAGTCGCCTTCCAGCGCCTCGACGGATTGCCGGTCGATAGTCAGCGTTATGGTCTTGCGGTCAGTCTCGGCAAGACGTCTGAAACGGGCGGTCATGCAATTCGTCTCCGTTGCGGTCCGAAATGTCGAAAGACCGCATCCTGGAGTGTGCTGGTGAAGCCACGATTGGACCAATTGCAAACGTTGCCCAATCTCTAACCCAAGGTTATACCATCCTCGAGTTACGAAAGGCGATAACGATATGAATGCGCGGCAGCTTGAGGTTTTCAGGGCGATCATGCGGGACGGTTCGCTGACGGCGGCCGCCAATTCGCTTGCTGTCTCTCAGCCGGCGGTCAGCAAGGTACTGCAGCATCTGGAAAGCCAGCTCGGGTACAAGCTGTTCGAGCGGATCGGCGGCCGCCTGTCGCCGACAGCAGAAGCCCATCTGCTCTATAGCGATGCCGATCGGGTCTTTCGCGAAATTGAAGTGCTCAAGGAACTGACCCGGACGATCGGCGAGCGCAAGATCGGTCTGCTGCGCGTCGGCGCCAGCCTGCCGGTGACGTTTTCGGTGTTGCCGAAGGCGCTTGCTGCATTCCGCGCCAAGCATCCGACCGTCAAGGTACAGTTGCACAGCTTGCCGAAGCGCGAAATCACCGAACAGTTGCTGATCGGTGATATCGACCTCGGCCTGACCATGTCGACCATTCAGGCACCAACGGTCAAAAGCGAGATTTTGACCACGGTTGGCATTGTCGCGGTCATGCCGGCCGATGATCCGCTGGCCGAGCGCGGCGAGATCACCGCTGCCGATCTCGCCGGTCGCCCGCTGATATCCTATGGATCGCATGCGGCTGACGTTGGCGGTCCGCTGGATGATGCGTTTACGGCAGTCGGCGCGCGCCGGCAGATCACCATTCAGGTCTCGTCCTCGATCACGGTTGCGCCGCTAGTTCAGGCCGGTCTCGGCATCGCGCTGGTGGACGGGATTGTCCCGTGGGAGCGTTTCGAGGGTCTGGTCGCGCGGCCGTTCGTGCCGTCGCTCATGATGAATTTTGCCATATCGACCAATTCCGCGCGCCCTCTGTCGCGCTTCTACCGGCCGTTGCTGCAGGATATTCGCGATGCTCTGAAGCTGCGCTAGCGCGGTGTTCACAGGCTCCGGTGTCGCCTCAGAATTCTGCGACGTTGCCCCAGGCGGATTTTTCGAAACGGTCCGGATGGTAGGGCTTCGGATCGACGATCGGATCGTCAGCGGTGACCAGATCGGCGATCAGGTGGCCCGCGCCCGGGCCGATGCCGAAGCCATGACCGCTGAATCCGGCGGCCAGGATGAAGCCGGGCACGCTGGCGATCTCACCGATCCCCGGTACGCCATCCGGGGTGCTGTCGACATAGCCGGCCCAGCTTGCGGTGATCCTGGTGCTGCGGAGCGCCGGCAACAGCTCGAGGGCGCGGCCGTGGGTGAGGCGGATTGTTGCCTGATCAGTCGCCGGGTCCAAGATGCGCATCCGCTCCATCGGCGTCGGCTGGTCGAGGTGCCAGCGTGCCAGGCTCTCGTGACCCGATCGGATGCCTTCCAGGCCGCCGGGCGCAAGGCTGCGCCAGCGGCGCAGGAACATGGGCAGGAATTGCGGGGCAAAGCGGAACTGCTGCACTGTCGGATCGACGCGACCGCGGCCGCTGATCGCCAGCGTATAGCCGCCATCGCCACGCCGGGTGGCCGAGATGGCAGCGGTATGAAGTGCATCGGGCAGGCTCTCGGTCGGCGCCGAGACCGACAAGATCGACGAGCGGATAGCGGCCTGCGGAAAGCGAATGCCGAGCTGCCGGCAGAAGGACGACGCCCAGGCACCGCCCGCCATGACGGCGCTCCGGGTCCGGATCGTCCCCTTTTCGGTGACCACGGCACTGAGATGCCCGGCCTCCGTCTCGATGCCGCGGGCGGCACACATCTGATGGACGCTGCCACCGAGCTTGATCAAAGCGCGTGCCACGGCAGGTGCGGCGTTGGCGGGATCGGCGGTGCCGTCGGAGGGCGAGAAGACGCCGCCCTTCCATTGCTTTCCCGTGGCGCGAGCACGTTCGCTTGCTTCGGCACCGGACAACATATGTGTGGTGACGTCGACCGTGCTTGCGAAGTCGCGCCAGCGCGCCCAGCCCGCCAGTTCCGCCTCGTCATTGCTCAGATAAAGCAGGCCGCAGCGCCTGAACCCGGCATCTTCGCCGCTCTCGGCGGCGAAGCGTTCCCAGAGGTCGAGGCTCTTGGTCGCCATCGGCAATTCGCGGGCGTCGCGGTTCTGCTGGCGGCACCATCCCCAGTTCCGGCTCGATTGCTCGGCGCCGATCCTGCCTTTTTCGATCAATGCCACCTTGATGCCGCGTCGGGCGAGATAATATGCGGTGAAAACGCCGACGATGCCGCCGCCGATCACCACGACGTCAGCCGAGCTTGGAAGGGCCTGATTGGTCTCGATATGGGTCAGCGGTGCGGGCATTGTCCATCTCTCCGGAATGAACCGACATTCTAGCCGCTCCCGTCCGGAAGCGTCACCGCAATTTCGGATAGCCCAGCATTTCGTTCTGTCATCATGTCGTTTTGCAAATCATTATGCTTCATGGAGTATTTCGCCTGCGGATAGACACGCAAGACCTATGTGCTAAGCTGCAATCTGGAAACATCAGCATTTTATGCTGCTGTTATACCGGCAGATCAAACGCGGCAGGCCGACCATGAAACTCGACCGGATCGACATCAAGATCCTCTACGAATTGCAGAAGAACGGCCGCATCACCAATGTGGAACTGGCCGATCTCGTCAACCTGTCACCAAGCCCATGCCTCATGCGCGTCAAGAAGCTGCAGTCGGAAGGCTACATCGACGGCTATTCGGCGCAGATCAATGTCGGCAAGCTTGGCCAGACGCTGACGGTCTTCACCGAGATCACCCTCAAGAACCATCGACAGATCGACTTTGCGCGCTTTCTTGCCGCGGTCGAGAAGGTTGACCAGGTGATCGAGTGCCATCTCGTCTCGGGTGGTTACGACTATCTACTGAAGTTCGTCACTGCTGGGATCGGCGAATACCAGACGATCATGGAACGCCTGACCGACATGGAAATCGGCATCGACAAGTATTTCAGTTTCGTCGTGCTGAAATCGCCGATCGTCAAGGCACACATGCCGCTGACGAGCTTGTTTCCGCTCTAAATCCCGCTGATGTACGTTGCCATCAGGGGCCGTCTAGCGGCTGCCGGCGACATTGTTCAGTGCCGGCAATAGGCCCTGACCAGTTCCGGATCCTGCTGCAGGCTGTCCAGCCAGGTCGGGTCGAGCTTCGGCACGGACGAGAACAGCAGTTGCGAATAGGGGTGCTGTGGCGCCTGCAGTCGCGCCGGCGTGATCTGTTCGACTTTCCTGCCGCCATACATCACCACGATCTCGTCGCAGATGGCTTCCACGACCGACAGGTCGTGGCTGATGAAGATGTAGGAGAGGCCGAGCTCGCGCTGCAATTCCTTGAGCAGTTCGATCACCGCCGCAGCCACCACCGTATCGAGTGCCGAGGTGATTTCATCGCAGAGGATCAGCTTCGGATCGGCTGCCAGCGCGCGGGCGAAGTTGACGCGCTGCTTCTGGCCGCCGGAGAGCTCGCCCGGGCGGCGATGGCGCACAGACTGCGGCAGTTGCACCATGTCGAGCAGTTGATTGATCCGCGCAGATCGCGCCTTCGACGCCATGCCATGATAGAAGGCGAGGGGGCGGCCGAGGATATCCTCGATCGACTTTGACGGATTGAGTGCGGTATCGGCGTATTGAAAGACGATCTGCATCTCGCGCAGCTGGTCGCGCGTTCGTTCGCGCGCGCCGCGTGCCAGCTCCCCGCCATCGAGGATGACATTGCCGGAGACGGCAGGCAGGATGCCGGCAATCGTTCGGGCAAGCGTGGATTTTCCGCAGCCCGATTCACCGATGATACCGAGGTTGCGGCCCTTCTCAACTTTCAGGCTGACGCTATCGACAGCGGTCACCAGGGGAAGGCCGTTTGCCTGTATCGGCCCATACCCGGCAAACAGCGTCTCGATCTCGAGCAACGGCCGCAGTGCTGGCGCCCCGTCGGTTGCCGCGATTCGTGCCTGCGGTTCGAAAGCGGCAATGAGTTCGCGGGTGTAAGGGTGTTTCGCATCCGAGACGATCTCCGTGGTCGTGCCGACTTCCTGCACCTCTCCGCCCTTGAGAACGACAATGCGGTCGGCGATCTGCGCGACGACGGCAAGATCGTGCGAGACATAGACACCGGCGATGCCACCCTTGCGCATCACCGACTTGAAGGCGCGCAGCACCTCGATCTGGGTGGTGACGTCGAGGGCCGTCGTCGGTTCGTCGAAGATGACGAGTTTCGGATCGCCCATCAGTGCCATGGCGGCGGCCAGACGCTGCAACTGGCCACCGGATACCTGGTGTGGATATCGGTCGCCGATCGTGTCCGGATTGGGCAGAGACAACGCCCTGAACAGCTCCTTCGCGCGGATTCGCGAGTGTTCAGGCGAACTTAACTTGTGGATACGCGTCACCTCGATGACCTGGTCCATGATCGTCGCAGCCGGGTTGAACGCTGCTGCTGCGCTCTGCGGCACATAGGCAACATCGGTGCCGCGGACCGAGGCGCGCTGCTTTTCGGTGAGCGTCACCATGTCCTTGCCGTTCAGCATGACACTGCCGCCGCTGATGCGACATCCCGGTCTCGCATGACCCATCAGCGTCAACGCGATGGTGGTCTTGCCCGAGCCGCTTTCGCCGATCAACGCGACGATCTCGCCTTCGGCGATGTCTATGCTGACGCCCTTGATGATCTCGATCTTGCGGCCCGAGTCGGTGGTGGCTTCGACCTTCAGGTCACGAATTTCGACGAGGTTGACCATCATGCGTTCCTGTCTCTGATCTTCTTGGGCAGGTTGTCGATCAGCAGGTTGACGCTGATCGTCAGGCTGGCGATGGCCAGTGACGGGAAGATCACTGCGGGCGCACCGAAGGGCAGGCCGCCGATATTCTCGCGCACCAGGGCGCCCCAATCCGCGTAAGGCGGTTGCACGCCGAGCCCGAGAAACGACAGGCCGGAGAGCAGGAGGACGATGAAGACGAAACGCAATCCAAGGTCGGCCAGCACCGGGCCGAGGATACCCGGCAGGATCTCTGCACGGATCAGATAGAAGATGTTCTCGCCACGAACGCGCGCGACAGTGACGAAATCCATGGCATTGATGTTGACCGCAAGCGCCCGTGCGAAGCGGTAGGCGCCGGGAATGTAGATGACCGACAGCGTGATGATCAGCACCGGGATCGACGAGCCGACCGCGGCCACGACGACAAGCCCGAAGAGCTTGCTCGGGATCGAGTTCAAGGCGTCCAGCAGGCGGCTGAGGATGGTATCGAGCCAGCCACCGGCGACCGCCGAGATCATCCCGAGAACAACGCCGGTAAAGCAGGAGATCGCCACGGCTGCGAGCGAAATGCCGACGGTATAGCGAGCGCCCATTAGGATGCGCGAGGTCATGTCGCGGCCCAGATAATCCGAACCCATCCAGAACTGCGAGCTCATCGGTCCGAAATAATCGAAGTCGGCGATCTCGCCCACCGGATAGGGGATGATCAGCGGCGCCAGAATGGCAACGACCACCCAGAACAGGATGATCGACAGGCCGATCACGCCAACCAGATTGAAACGGTAGCCGAAAACAGAGCCGCGGATCTTTGCCGAAGTGATTTGTGTCATCGAAGCCTCGGATTGGACAGAATGGCAATGATGTCTGCAGCGGTGATCAGTACCAGGTAACCAAGGCAGAAGATCATCGCGCAGCTCTGCATGAGCGGCAGGTCACGGGTTGCGACGGCATCGACCATTAGCTTGGCGACGCCGGGATAGTTGAAAATCGTCTCGACGATGATCACCCCGCCCAGAAGGTAGGAGAGTGACAGGGCCATGGCATTGACGATCGGGCCGAGCGCATTGGGAAGTGCATGCTTCATGACGATCCGCCGGCGCGACGCGCCCTTGAGCAGTGCCATCTCGACATAGGGCGTGTCGAGCGTCTCGACGACGGCGGCACGCGTCATCCGGATCATCTGCGCCGAGACCACGAACGTTAGGGTGATGACCGGCATTGCATAGACCCTGAGAATGTCTGACAGCGAATGAACTTCATTGGCCAGCGACAGCGCCGGAAGCCACTTCAGATAGACGGCAAAGAGCAGGACAGCCGATGTCGCGACCATGAATTCGGGCACCGAGATGACGCCGATCGTGATCACAGTGACGATGCGATCATAGACGGATCCGCGCATCATCGCCGACGTGATGCCGAGCACCAGTGCAACGGGAACGGAAAACAGGGCAGTGATGCCGGCAAGCTTCATCGAGGCGACGAGACGGTCGCCGATCAGCTGTGCAACCGGCATGTCATTGGCGTAGGACTTGCCGAGGTCACCTTGCAGCAGGCCGAAAACCCAGCGAACGAAACGAAACAGAGCCGGCTCGTCGAGATGCATGGCCTTGCGCAGCCCTTCGACCGCCTCGGGCGTCGCAGCCTGGCCGAGCAGAATGGTCGCCGTATCACCGGGCAGCATTGCAGTGGCCAGAAAAACAGCAATTGAGACGATGATCAGCGTGATCAGGGCGATGAGCAGCCTGCTCATGACAAGGGATAGGACCCGAGTGTTCAAGTACGAGCTCCCTTCGGCGTTCGATGAATGGACTATAGCGCAGATGGACTGCGGACCGGGGGTGAAAATCCCCCCGGTCCGCTTTGATCAGGCTTCAAGCCAGACATTTTCTGCGAAGGCGTAACCCATCATGCCGCCGAGCGGATTTGCTTCCAGGCCTTTGAGCTTCTCGGTGATCGCGTCGACGTTCGAGATGTAGGCAGGGATGATGGTTCCAGCCTCTTCGGAGATCATCACCTGCATCTCGTTGTAGAGTTCCTTGCGCTTGGCCTGGTCGAGCGAGCCGCGGGCTTCGAGCATCATCTTGTCGAATTTCGGCGATTTGTACTGGCTCTCGTTCCAGGGGGCTTCCGAGGTGTAGAGCAGCGAGAACAGGATATCGGGCGTCGGGCGCGGGTTGATGTTGCCGAAATGGATCGGCGCCTTCAGCCAGTAATTGTCCCAGTAGCCGTCTGCCGGTACGCGCTGAACGTCAAGCTTCATGCCGATCTCTGCGCCTGCGGCCTGGATGATCATCGCCATATCGATCGACGACGTCGCGGCTTCCGATGCGATGACCGGGATTGACTGGCCGAGCACACCCGCCTTCTCGAACAGGAACTTCGCCTTGTCCGGATCAAAGGCCTTCGCCTTCAGGTCGGCATTATGGTAAAAGTTGGCGGACGAAACCGGCTGGTCGTTGGCGACCTCACCGAGGCCACGCAGGGCCGATTTGACGATCTGCTCGCGGTTGACGAGATACTTCATGCCATCGATGAAGTCTTTCTTGTTCCCCGGCGCCATGTCCATGCGCATGTTGAGATTGGTATAGTTGCCGGAGGTCGACTGCGACAGAACGAAGCCGGTCTGGCTGTCGATCAGGCGCATCGAGCGCGGGTTGATAGAGGCCGCAAGATGGATGTCGCCCGAGAGAAGCGCGTTGACGCGAGCATTGTCTTCGCTGATGGCGAAAAATTCGAACGAGTCGACGTTCGGGCCGCGCTTCCAGTAGTTCTTGTTCTTCAGGCCGATGGAGCGAACGCCCGGCTCGAACACTTCGCGCACGAAGGCGCCGGTGCCGTTGGCGTTGGAGAAATCGGTGGTGCCGTCGGCAACGATCATGAAGTGGTGCATAGCAAGGATGGTCGGAAGGTCGGCGTTCGGCGTTGCCAGATCGATCTCCACGGTCAACGGATCCACTGCCTTGAAACCGGTCATCTGCGCGGCAATCTTCGCGACCTTGGAGCCGACGGCCGGATCAAGATGGCGCTTTAGCGAGAAGATGACGTCGGCTGCGGTCAGGGATTTACCATCATGGAAGGTGACGCCGGAACGCAGCTTCACGGTCCAGGTCTTCGCGTCCTTCGACTCGACGGACTCGGCAAGTTCCATCTGCGGTACCGCGGAAGCGTCGAGGAAAGTCAGCCGGTTGTAGAACGAGCAGCAGCGGACGTAGTCGGTCGAAAGCGATGCCTTGGCAGGGTCGAGTGTATCGGCGGTCGACGACGACCAGCCGGCAGCCTTCAGCGCGCCGCCTGCGACCGGCGTGGCCGCGACGGCGTTGGTGGCGCGGCCGAGGATGACGCCGCCTGCGGACATCGCAACGCCGCCTGCCAGCATCAGGTGCAGCAATTCGCGACGGGTCGCCCCGCGGCGGATGGCATTTTCGACCATGCTGTCGTCGGACTTGGTCCAATTCATAGTCTTGTCGCTCATTTCATTCCCCTTTTCGTTAGGTTTGGCGAACCAACCGTCTTATGCGGTTTTTTTGTTCGGATCTGATTGCGCGTCAGGCGTTCTGTGTTTCCACGGCATCGGCGAGGCCAGCCATCGCGGTGAAGTGGTAGTCAGGCGTGGTAAACTCAGCGGGCTCGATGGTGCCGCCGTATCCCTTCTGGGCGTGCCGACGTTCGATCCAGCAATTGGTCATGCCGAGCTCGCGGGAAATGCCGATATCGTGGTACTGGCTCTGCGCCACATGCAGGATGTCGTCCTTGGAGCTTCCTTCCGTAGCGACGAAGTCGAAGACCTTGTGGAAGAAGGCCGGGTCGGGCTTTTCCGTGCCGGTATCGTCTGCCGTGAAAGAGGCATAAAAAGGATTGCCGAGCGCGCTTGAGAAATGTTCGAACGCCCAGCGGCGGGCATTGGTCATGGCCACGAGCTTGTAGGTCCTGGCAACGCGGGCCAGTGCCTCGGCGCTGTCTGGAAAGCCCTTCCAGTCCTTGGCGGAATCACGCAGGCGCTCTCCGAATGTCTGTTCGGTCGGCAGCCCGAGCTTCGGGGCGATCACGAGATAGACACGCACCAGATCATCTGGGAAAAGACCGGCGTCACCGGAATAGCGGGCCGCGCGATAGAGAGCCAGCGCCTCTTCACCGTCGATCGATGTTCCGTTCTCGGCCGCGATCTCCGACAGGCATTGCTTGATGCCTCCTTCGAAGTCGATCAGCGTGCCGACAACATCGAAGGTCAGATATTTGAATTCTGAAAGGCTCTTGACCAAGTCCATGTCTCCAATTCAGCGCGCGGTTGTCAGGCATGCTCTTGCAGAAGAAAATTCTGTTTTCTTCGACAGCGAACGCACCGTAGTTTCCGTCAAAAAACCCTGTTTTTCAGGTATTGTCGCTCTCTGATGGCTCCAGTGTGGCAGGTGTGGCGCGCTGTATTCTCCGAAAACGAGAGGCAACGCGGCACAAAATTCCGAATATGCCAGCCCCGCGGTATTTCAACATCGGTCGCGGAGCCGGCGTGTTTGCGATTTGTCAGGCGAGTGCGGCGCGGACATCAGGATCCGCAAGCGTCTCGTCGAGCGTCTTGGCAGTACGCTCGATAATCGCGTCGATCTCGCTGTCCGTGCAGCAGAGCGGCGGCGCATATCCGAGCACGCCGTTGGCGAAGGCGCGGATGACCAGACCATTGTTCCAAGCACGGTCGAAGACGCGACGCGCCGGTTCGGCAGCAGCCGGAAGAGGGGTCTTCTTGTCCTTGTCGACCACCATCTCGATGGCGGCAAGCATGCCGCGGCCGCGAACGTCGCCAACCAACGGATGATCCTTAAGGCTCTCCAGCCCGGTCATCAGGCGGGCACCGGCCCTGATACCGTTTTCCAGCAGGCCGTTCTCATAGAGCCGCAGGACTTCCAGGCCGACCGCGGCACTTACTGGATGGGCGGAGTAGGTGTAGCCGTGGCCGATGGCCGATGCGCCGGCGCCGTCGGCAATCGTGTTGTAGACCTGGTCGGACATGAAGACCGCACCCATCGGCACGTAGCCGGAGGTCAGGCCCTTGGCCGTGGTCATGAAGTCGGGAACGATGTCGTCTTCCGTGCAGGCAAACAGCGGGCCGGTGCGACCGAAACCGGTGATCACCTCGTCGGCGATGAACAGGATGTCGAGTTCCTTGCAGACGTCGCGCATCGCCTTCATCCAGCCATTCGGCGGAACCAGAACGCCGCCCGACCCCTGGATCGGCTCGGCATAGAAGGCAGCGACACGATCAGCACCAATCGCGTCGACTTTTGCGCGCAGAGCTGCGACCGAGGCAGCTACGATCGCATGCGGCTCGGTCCCGACAGGATTGCGATAGGCATAGTGCGACGGAATTTTATGCTGCCAATCGAATGGAACACCGAAGCCGGCATGAAATGCGGGCAGGGCGGTCAGGCCGGCGCCGACGGTAGACGAGCCGTGATAGCCCTGCTCGAGCGAGATGAACTGGTCGCGCTGCGGTTGGCCACGGGTGATCCAGTAATAGCGGACGAAGCGAATGGTGCTGTCGACGGCATCCGATCCGCCGAGGGTGAAATAGATATGCTTGAGATCACCAGGCGCGCGATCGGCGAGTTCCGAGGCAAGGCGGATGGCCGACTCGGAGCCCATGCTGAAATAGGCTGTCGCATAGGGCAGTTCGCGCATCTGCTTGGCGGCGGCCTCGACGATGCTTTCGTGGCCATAGCCGGCATTGACGCACCAAAGGCCGGCAAATCCGTCAATCAGCTGGTGACCTGAAGCATCGGTGACGGTCGCGCCCGAGGCGGACTTGATCACCCGGACGCCTTGCTTTTCATGGCCGCGATAGGAGGCCACGGGATGCACCAGATGGGCGCGATCGAGTTCGATGAGTGAATTGCTGAGCATACGTGTCTCCGGATCAGCCGAGTGCCTGATTGGCGAGGGCGAAGGTCTTGGTACTGGAATTTTCAGTGGGGCGGATATTCGGCCGGCGCATGGCAATCCCGCCACCGACATGGGCAAGGCCCTGGTCGACAAGCCAGCTCCCGAGGCCTGTTTCTGTGGTGGTGTCGACGCGCAGGAATTCGCCCCGCCGCGGCGCCATGAAGAACGAGGTCAGCGCGCGCGCCTTTTGCGCGTCCGCAGCAACGACGGGTCCGATAACCTCGCCGCGGCCAAAAGTCCTAAGCGCCGCATAACCGGACACGACGCCGTCGGCGCGAAGCACGGCGAGTTCACCGACTTTCGTCAGGGCGGCAATCAACTCCGAGCGGTCTGCGCCGAACGCTTCGCGATCGAGTTCGCATATGGCCGAAACGTCGGCAGCGGTTGCCGGCTGAACGCCGACCGGCATTGCGACCGCTGCGACGGTGCCTTGATGCTGCGCGACGGTTGCCGTCTCCTCGAAGCCGAGCTTCTGATAGAGCGGCAAGCCTTCTGCCGTGGCAACGAGACGAAGCGGCCGTTTGCCTGCGATCGATAGCGCCGCATCCATCAGTTTGCGGCCAAGACCACGGCCGCGCATTGCCTCATCGACGATCACCATGTTGATCGTCGCACAATCGTCTTTGTAGGGGGTGACGAGAATCGTGCCGACCAGCCTGTTGCCGTCTGTCACCGCAGCCATGCCATGGCTGAGCTCGAATACCAGCCGCCAGTCCTCGAGGCGATGCGGCCATTGTGCCTGGCGCGAAAGAGCGTGGGCGCCCAAGAGATGCTCAGGGCAAAAGGGGATGAGATCGATCTGACTTGTCTGCATGGGCAGGTCCTTGTTCTGCTGCCCCAAGTCTCATTGTTCGCTGCCGGTGTTTCGTCTGAAGGCCGCTTCCGGCACGGTATCTTTCGTTGTTGCTTCGTCGGATCGCCGCATCTTATGCCGGGGTGCCCAGTTTCTGGCGCCCGGAACATGCTCTTCAGGCCCAGTCTCGACAGGCTGGCCGCAACTCTCTGCCAAACGAAGCGCTGGATACGAAACAATCTGCTTTGAGTTCGGGTGATTCAGCCGAGCTCATGTTGCCGGTCCGTCATATGATCGTGACAAGACCCGATCCGCTCTTTCGCAAGGATGACATGCATGAGCCAGTTCCGCCCGAAATACATCACCTTCGACTGCTACGGCACGCTGATCAATTTCCAGATGGCCGAGGCTGCCCGCGATATCTACAGCGATCAGCTTGACGAACCGCGCATGGAACAGTTCGTCAAGAACTTTGCTGCCTACCGCCTCGATGAAATCATGGGCGACTGGAAGCCCTATGCTGACGTTGTACACAATGCCATCGAGCGGACCTGCAAGCGCAACGCCGTCGGCTTCAGGGCCGAGGATGCGAAGACGGTCTACGAGCGCGTTCCGACCTGGGGTCCGCATGCAGATGTGCCGGCCGGTCTTGCCAAGGTGGCAAAGGAGATCCCGCTGGTCATCCTGTCGAACGCGATGAATTCGCAGATCATGTCGAATGTTGAAAAGCTCGGCGCACCGTTCCATGCGGTCTACACCGCCGAACAGGCGAACGCCTACAAGCCGCGCTTCCAGGCGTTCGAATACATGTTCGACATGCTGGGCTGCGGTCCGGAAGATATCCTGCACTGCTCTTCTTCGTTCCGCTATGACCTGATGTCCGCGCACGACCTCGGCATCAAGAACAAGGTCTGGGTGAACCGTGGTCACGAGCCGGCCAATCCTTTTTACGGCTATACCGAGATCGCCGATATTTCTGGTCTGGCCGGCGTTGTCGGTCTCTGAGAAAGGCTGCCTCGATGAAATTCGTCTCCTATTGGCATGACACCGCTCCGGTCTTTTCCGGGGCAGATGCTGGCCCTGTCGAAGGTCACTACGACGTCGCCATCATCGGCGGCGGCTTTACCGGCCTTGCGGCAGCCCGGCAGCTCGCCAAGGCGGGCAGCCGCGTTGTCGTGCTGGAGGCGGAACGGGTTGGCTGGGGCGCCTCCGGCCGCAATGGCGGCCACCTCAACAACGGCCTTGCGCACAGCTACCTCTCTGCCAAGGCTGAAATCGGCAAGGAGCGGGCGATCGCGCTCTACAAGGCACTCGACGATTCGGTCGATACCATCGAGGCCCTGGTTGCGGAGGAGAGCATCGACTGCAATTTCCGCCGCGCCGGCAAGCTGAAGCTCGCCTCCAAACCGCAGCATTTCGATTCGATTGCCCGCAATTTCGAGGCGGTCAACCGCGAGGTCGATCCGGATACCGCACTGCTCTCGGCCAGCGACCTGAAGGGCGAGATCGGCTCGCCGTTTCACGGCGCCATGCTCTCCAAGAAGAGCGCCATGATGCACATGGGGCGCTACGTCGTCGGCCTGGCTGAGGCAGCACATCGTCATGGCGCAACGATCTTCGAAAACGCGGCAGTGACCGCGCAGGGAAAGAACGTTGGCAAGCATAGTCTGACGACAGCGCGCGGTGGCGTGACGGCCGATCAGGTTCTGGTCGCGACGGGAGCCTATACCACGCGTAATTTCAGCTATTTCCGCCGCCGCATCATTGCTGTCGGCAGCTTCCTGATCGCGACGCGCCCGCTGACCGACACAGAAGTGGCAGCGGCGATGCCCGGCAACCGCACCTGCGTCAACACGATGAACATCGGCAACTATTTCCGGCTGTCGCCGGATAATCGCCTGATCTTCGGTGGTCGTGCACGCTTCTCGGGCACGTCCGATCAACGCTCGGATGCAAAGAGCGGCGAGACCCTGCGGGAAAGTCTTGCCCAGATCTTCCCGCAACTTGCCAAGGTCGAGATCGACTATTGCTGGGGCGGGCTGGTCGACATGACCAAGGACCGCTACCCGAGGGCCGGCCAGGTGGACGGTTCCTGGTATGCGATGGGCTATTCCGGCCACGGTGCCCAGCTTTCGACCCATCTGGGCATGATCATGGCCGATACGATGCTCGGCAAGCCAGACCGAAATCCGCTCAAAGGGCTCGAATGGCCAGCGGTTCCCGGACATTTCGGCAAGCCGTGGTTCCTGCCGCTGGTCGGCATGTATTACAAGATGCTCGACAAGATCCAGTAAGCGCCTCCCAGGGCACGATGCGAAAAAGGGTGGTGAACGTCCGGTTCGCCACCCTTTTTCTGTCCGGCTGCATCTGCTGGCAGCCTATGCCAGCCCACCGATATGGAAGCTCTTCATTTCCAGATATTCGTCGATGCCGGCCTGAGCGCCTTCGCGGCCAAGACCGGATTGCTTGACGCCGCCAAACGGCGCGACTTCCGTCGAGATCGCACCAGTATTGAGGCCGACCATGCCGAACTCCAGCGCTTCGGCGACCCGCCACGAGCGCTTCAGGCTCTCGGTATAGAAATAGGCGGCCAACCCGAAGGGGGTGCCATTGGCAATCTCGATTGCTTCTTCCTCAGTCTCGAAGCGAAACAGCGGCGCCACCGGGCCGAAGGTTTCCTCGGCGGCCAACAGCATATCGGTCGTCGCGCCGGTCAGCACGACGGGCGCCGTGTATTGCGGCCCCTCCGGCAGGTCAGCCTTGATGCTGGCGATCTTCGCACCCTTGGCCAGCGCATCCTCGACATGGCGGTTGATCTTGCCGATCGCCGCTGCATTGATCATCGGCCCGATCGAGACGCCAGCCTCGGTGCCGGGGCCGACCTTCATCGTGTTGACGCGGGCGGCAAGCTTGTTTGCAAAAGTCTCATAGATGCCCGACTGGACCAGAAGGCGGTTGGCGCAGACACAGGTCTGGCCGCCATTGCGAAACTTCGAAACCAGCGCCCCCTCGACAGCGAGATCGAGGTCGGCGTCGTCGAAGACGATGAAGGGCGCATTGCCGCCGAGTTCGAGCGACAGCCGCTTGACGCTGTCGGAGGCGCCGCGCATCAGCAGAGAGCCGACACGCGTCGAGCCGGTGAAGGAGATCTTGCGCACTGTTTCATTGGCCATCAACTCGTTGCCGATCTCGGTCGGCATGCCCGTGACGATGTTGATGACGCCGGCGGGGATGCCGGCGCGCTCGGCGAGAACGCCAAGCGCCAAGGCGGAGTAAGGGGTGAATTCCGATGGCTTGATGACGACGGTGCAGCCGGCGGCCAGTGCCGGCGCAACCTTGCGGGTGATCATCGCATTGGGGAAGTTCCACGGGGTGATGATGCCGCAGACGCCGACCGGCTCCTTCAGGATGACGATCTTGCGATCCGGCGTTGGCGAGGGGATCGTATGGCCGTTGATGCGGCGCGCTTCCTCGGCAAACCATTTGACGAAGGATGCACCATAGCGGATCTCGCCGCGCGCCTCGTCGAGCGGCTTGCCCTGTTCGGCCGTCAGGATAAGGCCGAGATCGTCCACATGGGCGATCATCAGGGCGTACCAGGCCTCGAGCAGGGCGGCCCGCTCGGCATGGGTCTTCTTTTTCCACGCAGGAAAGGCCGCATTGGCGGCATCGATTGCGGCGCGGGTATCCTCGCCACCCATGTCGGGTACGGTGCCGATCGCGGCCTGTGTTGCCGGATCGATCACGTTGACGGTCTTGCCCGAGGCGGCGTCGATCCATTGTCCGCCGACGAGGTCCTGCTGCTTCAGAAGATCGCGATCCTTCAGGTTCTGCATGTGATGTCCTCGAGATGTCAGGAAAGCGCTGCAAGCACGGCAGCGGTGATGGTTTCGGTCTTGTCGCGGCCGGGCACGGCGCCGATGCCGCCGGCGGTGGTCTTTTCGAGCGCCGCCATGATCAGCGCCGCAGCGCCTTTCTCTCCGAGATGCTCCAGCATCATCGCAGCCGACCACATGGTCGCGATGGGATTTGCAATCCCGAGATGGGCAATATCGGGGGCCGAGCCATGCACCGGCTCAAACATAGACGGCGCACTGCGATCGGGGTTGATGTTGGCGGATGCCGCAAAGCCGAGGCCGCCTTGAATGGCGGCGCCGAGATCGGTGAGGATGTCGCCGAACAGATTGGACGCCACGATAACGTCGAGGCTTTCCGGCGCCATCACCATTCGCGCCGCCATGGCGTCGATGTGGTAGCTCGTGACCTCGACGTCGGGATATTCGGCAGCGAGCTTGTGGGTGATGTCATCCCAGAACACCATCGTATATTTCTGCGCGTTCGACTTGGTGACGGAGGCGAGCTTGCCGCGACGGGTGCGCGCCTGTTCGAAGCCGAAGCGAAGAATGCGTTCGACGCCCTTGCGGGTGAAGACCGAGGTCTCGACCGCCACTTCGTCCGCCGTTCCCTGGTGCACGCGGCCGCCGGCGCTGGAATACTCGCCCTCGGTGTTTTCGCGAATGCAGAGAATGTCGAAATTCTCCGACTTCAGCGGCCCCTCGACACCCGGCAGCAAGCGGTGCGGGCGGATATTGGCATATTGCACGAAGGCCTTGCGGATCGGCAGCAGCAGCCCGTGCAGCGAAACGGAGTCAGGCACTTCGGCCGGCCAGCCGACTGCTCCGAGCAGAATGGCGTCGAAGCCACGCAGGGTCTCGATACCATCGGCCGGCATCATGGCGCCGGTTTCCTTGTAGAAGGCGCAAGACCACGGGAATTCGGTCGACTTCAATGCGAAACCCGAGGTGTCTGCGACAGCCTGCAGCACGGACCAGGCGGACGAGATCACGTCGCGACCGATACCGTCACCGGGGATCAGGGCGATGGAATAGCTGTTCATGAAAGGCACCTTCCGATGTCAGAGGCTGATGAGCACGCTCTTGCTCTTGCGATTGGCGAGATAGGCGTCACGGCCGAGATCCTTGCCGATGCCGGAGCGCTTGTAGCCGCCGGTTGGCAGGATGTGGTCACGCGAGCGGCCATAGCGATTGATCCAGACCGTTCCGGCCTGGATATCCCGCGAAAGGCGGATGGCCCGAGAGAGATCGCGGGTGAAGAGGCCGGCAGCCAGGCCGTAGATCGGGTGATCGGCCAGCGCCATGGCCTCGTCATCGGTTGAGAAGGTCTGCATCGTCAGCACCGGGCCGAAGATTTCCTCGGTGACTGCAGGTGACGTCTGGCCGACATTGGCGATCAGCGTCGGCGCGTAGAAATAGCCGTCGCCGTCCATCGGGCCACCACCGATCAGGCATTCACCCCCGGCTGCGACTGCAGCCTGGACGATGTTGTCGATCCGGTCCCGCTGCCGCTCGGAGATGATCGGTGAATACTGGCTCGCGACATCCCAGGTCGGCCCGGCGCGGACGGATCTCATTTCGTTCAGGATCAGCGCGACGACCTCGTCGGCGACGCTGGCTTCGACGATCAGTCGCGAGCCCGCGACACAGGCCTGGCCGGCGTTGGAAAGGATGCTCTGGGCGATCGCCGTTGCCGATTTTTTCAGATCCGCATCGGCAAAGACCAGTTGCGGGCTCTTGCCGCCAAGCTCCAGCGTCATCGGCTTGACGCCCGTGCGCGCGACGTTGCCCATGATCGCTGAGCCTGCAGCGGTCGAACCCGTGAAGCTCACCTTGGCGATGTCGGGGTGGCCGGTGATCGCATTGCCTGTGGTCTGGCCATCGCCGAGCACGATGTTGATCAGGCCGGCGGGCATGCCAGCCTCGGCAGCCAATTGCGCGAGGTAGATTGAGGAAAATGGCGTCATCTCGGATGGCTTGAGGACGACGGCATTGCCGGCGGCAAGGGCAGGGCCGAGCTTCCACGCAGCCATTGAGACCGGAAAATTCCACGGCGTGATCGCACCGACGACGCCATAAGGTTCGGTGACTATCATGCCGAAGCTCGCATCGTCGGTCGGCACGAGGTCGCTGCCTTCCTTGTCGGCGAATTCGGCAAAGAAGCGGATCTGCTCGGCGGTTATGGCGATATCGCCTGCCACCAGATGGCCGACCGGCCGTGTCGAGGAGAGGGCCTCGAGCTTGGCGAGCGTCTCGGCCTTGGCCTCGATCAGATCGGCCCAGCGCTGCATGATGCGCGTACGCTCGCGGGGGCGAACGCCACCCCAGTTGCTTGTCTTCAGCGCCGTCCTGGCTGTCTGCACAGCCTGATCGACGATTGCTTCATCGGCGACGGGGCAACCGGCATAGGCATTGCCGTCGGATGGACGGTGCATGTCGATTGCGCCTGCGGCCGCAACGAACTGCCCACCGAGGTAGTGGCCAATTGGCAGGGAGATCGTATCCGGATCGAAACTGAGTGTCATGACGCATCCTTGCAATGCTTTTGGGACAGGCTACCGGCAACAGACGAGCAGCATGCGTTGTCAGACATGCCTGCCGCCAACGTTTCTCCTGTTCTGCCTACGATCGGCAGTCAATTCGTTTGCTGCGCCTGAGAGCAGGGCAGGGAAACATCTTATCGTGGTGCCGAATGGGCTCGAAGCACCCGCGAGAACCGGCATCAGATTTCGTAGCGTCCACGCATCTCGGCAAAGATGCCTTGCATCTGCTCGGCAACGGGACGCGGGTCGGCCTTGAGCTTGTCGACGGCCTCAAAGGTCCGGTGCTTGAGAAAAAAGCGCCATCCGATCGGAGCTGAAGCGAGGAAGTCGGTGAGATTCTGGTAGCGCTCTTCCGTCCAGACAGCTTCGAACGCCCTGCGCTCCGCGCCGTGGGTGATGATCTCGGTCGAGATCGGCCGTGCTGCGCGCCTTTCTGCGGTCGCCGTGATATCGACAATGCGGTCCTTGAGGACGACACCATAGTCGTCCGCCGCGCTCTTTATGGAGACCGCACCCTTGCGGATATCGGCCAGCACCAGTTCCGGCGCCCGGGTGAACGGATCGCCGTAGCCGCCCGCACCCGGGCCGATGACGCGGATGACGTCACCGGGGCCGCAATGGACCACATCGGTATTGCCGAGCGAGACTTCATCCTCGCGGCCAGGGTTGCGCAGGAAGCGCGACACCGTGCCGGGCTGCGCGCCGTTGACGCCCCACCCTGACATGATCGAGCGATTGCGGTTGCGCGCCGTCACCACGGTTTCGGGCGCAGAAATCTCGAATTCCATCACCGCCGACAGGCCGCCGCGATAGCGCCCCGGTGCGCCGGTATCGGCTTCCAGGCCATAACGCAGGAAGCGGATCGGCACCTCGGCTTCGCTGATCTCGATCGGCGTATTGCGCAGAAAGCCGGTTGCCCCGCCAGCGCCATCGCTGCCATCGGAACCGGGCGCCCCGCCGCCGCCGCCGCCGACCGGGCCGATGGACGCCATGACCGGGCGACCGTTTCTCGCGCTGGTCTTGACGTTCATGATCGCATTACCGCCGGGCGAGGCAGCCGGCATCAGATCCGGAATAGCCTGCACGAAGGCGCCCAGCGTGACGATCTGCGTCATGGCACAAGTCAGCGAACGCATGCCGACCGCAGCCGGACGCGTGCAGTTGACGATCGTGCCTTCCGGCAGCACGGCGCGGGCAGGGCGCAGCGTGCCGGCGTTTAGCAGCAGGCTGTTGTCGAGCGTGTAGAGAACATAGGTCAGACCAACCATCACCAGCGGATGGCGCTCGCGCCCTCCGGTCGGCATGTTAAGTGACGATCCGAGTTGCGGGTCGGATCCGGTATAGTCGAGGATGACCTCGTCACCGCGGATCTTCAGCGTCAGCGCCACGCGGCAGGGCTTGCCGCTGACGGCGTCCTCGTCGGCATAGTCGGCAAAGAAGTAATCACCGTCGGGCACGCCCGACAGGATCTGCCGGGTCTGTGCCTCGGCATAGTCGAGGATCTGGTCGACGCCTTCCATGAACGCATCGAAGCCGAAGCGGCGGATAATGTCGCCGATCTTGCGCTCACCGACATTCAGCGAGGCGATCTGGGCGTGCAGGTCGCCGAGGTTTTGATCCGGAAGCCGGACATTGACGCGGATCATCTCCTCGACAAAGCGGTTGATCACGCCGTTCTGGACCAGCTTGACCGGCGGAATGCGCAGGCCCTCCTGCTCGATCTCCCTGAGCGAACGCGACAGCGAGGCCGGGACGGCGCCACCGACATCGGTATTGTGGATATGGCCGACGACGAAGCAGGCGATCCTGCCCTCGAAGAACACTGGCTTCCAGACATGGATATCCGGCGAATGCGTGGCAACAAAGCCGCTATAGGGGTCGTTGGTCAGGCAGATGTCGCCTTCGGCATAATCGTCGAACATCGACAACAGCGGCGCATAGTCGATGCCGCTATACCACGGCGCCCCGAACTGCCGAGGATTGGCAAAGGCCAGTCCTTCGCGCGTGACGATCTGGCAGGAAAAGTCCTCAGTCTCCTTGACGAAGGCGGAGTGCGCGGTGCGCATCAGAGTGAACGCCATGGCGTCGGCGGCAGCCGAGCAGAAGTTGGCGAGCACTTTCAGATTGCGGCGGTCAATGGCCATGCTCAAATCTCCTGTCGGGCGATGACGAGATTGCCGAAGCGATCGACAGTCACATCGAATTCGGGAGGCACGACGGTGGTGGTATCGTCCTGCGCGACGATCGCCGGCCCATGGAAATGATGGCTGGCTGCGAGATCGTTGCGGTGGTAGACGGCGGTGGCGGCAGGCTTACCGCCAAACCAGGCCTCGACCTCGAAGCGTGGCTTTGCTGGTGCTTCGGCGGTTCTCACCTCCGGCAGCTGCGGTTTCTGCGTTGCCCCTGATATCACCAGGCGCAGATTGACCATCTGCACGGCCGCGGTCTCGTCTGCATGGCCGTAGAGCCGTGCATGTTCCTCGTGGAACGCACCCGATACAGCGTGCGCGTTGCCGCTCTTCAGCCACTCCGGCCGCAATGGCGTCTCGATTTCGAAGGACTGCCCGAGATACCGCATGTCGGCGGAAAGCCGGATCCCGCCCTCGCCTTGATGACCCTGTGACCGCAACCAGATCCGGGCTCTGTCCTCGAGATCGCCAAGCGAGATCGCAAGGTCCGGCAGTGTCTCTTCCGTGACTTCGCAATAGGCAGTCCGGATGAAATCGTTCTTCAGGTCGGCGATCAGCCCGCCGAGCGCCGAGACGACACCGGGTGTCGGGGGAACGACGACGCCCTTCATGTCGAGCTCTCGTGCGAGGAAGCAGGCGAGCATCGCGCCGGCGCCGCCAAAGGCAAACAGGTGGAACTCGCGGGGATCGATTGCGTAGCGTGATACCAGCGCGCTGACCTCGGCATACATACCCGATACCGAGATTTCGATGAGGTTGCCCGCCAATTCCTCGATGCTGGTCTCGAGGCTTTTCGCCAGCGGTGCCAGAGCGGCCTTGGCTGCTTGGTGATCGACGCTGACTGCGCCATAACCAAGCGGCATGTGGCCAATCAGGTTGGAGGCTGCCATCGCGTCGGTAATGGTCGGCTTCTGGCCGCCGCGTCCGTAGCAGGCAGGCCCTGGCGTTGAGCCGGCGCTTTCCGGCCCGACCTGCAGTAGCCCAAGCCCGTCCAGCCACGCCACCGAACCACCGCCCTGGCCGACGGAGCTTACCGATACCGAGGGGACATGGATCTGAAAGTCGCCGATCAGTTCGCCGGTGCCATACTGCGCTTCGCCATCGACGATGACGGCAACGTCGGCGCTGGTGCCGCCGATATCGAGGCTCATGATTCGATCGAAGCCGCTGGTCTTGGCCAGATAGCTGGCCCCGATGACACCGGATGCGGTGCCAGACAGGATCATTTGCACACATTCTTGCCGGGCCTGATCGATGCCCATGACACCGCCATTGGTCTTGGTGATCAGCAACGGG
Source organism: Rhizobium sp. 05L419 (assembly GCF_056397845.1). Taxonomy (NCBI): domain Bacteria; kingdom Pseudomonadati; phylum Pseudomonadota; class Alphaproteobacteria; order Hyphomicrobiales; family Rhizobiaceae; genus Rhizobium; species Rhizobium sp. 05L419. The sequence goes on from NZ_JBFTOF010000007.1 coordinate 294,330, forward strand.
CAGGCGACGCCTTTGCCGCGCAGCACCGTCTCGAAGCGGTCGAGATAGTGGGAGACGCGCGGCTGCACGTAGCCGCTGATGACGGCGGTTATGGTCCGCTCAAACTCGCGGATCACCGGCCAGGTCTCGGCCGAGGAGACGACCGGCAGACCGGGAGCTATCTGCGCGATCATTGCCGCGACGGCCTGTTCGTTCTCGGGATTGCGATAGGAATTCAGGAAGGACAGGACGATGCCCTTGCAGCCGGCGGCCAGGGCGGCCTCGACGGCACGCGCGACGTCGCTATGCTGCGGCGATGTCTGGATGGCACCTGTCGCCAGGGTACGTTCGGCAATGCCGAACACCCGGTCGCGCGAGATAAGCGGGGCAGGGCGGACCGAATAGAGATTGTGGATCTGCGGGATCTTGAGGCGGGCGACCTCCAGCACTTCCTCGAAGTTCTGCGTCGTGAACAGCGCGATGTCATGACCATTGCGCTGGATGACCGTGTTGACGCCGACCGTGGTTCCGTGAGTGAAATAGACGATGTCGGCAGGGTCGATATTGTCGCGGGCGGCCAGCAGTTCCAGCGCCAGCAGGATCTCTTCGCCGGGTGCGTCCGGCCGCGAGAACACCTTCAGCGTCGAAAGCGCGTTTGTCTGATCGTCGAGGACAGCGAAATCCGTAAAGGACCCGCCAACATCCACTCCCACTCTGTATGCCATACCCGTTCTCCTGTCGTGCGGATCAAGGATGCTGCGCGCCGACCGGTTTCACCACGCAATGTTTATGCGAGATCCATAACATCAGGTTATGATATGGGGACAGTGTCGTTTTTGCCGGCTCAGCCGCGATCCTGATGCCCGATCGAGAGGCAATTCACGCAGGTTCTGGCGGTCTGCTTCTTTGGGGGAGGCGATGGCCACACACTGCGGTGCGTGGCGGTGTGGCACGATGAAGTCGTTTCCGACATGCGATGCGGGCCGGGGCCGCGTTTTTAGCGGCCGCCGGTGGTCTCATAAGATCAGGAGATGGTCACGTAAATCTTGCGGACGGTCTCGATCGTCTTCCAGATGCCAACGAAGCCGGGCTTCATCACAAAGCTGTCGCCAGCCTTATAGATGACGGGCGTGCCGCCTTCCTGCGTGATTTCGACGACGCCGGAGATGATGTGGCAGAACTCGAAAGTCTCGCCCTTGATCGAACGGGTCTCGCCGGGTGTCGCTTCCCAGACGCCGGTATGAACGGAATCGCCCTTGGCAACATCCTGTGCCCAGGTCTTGAACGAAGGATCACCAGCGAGCAGCCGCTCGGGCAGAGCCTTGGATTCGCGTGGTGATGTGGTCGGATTGGTATCGATGGTTTTCAGAAGCAAGATGCTTTTCCTTGTCTTTGCGTTTCAGTAGCCGCGGGCACGGTCCACCAAACCGATGGGGTCGAGCCCGGAGAGATGGCGTTTGATGTTGTCGATGACGGCCACAGCGGCCGAGTTCGGTTGCGTGACGCTGGCAATATGCGGCGTCAGCAATATCTTCGGGTGATCCCAGAAAGCATGTCCGGCAGGCAGCGGCTCGGGGTCGGTCACGTCGATGATCGCGCCGCTGAGATGGCTGCTGTCCAGCGCGGCGATCAGGGCCCTGTGATCGAGCTGCGGCCCGCGGCCGGTATGGACCAGCGCCGCACCGGCCGGCAGGGTAGAAAACAGCCCGGCATCGAGAAAGCCGCGCGTCTCGTCGGTCAGCGGCAGCAGGCAGACGAGAATATCGGTGTCGGCGAGCATCGCCTTCAAGCCGGCTTCTCCATGATGGCAGGCAACCCCGTCGATCTGACGTGCAGAGCGGCTCCAGCCGGCGAGCCGGAAGCCGAAGGGCTTCAGCGCATCCAGCGCAGCGCTGCCAAGCATCCCGAGACCAAGGATACCGACCTGCCGCGCACCGGCCTGTGTTTGCGGCAATGCCGACCAGATGTGCTGTCTCTGCTGTTCGAGATAGGCAGGCAGACTGCGGTGCAGGACAAGCACCGACAGCGTCACATATTCCTGCATCATCCGCACGATCGACGGATCGACCATGCGCACGACCTGAACATGCGCCGGAATGGCATCGAGGCTGAATTGGTCCACGCCCGCGCCGATGGAAAAGATGACCTCGAGATTGCGGTAGCGCGCGATGGTTTCCGGCACCGTCCAGGTCAGGATATAGCGAACTGCGTCCGGATCGACCCCGTTCGGATCCATGGAGAAGGCGACATCCTGCAGGTCTCGCGCAAAGGCTTCGGCGAAGATCGCACCGCGTTTGGCATCGGAATTGAAGAGGAAGGTCATGCCGGAAGATCCATTCGATTGTATGATGTCAGCGTGAGCAACGGGCGCCGAGTGCTTCGATCATTGCCTGGCAGGCAGCGAGTTCGCTTGTCAGTATGTATTCGTCCGGCTTATGGGCCCGGTCGATATCGCCGGGGCCGCAGATGATGGAATCGATGCCGGCAGCCTGGTAGAGGCCTGCTTCGGTGCCATAGCTCACGGCTCCGATCAGCGGATGTCCGCTGAGTTCTTCCAGCAGCCGAGCCAGCGCGGCGGTTTCGGGTAGCGACAGGGCCGGGTAGGCGCTCATTTCGGTCCAGGTCGCATCGGCGCCGGCGGCGATCAGCACATCGAGCTGCTGCCGGATCGGTGCCAGCAGGGCGAGGGGATCGACACCGGCAATGGCACGGGCCTCGAATTCCACTTCGCAGAGATCCGGAATGATGTTCACCGCCTGGCCGCCCGTGATAACGCCGATCTGCAGCGATGAATAAGGCGGTTCGAATGTCGGGTCGAACGGACCTTCCGCCAGGTCTCGGGCATTGGCGACCGCGGCCGATAGGATGCCGGCCATGGCGTGGATCGCGTTGATGCCGAGATCGGGCCGTGAGGAATGCCCGGCACGCCCGCGCATTGTCACCCGGGCGGCGGCCTTGCCCTTGTGCGCAAGGATGGCTTGCATCTTGCTCGGTTCGCCGATGATTGCACCTGCCGGCGGGGCACAGAGGTCCGGCACGCGGGCGATGAGATGCGGCACGCCGCGACAGCCGGCTTCTTCGTCGTAGGAGAAGGCAAGGTGCACAGGTTGCGTGAGCTTGCGGCCGGCCAATGCAGGTGCTGCTGCCAGGCAGGCGGCCAGGAAACCCTTCATGTCCGAGGATCCGCGGCCGTAGAGACGTTCGCCGACTTGGCGGAGCTGAAAGGGACCGGAAGTCCATCCGGGCTCTTTGGCGGGCACGACATCCATGTGGCCCGAGAGGATATAGCCGGACCGATCTGATGGACCGAACGTCGCAAACAGGTTTGACCGATCCCCCTCGGGGCCGGCCAGCACCACGACCCTGGCGCCGTGGCCTTCGAGATACGATCGGATCCAGTCGACGATATTGCCGTTTGGCGTGCCAACGATCGAGGGAAAGGCAATCAGCCGCTCGAGTATGTCTGTAACGGTCATCGTCTTCTCCCGTCTGCGGCCGTCATCGGCGGAGATCCGAAACTGCCTACTCGCAACCATCTGGCAGACGTGTGCGAGAGAGCCGAGTGGCGGCGTCCGCTTTCATGTCGCAGGATAGTGGCGTGGCTGTTCGATGTGTGCCAAAGGCGGGCTCGGTTTGGCTGATTGTTGCGTTTACAACGCCTTCTAAAGAGGATTGTATGGCGGTCAATGCTCTAGTCTTCCTGCAGCGGGCGGCGTTGCACGAGGGCGACCGTCAATTTTTTTTCAAAGGCATTGCGGGAGCCGTGTTTTGGTTTCTTCTTCACCGGGTTCTCTGACGGTTGATACATTTGAACTGAAGATCGGAGATATGAACGACGCCGATCTTCAGCAATTGCATTCCCTGTCCATCGCCGTTGGCTGGCCACATCGTGCCGAGGATTGGCAGTTCCTTCGGGAAACGGGCAGTGGGATCGTCGCGCTCGATGAGATTGGCAGGGTGATGGGATCGGCCATGTGGTTTCCGCAGGGCGAGGGCATGGCCACCATCGGTATGGTGATCACGTCACCGCGATTGCAGGCCAACGGCGCCGGCCATTGGTTGATGCAGAAGGTCATGCGCGAATGCGACGGAAGAGATTTTCGCCTGAATGCCACGCGTGCAGCACGCCGGCTCTATATGTCGCTCGATTTCCGCACGGAAAAGAAAGTCTTCCAGTGCCAGGGCCAAGCGCGCCTGCCGGGAGGGCCATATGCCATTCCGGATCGCTGCGAAGTCCGACCACTGGCGCGCGCCGATCTGGATGCCGCGATTGCGCTTGATGCGCTGTCTTTCGGCGTTGCACGCGCAGCCGTCATCGAGAAGCTGTGGGATCAATCGCAAGGTTTCGGGATGTTCAGAGAGGATGCACTCGTGGCCTTCGCCCTGTGTCGGCGCTTTGGCCGTGGCCATGTCGTCGGACCGGTCGTCGCACCCTGTGACGACGACGCGATCTCCGTGGTGCGTCCACACTTAGAAAACCACGCAGGAAAATTCCTGCGCCTCGACACCTACAGTGGCTGCGGCACATTCTCGGCGTTTCTTAGTCGTTCGGGACTGCCGATTTTCGATACCGTCACCACGATGTCTTTAGGTCGTTCACTCGACGAATATTCGTCCGCAGATGTCGAGACATGGACCACCTTCGGCCTTGCCAGTCAGGCGCTGGGGTAAGGTGTGGCTTTAGAGATGCGATTGGCTCCTGGTGCGTTCCTTGGTGCCTGAACGCTCACTTCGTCAAATTGCGATAAATCGCCGGAAGTGCGCTAGGAAGCTTGGCGATACCCGACACGAGGGCGAACCCCGCCCGGCCGAAGATGGCAGGAAGGTAGTCGCCCGCATTATGATCGACGGTGACGGCGAAGACCGCCTGTCCCTTGCCGCGCGCTTCCATGACCGCTTTGCGGCAATCCTCAAGGGCGAACCTGCCCTCGTAGTGGTCGACGTCGTTCGGCTTTCCATCAGTCAGGATCAGCAGCAGCCGTTTTCGTGCACCCTGCTCGTCAAGCTGCTTCGATGTATGGCGGATGGCTGCCCCCATGCGGGTGTAGTAGCCCGGCTTCAGGTTGGTGATGCGCCTTGCGACGGTTTGCGATAACCTCTCGCTGAAGCCCTTGACCGTGTCGATCCGGATCCAGTCTCGACGACGCGACGTGAATGTGTTGATTGAAAACCGATCGCCGCAGGCGTCGAGACCGCGTGCCAATACGTCCAGCGCCTGCATCTCCACGTCGAGCACCCTTCTGTTGTCGACCCAGGAGTCGGTCGACAGCGATACGTCGACCAATATGGACGTTGCCAGCTCGTGTGCCGCGGGGCGGGCGCACTCATAAATGCGGTCGTCTGGTTGCCCGGTTGCGACCAAATCCACGCGCGAGCGGACGACAGCTTCGACGTCGAGTTCATCGCCATCCAACTGTGCTCTGCGGATTTCTCGCTTCGGCCGCAACGTTTCAAACTGACGTCTAACTTTGCGGACAACTGCCTGATCGATTGCGATCGACTTCTCTTTCTCTTCCGAGGCAATTCCAACTACGACGCGGCAATGGTCCTTTAGATACTCCTGCTTTCGAAAGTTCCATTCCGGGTACGTCAGTTCGGCCTTTATCCGCGACGGATCGAAGGCTTCGGGTGAAAGGTCCAAATCGAAATGGAACTTCGACTTTGGGCGCTCCTTCGTCTCACTCAGGGTGATTTCGTCAAGTTCCTCGGCGGCACTGCTGTCTTCTTCCTCGCGGTCATCCGTGGGACGATCGACATTGACCATCTCCGCCATCGCGAGAATTTTCTCAAAACGGTTCAAAATGAACGGATCGCGCTTCCTATCGCTGGCGTCTTTCTTTCGCTTGGCCTCATGCGACGAGCTGTTGGCTTTGCCGTCGTTGCCTTTCGACGGGAGGTCATCACGATCAGACGGCTCACATTCCGCCTTTCCGGCGAAGTCCGGCCAGATTGGAAGAGAGAGCATTGGAAGGTAACCCGGAGGCGCCGCATGGATCGCGGGTCGCGAATTGTCGGGGAGTGGGTGCTCCAGGGGAAAGGAAAGCGCGGTGCAGACGAACTCCTCGATCCGCTTTTCGACGCTTGGAAGTTTACCACGCGTACGGCAGCCGAGCATGGCATGGGCGAGGCGGGCGTATCGCTCTCTCATGCCAGGAAAAATCGCGACAACGCGGGCGGAATTTTCGCGACCTGTTTCAATTCTAGCGATGTCTGCAGCCGCAGGATCGCTCGTCGACCGTTCCGAAGCCGGGGCGACCGCGATGTATGCGGCGAGCCAGAAAAACAGCTCCCTGTTGAGTGAGCGATCCTCGAACATATCGATGACTGCTGGAAGGTGAATGGCCGAACCGTCCCACGTTGGGTGGTCGCTCCGCTCTTCTCCGAGACCGACGACCTGGCGGAAGCGGAGACGGTGGAGGGACGTCTTCTGCCGCGCTTTCTGGATCTGCAAGGTGGATGCCCCGCCGAACGCCCGAAAGCAGACGGCGAGTTGAGACTTGATATCCGCCAAATGCACGCCATGCTCCGGGTGCCTCGGCCAAGAGCTAGTGTCGCCGACAAAGCGGTGCCATGCGCGCCCGACAGTCTCTTCAAGTTCCAGAAATTCGAGCATGGTTCACCTATCCAAACGTCGCCTTGGCGATTTCCACCAAGGCGGCTTTAACATCGGGTTCGTCCGTGAGGGGCTCGATGATCGCCGCCCGCACGGCCTCGGCAGTCGGCAATCCTGCGTCGATCAGGGTCGCGCAGTAGATGAGGAGGCGTGTGGAGACACCTTCTTCGAGATCTTGCCCCTTCAGGACCCGGAGACGACGCGCAAGATCCACGAGCGGGGCCACTTTGCTTTCCTGCAGTCCGCTTTCGAACGAGACCGTCACGATCTCCTGATCTCGAGGAAGGAAATCGAACTCGATGGATACGAAACGCTGCCTGGTGCTGGGCTTCAGCGCCTTCATCAGGTTCTGGTAGCCAGGGTTGTAGGAAACGACGACCATGAAGCCCGGCTGAGCATCCAGAAGCTCGCCGGTTTTTTCCAACGGAAGGATTCGGCGGTCGTCTGTGAGCGGATGGAGAACCACGGCCACGTCCTTGCGTGCCTCGACGATTTCATCGAGGTAGCAGACTCCTCCGTTGCGTACAGCGCGAGTCAACGGCCCGTCGACCCATACGGTTTCGCCGCCCTTCAGCAGATATCGACCTGTCAGGTCGGCCGCTGTGAGGTCGTCGTGGCAGGACACGGTTGAAACCGGGAGGCCAAGACGAGCAGCCATGTGATGGACGAATCTGGTCTTTCCGCACCCAGTCGGCCCTTTCAGGAGGACGGGGAGTTGCCGTGCCCATGCGCTTTCGAAAAGAGCGCATTCGTTGCCATTGGCGGTGTAATGCGGGATTTCCATGTTTGGATTGAGAGGGGATTTGAGAGCTATCGTCATATCAGATCTCCGAGGGGAGCCCGCCTATTCGGCGGGCTGGGCTACTACGTTGGCTACGCGGCTCCGTCCGGGGACGAGTACCGACCAGATGAACATGATTGCGCTTACGAACACGAAGATCCCGGAGCCTAGTCTGACCCAGTAGAACATGCTGAGCTGGTCCTGGACCTCCATGTAGGATTGCCCGAGCACTCTCTGCAGATGGACCTGGATGATGCCGGCGAATGTAAGCGCGAAGGTCATGACTGACATGGCGCCGCACATGATCCAGAAACTGCTAATCGAGAGCCATTGGTTGTAAGGTGCGCGGCCCTTGATCTGCGGGATCGCGTAGGCCATCGCGGCAAGGTTCAGCATCACATAGGCGCCGAAGAAGGCGAGGTGGCCGTGCGCAGCGGTGACCTGCGTGCCGTGGGTATAGTAGTTCACCGACGAAAGCGTGTGCAGGAAGCCCCAGACGCCCGCGCCGAAGAAGGCCATAACCGAGCAGCCGATCGACCACAGGAGCGCGGCCTTGTTCTCATGCTTTCTTCCTGCGCGCCATGTCATGACGAAGGTGAAGACGACCATGGTGAAGAACGGAGCGACTTCCAGCGTCGAGAAGAGCGAGCCGATCCACTGCCAGTATCCTGGAGCACCGATCCAGTAATAGTGGTGGCCCGTGCCGAGGATGCCAGAGAAGAGAGCCAGGCCTACGATGACATAGAGCCACTTTTCGACGACTTCCCGATCGATACCGTTGAGCTTGATCATCAGGAAGGCAAGGACGGACGCCATGATCAGTTCCCAGACGCCTTCGACCCACAAATGCACCACGTACCACCAGTACATCTTGTCCAGAGCCAGATTGATCGGGTTGTAGAAGGCGAAAAGGAAGAAGATCGCCACGCCCCAGAGACCGAACAGCAAAATGTTGGTGATCGTCGTCTTTCGTCCCTTCAGCGCGGTCATGGTGACGTTGAAGAGAAACATCAGCGCAACGATGACGATGCCGACCTTGATTGCAAACGGCTGCTCAAGGAATTCGCGGCCCTCATGAATATGGAAGAGGTAGCCGACGACAGCGACCGCTGCGGCGACGAGGAAGATCCAGAACTGGGCGATAGCCAGCTTTCGGCTATAGAGTTCCGTCTCGCACTCTTCCGGAAGAAGGAAGTAGGTCGTGCCCATAAACCCCATGAGCAGCCACACGATGAGTGCGTTCGTATGGATCATACGGACGATGTTGAACGGCAGCTCGACGGACAGGGTGTTCGGTAGCACGTAGATCGTGCCGGCCAACACGCCGAACAGGAGCTGCGCCATGAAAAGGCCGAGTGCTCCGTAAAAGTAGAGCATGGCGACGCTTTGTGTCTTGTATTTCATTGGTTAATCCTCTCGCCCCTCAGCCGGCTTGGTTTGGCGGCCAGTTCTGCGTCTTCATCTTGCTGACCCACTGGAGGAAATCCGCGAGATCATCCACTTCTTGGTCGGTCAGGTTGAACTGAGGCATCTGCCTCCGGCCCTCGATCCCTGAAGGCTGCGCGGCCATCCAGGCATGCAGCGCGTCGCGAGCACTTGAGGGATCCTTGTCTCCGCCCCAGCGAATCCACACGTTGGACAGTTCGGGGGCGAAGTAGGCGCCTTCGCCGTCCAACGTGTGGCAGTTGATGCAGGAGTTCTTCTCCCAGATATGCTTGCCTCTCGCCACGCCTTCCGTAAGCGTGGTCTCGTCGGTGGAGACGGTTCGAATATAGTAGTGGCTGTGAGCCGTGAGGCCCACGAAGATCGCGAAGAAGAAGGCCGACCCGCCGTAGAACACGTTTCGGGCCGCGGTTTTTGTTAGGCGTTCAGCCATTGATTGTCCTTTCGTGTCAGTGGCGGATACGCCGTGACGTCGGAAACCGAGCCAGTGGCTCGCGACGACCTAGATGGTCGAAATCGCCAAACGGGTCTTTGTCAATTCGCAAAGACAGCCGAAGATACGAAGACCTTCATCAAGGCGATCAGAAGCACGGCGGCCGCCCAGGCGATCAATGCGGGTCTCGTTCGTGAGCGATTCAGTCGCAGGCCGAGGAAGTCGAGGGCGACGAGGCGCACTTTCAGAAAGGCGAGCGTGGCGACCGTGACCGTTGCGGCCGGTTTCGCCGACGTGTTGGGAAGGAGCGCCGACACTGCGAAGATACTGAGCGTCAGAATCATCAGGTAGAACRGTGCACGCTGCGGATTGACGGTATTCTGTCTTGTCTTGCTCATAGCAAATAGACCACCGGAAACATGACAAGCCACACAATGTCGATCACGTGCCAGAGCGTCGTGATCAGGTGCACGTTCTGACGCGAAGGGAATTTGGCCACGAGAAGGAGCACTAGCGATCCAAAGGCGACATKAGCCAAATGAAAGCCAGTGAGAAGGATGTAGAGCTGCGCGAAGACGTCTGTTGAAACTAGCGAGGCGCCTTCCAGCCAATACTCATAGATCTTCAGGCTCAAGAACACGAGGCCACCAAACGACGACGCCAGCAGCCCCAGTCGCTGTCGAGGTCCGCTCTGGTTTGCCGCCGCCGCGGCAAACCAGCCGCTCACGAGCAGCACTATCGTGTTGATAACAGGTAGGATCGGATGGAGCCTGGCCTTGCCGGCTGCGAACTCTCCGGGCTGCAGCCACGACGCGACGACGAATGCCGTCAACAGGGCCGCGAATGCAACAAGCTCGCTCCAGGCCAGAATCCACGTGAGTAGGTCGTCGTCGGATGGTTCTACCGCGCAAGCGTCTTTATCTGTCGAAATGATCGCCGTCATGGCCGCGAAACTATTTACGCACCGACACCCCGTCTTTGATCGAACGCAAAGAACACCTCGTTCGACGTTCCTATAGTCACGGCGATAGGAGACCCAGATGACGGACGCACAGATAGGACTTTCGATAGCGACCCCGGTTATCGTGGTATTCGCGATAACGCTCTACCGCATGGGCGTCCTCCAAAGAACCGGCGTCGTATCCGCCGTTATCGCTGCAATCGCGATCGCTGCCAGCCTGTTCTTGCAAAGGTAGGACATGATAAATCTAAGACCTGATATTTTTTCGGAGCTTGAGGCCTGCTACGGTCAGCTCATAGCATGGTGCGACCTTCTCGAGGCGATCGCAGACTTTCTGCCCTGCCATGTCGACGAGAGGCTTTGCGATACGATCACCATCGGACTCATCCCTCTGCTCGTCACCAGCCATCAACTTGAGGAACGACTGGTTTCTACGGGACTTGGGCTGATCATGAACGGCGACGAGTTCGCGGAAGCGGACGAACGCCGAAGAACAAGTCGGCTCCTTGACCACGACGCCGCACAAGAGGTCGTCGAAACGCTCCTGTCTCTGCAGGAGGGGACATGCAGGTTTTCTTGGGATGCCGTGGGATATCAGCTTCGCTCGTTCTTCGGCTCCATGCGTCGTCATATTCGATCCGAGCGTGAAATCATGAACCTGATGAAGAGGGCGATGGCGGAAAATGGTGATCGCCAGGAAGCTGGTATCGCTGAGACCGAGGCGGCGTGATGCAGAGACGCAGCGCCGGCGAGCCGGAGGCTACTCCGCCACGAGGCTCGGTGGCGGCTTGTTAGCATAGTATTTTGCAGCCATGTCGATCTCTTCGGGCGTCATGGCCCAACCACGCTGCACATCTGCCCGACGAGCTCCGCAAGGCTAAACAAATGGGCTCTTTTTTAAGGAATTCGACAGGTCCCGCAAGCGTGACGACCTTGCCTTCGAATGATCTTCAAGTCCCTACGCGCATGCGAATACGGATTAACGCAGATCAGATCTCTGATCGAACTGTATGTTCGCGCCCGTTGTCCGCAAGCCGCCTATGGACTCTTTCTCCAGGGACTGGGTTGATGGTTTTGCCCGAAGGAACTGAAAAACCGCGAGGTGGAGGCAATCCCAATACAGATCGCGGAGCGGTTTTATTTGGCGTGCGACGATAGGGAAAGTTTAGTCGAGCGCATGTCAGTCGCCGCCTCGACCGATGCCGGTCGCTTGAGCGATTTCGAAAGGGATTGGGTTCGGTCCTTGCTAGACCTATAAAGCGGCGCCGTGCAGCGCCGATCCTCTTGTGTGGCATGGCCGACACCCGCTTCTGACTTGTCCATGATTTGGCTAACATGATGGACGTGCGTCCCGGCGCATTCCTCTGGATTGGCAACGGTTGCGAGCCGGACGGCACGTTCCATCAGCTCCATACTCCCCTCTAAAATTTCAACGACAAAGCAATCCCGATTGGCGTCGAGTACTGGGTCAACGTGGCGATGCACGACCTATCCGGGCTGAAGGTGGATGCGTAAAAGACGCGAGGACACCTCGCGTGCCTCATTTCAGTTGTCGGTGCACTTCCCGCGCTCACTACAGACGTCGCTGTTGTTTGATCTGGGTCAACGCAGAGCCTCGACCCGCCTGTTTAATGGCGTCGTGGACAAAAGAGGCAGATTCGATGCTTGCAAACGACATAATACCAGTTGGCGACGACGCCATATCGACGGCTGTGCGAAGCCGCCTGCAGATGGAGCTCGGGCTGACCCATCAAGTTGTCAAGGCGACTGTCTCCAATGGCGTCGTGACCCTGAGGGGAAAGCTGGAGAGCTCTGCGAAACGTGAAGCCGCCAAGGTCGCGGCCGAGGGCGTCGGAGGTGTTCGCAGGGTCGTGAGCGACATATCGACCGCCTACAATCTGGCGCGACGCACCTCGGTCCGTTAACAGAGCCGCAGGCGGCCGACGAGAAGGTCGTGGACTATGGCTCATGATACAGTCCAGGTGACGGCTTGAAACTCGTGGCGACCGAGCTACTCGGTCGCTTCAACCGAAAACATGTGCGCCTTGGCGATTGCGTCCTGAAGGTCGTCTATGGGGGTCGCATTCACCATTTTTTTGCCCTCCAGTTCCTTCGGGATCTTCCAGCCGGGATCGACACCTTCCATGTTCGGGAGTTCATGGGCGATACCTTTATGACAGTCGATGCAGGTAGCCTGACCAGACAGAAGATATCGGGTGTGTATCTCGGCGGCGCGCTGCGTCTGCTTTTGAAGATCCATCGCCACTGAGGAATGGCAGTTACGACACTCAAGGCTGTCGTTCGCCTTCATGCGCGCCCATTCGTGCTGAGCCAGCTCCAGCCGCTTCTCCAGAAACTTGGGACGGGTATTGATCGTGCCGAATATTTTGCCCCACACCTCCTTGGAGGCCTGCATCTTGCGTGCGATCTTGTCCGTCCACTGATGTGGCACGTGGCAGTCCGGACAGGAGGCCCGAACTCCTGAGCGATTTGAAAAATGGATGGTGCGGGACAGCTCCTGGTACACGTTGTCGTGCATTTCGTGACAGGAGGTGCAGAACTTCTCGGTGTTGGTGATTTCCAGCGCGGTGTTGAACGCGCCCCAGAACATGACGCCGCCGACGAAACCGCCAAGCGTCAGGACGCCTAGACCGATTGTCGCCGCAGGCGTCGTCAGGATCGACCACGCCCATCGAATAGCTTTTTTGACCCACGCGATCATGCTGTCACTCGCTTCCGGCAGGCCTAAAGCCCAGCTCGCTCATATCCTTGAACTCGCTGCGGACCAGCGGCTGAGTGTCCGCCTGTGGAACATGGCAGGCGGTACAGAAGTAGCGACGGGGAGAGACGTCCGCCAGCATCTGGCCATCACGGGTCATGTAGTGCGTGACACTTATCATCGGGGCTCCGCTGTCTTGTGTGAACTCCCGCTTGTGACAGGAGAGGCAACGATTGGCGTTGACCGACAGCTCGTAGCCTTCGATGGAATGCGGGATGATTGGTGGTTGGTCCGGATAGGCGCGCATTTTGCGCTTGTCGTCAATGATCCACTTCGGCAGGGGCTTGGCCGCCCCTGTCGCCATCGAAGGTGTCGGCCCCTGCAGCTGAGGGGCACTCTGTTGCACGACCTGCCCAAGGGCGGCCGTAGCGAGAAATACGATAAGACCCGCAGCTAGCACCTGCCATTCCGGTCGCCTTAGACGGCGGGAAGAATCTTGACCGCGCATTTTTTGAAATCCGTCTGTTTGGAGATGGGATCGGTGGCGTCGAGCGTGACCTTGTTGATCAACTGGCTCGCGTCGAACCAAGGGACGAAAATCACCCCAGAGGGCATTCGGTTTCGGCCCCGGATATCGATACGGGAGCGGATTTCGCCACGTCGGGAAACGATACGCACTTCGGCGCCCTGGTTGATGCCGCGCTTGCGTGCGTCCTCGGCGTTCATGAAACATCGGGCACCGGGAAACGCTCGATAGAGCTCCGGCACCCGCATTGTCATCGATCCGGAATGCCAGTGTTCGAGGACGCGACCCGTAACAAGCCAGAAATCGAACTCGTCGTCCGGAGATTCAGCGGGCGGCTCGTAAGGCGCGGCCAAGATTACCGCCTTGCCGTCGGGCTGGCCGTAGAATCTGACGCCTTCGCCTGGCTTCACATAGGGATCGTAGCCTTCGCGGTATCTCCATCGGGTTTCCTGACCGTTGACGACCGGCCACCGCAGGCCACGCACTTCATGATACATGTCATAGGGCGCAAGATCGTGGCCATGGCCGCGCCCGAACGAGGCGTATTCTTCGAATAGGCCTTTCTGAATGTAGAAGCCAAAATCCTTGGCTTCGGCGTTTTCGTACTCCGCGTTGATCTCGCTCAGCGGGAACCGATCGACCTCTCCGTTCTTAAACAGCACGTCGAACAGGGTCTTTCCGCGGTATTCTGGATTGGCGTCGAGAAGGTCCTTTGGCCAGACCTCGTCCGTGGTGAACCGCTTCGAGAACTCGACGAGCTGCCAGAGATCCGATCGTGCCTCGCCCTTTGCCTGCACGAGTTGGTGCCAGACATGGGTTCGTCGTTCCGCGTTGCCGTAAGCGCCTTCCTTTTCGACCCACATTGCAGCCGGAAGAATGAGATCTGCGCTCATCGCGGTGATCGTCGGGTAGACGTCCGAAACGACGACGAAGTTGTCGGGGTTTCTATAACCCTGCCAAGTCTCGTTGCTGGTGTTCGCCCCTGCCTGGACATTGTTGTTGACCTGCACCCAGTAGAAATTGAGCTTGCCGTCCTTCAGCATTCGATCCTGCTGCACGGCATGGTAGCCAGGTTTATCCGGAATGATACCATGCGGGATGCGCCAGATTTCCTCGGCATGCTTGCGATGCTCTGGGTTCGTCACGACCATGTCGGCCGGGAGACGGTGCGCGAAGGTTCCTACCTCGCGGGCTGTACCGCATGCGGATGGCTGGCCGGTGAGCGAGAAGGGACTGTTGCCCGGTTCGGAGATCTTCCCCGTCAGAAGATGCAGGTTGTAGACCATCTGGTTCGCCCAGACGCCGCGGACGTGCTGGTTGAACCCCATCGTCCATAGTGACATCACCTTACGGCCCGGATCGGCGTAGAGCTCCGCCAATTGCTCAAGGAACTCCGGGTCCACGCCTGTCAGTTCGGATGTCTTTTCCAACGTATACTGGGCGACGAATTCTTTGAAGGCATCGAAGTCCATCGGTTCGGTCTTGCCGGGATCTTTGGAGTTGGCGGCATTGACTTCGACTGGATTGTCTGGACGCAGACCGTAGCCGATATCGGTGACGGCCCTGGCGAACTTGGTATGGTCCCTGACAAAAGCCTCGTTGACGCGGCCAGTCTCGATGATGTGATTGGCGATGTAGTTTAGGATTGCGAGATCGGTCCCTGGCTTGAAGACGATAGGGACGTCGGCGAGGTCCATGCTCCGATGGGTGAAGGTCGAGAGTACGGCTACGCGAACGTGGGGTTGTCCAAGCCTGCGATCGGCAACGCGCGTCCAAAGGATTGGATGCATTTCCGCCATGTTCGATCCCCAGAGCACGAAGGCGTCCGCGTTCTCGAAATCGTCGTAGCAGCCCATCGGCTCGTCCATGCCGAAAGTGCGCATGAAGCCGTAGGCGGCCGAGGCCATGCAGTGCCTTGCATTTGGATCGAGGTTGTTCGAGCGGAAGCCCGCCCGCATCAGCTTCGTGGCGGCATATCCTTCAAATATCGTCCACTGCCCTGAGCCGAACATGCCGACGGCCGTCGGCCCCTTTTCCTTCAGTACCCGCTTGCATTGCTCTGCCATGACATCGAAGGCTTCGCCCCAACTAATGGGTTCAAATTCCCCGTCCTTCGCGTAAGCGCCGTTCCGCTTTCTCAGCAGCGGCGTCTGGAGCCGATCCTCGCCGTACATTATCTTGGAAAGGAAGTAGCCCTTGATGCAGTTTAGGCCGCGGTTGACTTCCGCCTGCATGTCGCCGTGGGTGGCGACAACCTGCCCCTCTTTCACGCCGACCATGACACCGCATCCTGTGCCGCAGAACCGACAAGGCGCCTTGGACCATTTTATCTGCAGCGCACCAACGCCGCCCGGCACCGGCTGCGCCTCGGCGGGCAGGGTGATGCCTGCTGCCGTCGCCGCGATGGCGGCGGCCTGAGCTTTGAGAATGTCACGCCTTTTCAACTCGACTGCCATGCTCTTCTGCCTCCTCCTCGACATGCTCGAAGACCATATTCGCCGCGATCACTCCGTTCATGAGTGAGATCTGCGAGAGACGATCGCCCAGCATTCCAGTGCTAGTTCCTTCGATGACGATCACGATCTTGCCGCCGGCATGACCGTGAACTTCAACATTCTCCATGCCAGCCAGCGCATGCAGCACGGCCTCGGTGCTGCATGGCATCGTGGCGACGACGGCGCTCGAAATATGATATCGCGATGAAGCCTCATGCATCGGCCATCTCCATGTTGCGGGATGCAATCGCGATCGCCCCGACGGGACAGACGGCCAGGCACGCGCCGCATCCGCTGCAGAGATCAGCACTAAGGTCGGGAACGAATGGGCCGCCGATGCGCGGGCGGAACCGAATTGCCTGTTGCGGGCACACTTCGCCACAAGACTGGCAAGCAACGTCCTGCTTTGCGAGACAGCCGTCGCCGACTATGGCGATATGAGAAAATCGATCCACTGAGCCAGGTGCAAAAACGGGCTCCGGGCAAGCCTCCTTGCATTCGCCGCAGAACGTGCATTCGCCCTGCATGAAATCCAGCGAAGGTAATCCGTCGATCAGACGGATTATGTCGGTGGGACATCGCTCTTCGCATTGTCCACAGCCGGTACATGCTTCAAGAAGGGTTTCGATGGATGCACCGGGCGGACAAATTCCGGCATACGGCTCAGTTCGATGGCCAAAGAGAAGCTGGCGTCGCGAGATCGAGGGCTGGGACATGACGGCCCTCAGTGCATGGACGCCGGCGGCCCTGGAGGGCCGAAGACGATCTGGAACATCCACACGAGGAACCCATAGCCCCCCACGATGCCCACTGCGACCAGCGGCCAGATTCCAAATGCCAATATCAGAAAAATGAAGAACTCGATCCGACGCCGCGAACGCGGATCCTTGTGGACAAGTTCAGACATTACGACCTCCCTCACGACCAACGCTATCATAGGGTTCCAGTCACGAATAGCAACGATTGCACAAAAAGAATGCATGCCCGGCGACGGAGAGGATACATCGATTTCGCTCGCTGTCCTTGAGGTGGCGCAAATATCACGGCCGGACTCCGCTCTACATAGAAACTCCGATCAACGAGACTGGCCGGCCTGTCTGGCGCGAGCCCAGCATGCGCAAATCACCCGAGCCCCGGCTTCTTGATCCGCACATCAACAGGTTTTTGAGAGGTCCAAAGGCGTGACGACAGACAATGAAGAAAAAGAATTGGGAAGCGAACCGACACGCCGTGACTTCCTCTATCTCGCCACCGGCATGGCGGGCGCCGTCGGGGTGACTGCTGCCCTCTGGCCTTTTGTGGATCAGATGCGTCCAGACGCGTCCACACTCGCTCTGGCATCCATCGAGGTCGACGTTTCCAGCCTTGAGCCCGGCATGTCGCTGACGGCCAAGTGGCGCGGCAAGCCGATCTTCATCCGCAACCGTACGCCTGAGGAAGTGAAGGCTGCCGATGGAGTTCCCCTGTCCGATCTGAAAGACCCGGTTGCGCGCAACGCCAATCTCGCGCCCGATGCCCAGGCAACCGGCATCGACCGCTCGGGCGGTAAGGACAAGGAAAACTGGATTGTCATGATCGGCACCTGCACGCATCTCGGCTGCGTACCGCTCGGCCAGGCCGGCGAATATAACGGCTGGTTCTGTCCCTGCCATGGTTCTGTTTATGATACGGCCGGCCGCATCCGTAAGGGTCCGGCGCCGCAGAACCTGGCGATCCCGACCTTTTCGTTTTTGTCCGACACTAAAATCAAGATCGGTTGAGGGGAGACTGATACATGAGTGGC